>JAZRDI010000038.1:0-5754 GCA_045660185.1 Eubacteriales bacterium | reverse complement strand
TAATCTTTTTGTGGTATAATATATTTATTATATATATTAAATATTATAATAATTACTGTTTTAAATATAAATAATATAAATTTATGCTGAAAATTAAAATTTTGGAAAGGACAAAAAAATGCAATCATTCAGTGACATCTGGACTCTTGCGCTCGGTGAACTAAACGAAAAATACGGACAAACCGTTGCTGACCTCTGGTTTACGTCTTTAAAACTGTTTGACCTCACCGATACTCAGGCTGTTATCGTCTGTGATATGCCCTATAAATATAAAATTCTGCGAAACAAATATTGCAGCTCTATTTCCGAAGCTCTCGAAAAGGTTGTAGGTTTTCCCGTTGAAATCATAATCGTCGATAAAAACATCGACCCTATCGAATATTCAATGTACGTGCGCGACAGCGAAAACCCGAGCGAGCCGGTAAATCTTGCCGACAAGGTTTCGCCGAGAATAATCGAAGAATCCGACAGCCAGGACCCAACCGCCGCTCCAAGGAGAATCACCGTAGGCTCTCACAGCGAATATACCTTCGATAATTTCATCGTCGGTCAGTCAAATAAATTTGCACACGCGGCATCGGTTGCAGTTGCAAACGAGCCTGCCTGCCTTAACAACAGAGAAGAAATGACCTCCGAATACAATCCGCTTTTCATCTACGGTCCGAGCGGACTCGGAAAAACTCATCTTCTTTACGCTATTATCAATCAAATAAAACTTACTCGCCCAGAGCTTAAAATAGTTTACGTTAAAGGCGAGCAGTTCACGAGTGAGCTTATCGACAGTCTTTCAAAAAAGACTCCGGAGCTTTTCCGCGAAAAATACAGAACCGCAGATGTACTTCTCATCGACGACATACAGTTTATCGCCGGAAGAACCTCCACCCAGGAAGAATTTTTCCATACATTCAACGCTCTTTACGAAGACCACAAGCAGATAATTTTAACATCCGACCGTCCGGCAAAGGATATAAAAACCCTTGAGGACAGACTTAAAACAAGATTTGAATGGGGTATCCACGCCGACATTCAGCCGCCGGATGCAGACCTTCGTGCGGCTATAATTCAGAAAAAAGCGGCGGCTATTAATATCAGCCTTGATATTGAAGTTGTTAATTACCTTGCCGAAAACTTAAAGAGCAATATACGTCAGATTGAGGGCGCAATAAAGAAGCTCGGTGCTTTGAGCATCTTAACCGGCGCACCGATAACCGTTGAGTTGGCGAAAAATTCGATAGCTGACCTTATTACGGTAACCGAAACGCCGGAAGCCACAATTGACCGCATAATTGAAACCGTATCAAAAAAATACGGAATACCGGTCGAAGATATACGAGGAACAAAGCGTACACGTGAAATTGCAAATGCGCGTCATATTTCAATTTATCTTATAAGAAAGCTGACGAATCTCTCCTTACCGCAAATTGGAAAAATGCTCAAGCGTGACCACGCGACGGTAATGTCCTCGCTTAAGGTTATCGAAAAGCAGCTTGGCGCCAATACGCAGGTTGACAGCGATGTAAACGAGCTTTTAAAAGAAATTAGAGGTTAATTTACACTTTTCAACACGGTGTGGAAAAGTATGTTATAAATTCGAAATTATATTTACTTTTTCCTTTTAAATACAATATTATTGTTTGTTGAAATGTTTTTTAACAGTGTGTTTAAATATTACATAATACGTCTTTTTTAGAGAGTTTTCTACAGTTACCTTTTCCACACGTCAGAAAACGACAAATAAAGGCTTCAAATTCTTCAACAGACTTATTTACATTTAAACAGGATTTTTTCCACATTTGTCCACAGATGATGTAGAAAAAAAACAAGGACTTTAAAACGTAAATTTTATTACCGGTGAGTCAACATGAATACAAAAGGAAAATTTCCTCTTAACATCTCGCTTTTCCGGCTTTAAACAGTTTTAACAGTCCCTACTACTACTACTAAAATAAAAAAGAATATATTTATTTAAAATATTTTAAGGAGGAACTTATAATGAAAATAAGATTCAGCCGTCCTATAATCCAGGATGCAGTCAGCAATGCAATTTACTGCGTATCAACAAAAAATACAATATCTGCCGTTGAAGGTATCCTCATCACCTGCGACGAAAACAAAGTTATTCTTACCTCATATGACCTTGAAAAGGGAATGAGAATCGAAATTGACGCTGAAATTGTCGAAGCCGGTTCTTGTATCATAAATGCACAGAGCCTTAACTCGATTATAAAGCTTATGCCTGCAGGAATGATTGAGCTTGAAGTGAACGAATATTACAGAGCAAAGTTATCGTGCGGAAATTCAGAATTTGAGCTTAACGCTATTGACCCGAAGGAATATCCGACCATTCCGGATATTTCAAACAGAAAAGGCTTCATTATAAAGCAGGGCGATATGAAAAATATGATAAATCAGACTCTGTTTGCTGTGGCACAGAATGATGCACGTCCGACATTTAACGGTGCTTACTTTAAAATAAAAGGAAACCGTATAACAACAGTCGGCTGCGACAGCTTCCGTCTTGCAATAAGAGAAAAGGTATGCGAGATGGAAAACACCTCCGAAGCCGAGCTTGATACAGCGTTTATTATTCCCGGAAGAACTCTCACAGAGGTTGTAAAGCTTCTTAACGAGCCGGATGAAGATGTAAGCATTAATATTTCGAGAAAACAGGTTATTTTCCGCTTTGAAAAGCGTGATACTGTCTTCTTCTCTCGACTTATTGAGGGTGATTATATTGATTATGAAAGAATCATCCCGAAGAACAGCACTATTTTCGTTGATATAGATGCTGAAGTTTTGGAAGGTGCACTCAACCGTGCTTCGCTCGTTACCGACGATGCCGCAGGAAAGAACAAATCACTTGCGCGCTGTCATTTTTATAACAACCGTCTTGAGATAACCTCGGTTTCGGTAAACGGAAAGGTTCGCGATGAGATTGTTACATCACACGAGGGCGGAGAAATTGAAATAGGCTTTAACTGCCGTTATCTGACCGATGCGCTTAAAGCGGCAATGTGCGAAAAGCTGCATCTTTCGCTTTCCTCTCCTAATATAAGTATGATAATAGAGCCGCTTGAAGCAGACGAAAACGACAAATTTATATTCCTCGTCCTGCCTTGTAAGCTCAAATGATTGCAAAAAAAGTAAGTTACTGTAATTTTCGCAATATAAGCAAAGCTGAAATTGAGTTTTCGCCGGGTGTAAACGTACTTATCGGAAACAATGCCGAGGGAAAGACGAATGCACTCGAGGGAATTTATCTCATGGCGTCTGGAAAAAGCTTTCGTACGCCAAAAGAGCGAGATATGGTGAAATTCGGAGAAAATTTCTTCGAAGCATCACTTATAATGGAAGATAAGGAGCGCGAACAGGAGCTTTATTTCAAGGCGTACAGTGCCGAAAGTGCAAAACGCCGCGAATGCAAGAAGAACGGTGTTCCGCTTCCTAAAATATCGGAGCTTATCGGTGTTTTCAGAGCAGTTTTGTTCTGTCCGGAGCATCTTTCGATAGTAAAGTCCGGACCTGCGGAAAGGCGTTCGTTTCTTGATATTGCGATATGTCAACTGAAGCCGGTTTATTTAAAGTCGCTTCAACGCTTCAACAAGATTCTGACACAGCGAAATGCTCTGCTAAAGCAAATATCCGACGGAATCGGTGACGAAAGCTTACTCGAAATTTATTCCGACCAATTGGCTCGCGAATCTGCGCTTATTTATAAAATAAGACTCGAATATATTGAAAAGCTGTCGGAATTTGTGAAAATATTCTTCTTGGAGCTGTCAAAAAGCAGCGGTGATAACTTAAACGAAATACCGGAGCTTATTTACAAAAACAGTTTAAAAATCCCCGAAAAGCTCTCCGAATCAGAGGCATACGAACAGTATTTTCGTTTACTCAAATCAAACACCCCACGCGAAATTGCCGCAGGTATAACCCTTTATGGCTCACACAAAGATGATATCGAGATTTTCCTTGATTCAAAAGAGGCACGGCAGTTCGCTTCACAAGGTCAACAGCGTTCTCTCGCTCTTGCAATGAAGCTTGGCGAGGGTGAAATTTCAAAAGAATATTCCGGAGAATATCCTGTATTCCTTTTCGATGATGTATTATCTGAGCTTGACCCCAGACGTCAAAAATTTCTACTCTCAAAGCTCGGCGAACGTCAGGTTATTATGACTGCTTGTACCACACCTCCAGTTGAGTCAGATGCGCGGTTTATTTGTGTTGAGGATGGGGGATATAGGGTATAGGAGTTAAGCGGATTTTCGAAAAGAAAGCATTGCTTGTGTATAGGAGTTACGCGGCTTTTTTGAAAAAAAGCCTGGCAAAAAACTTTATTATACGCTATCGCTTCACAGGACGCTTGACTGCGCTCCGAAAGCCACAGAGTAAGTTGGGAACCCTCCTCACTCGCACTCCTCCGTGCTCGTTCGGTTTCCCAACGACTCGTTAATGCAAAAGGGAGAGTTATAACCCTTTCAAAATACGTCCGCAGAAAGTTACTCTTTGTGTCGAAAACAAACGCTTATCTTAAATAAACATTAAAACAAGGAACAAAAAATGTACGTACACGCAGGAAATAACCGAATAATACGCACACGCGATATAATAGGCATTTTCGATATGGATACGGCAACAATCGCCACAGCAACACGCGAATATCTTCGCAAAGCCGAAAAAGATGACCGTATGATAAATATAAAAGAAGAAATCCCGAAATCGTTTATCGTAACATCAGATGATAAACAAACCGATAAAGTTTACGTTTCGCAAATATCAACAGCCGCGCTGCTCGGAAGAATCAGCGCAGGTATCAAAGAATAAAACTATAAACCCTAACGGGTAAAAATAAAGAGGTAAAAATGTCTGAACAAATAAAAAACAGCTACGACGACAGCCAAATACAAGTGCTCGAGGGACTTGAAGCGGTAAGAAAACGTCCCGGAATGTATATTGGCTCAACTTCGATTCGCGGTTTGCACCACCTGGTGTATGAAATCGTCGACAACTCGATTGACGAAGCTCTCGCCGGATACTGCGAACAGATTACCGTAACGCTTCATAAGGATAACAGCGTTTCTGTACGCGATAACGGACGCGGTGTCCCCGGAGGTATGCATCCGAAAAAGGGCATACCAACGCTTGAAGTTGTATTTACCGTGCTTCATGCAGGCGGTAAATTCGGCGGCGAGGGATATAAGATTGCCGGCGGTCTTCACGGTGTCGGTGCTTCTGTCGTTAACGCTCTTTCCGAGTGGGTTGAAGTCGAAAACTGCAACGAAGGAAAGAGATACAGCGAGCGTTTTGAACGCGGAAAGGTTGCCAGAGCGTTTAAATGTGAGGGCGACTCAAACGGTGAACACGGCTTGTATGTTCGCTTTAAGCCTGACCCGACAATATTCGAAGAAACTGTTCTTGACTATAAGACCGTAGAAAAGCGACTCCGTGAGCAGGCATTCCTCAATGCGGGTGTAAAAATAGTTCTCCGTGACGAGCGCGGCGGAGCTGATATTGAAGAAATCAAAGATGAAAATATTGAAACTGCGCCCCAAACAACAGCTGTTGCCGATACTGACGAGGGTGCGGCTGAAATTACGGCAGAGGATATTTCTCTGCGTTACGGAGAACCGGAAGTAGTTCTCTGTTATGAGGGTGGTATAAAGAGCTTCGTTGAGCATCTTCAGAACAAGAGAAGCTACGCCGGAATACATCCCGAAGTTATTTATATGAAAGTTGAAAAGGATGATTCGATTG
>JAZRDI010000037.1:0-2452 GCA_045660185.1 Eubacteriales bacterium | reverse complement strand
CATTGCGTTCCTATGATCGACGGTATCACTCAGAAATGCGGAAAGCAGTTTGCGGCTGCGGATTTCCGGATGGATGAAAGCGGTGTTAAAATGGATATTGCTCCCGCTTACGGTATGGAGGGAGATAATTCCATTATTCGTGAAATTCGCTTCGACCGCGCGGGCGGTGTTATCACCGTTGCCGACAGCTTCCGTCTTGCAAAGGCTCCCAACGAGCTTATCGAGCGCTTTATTTCCCGCATTGAGCCGAAGGTGACAGCTGACGGTATCGTTATCGGAAACGCAAAGGCTTCTATGACCTTGAATATGGTTGAGGGTACCGCCGTCGCTAAAGTCTACAGTGGAACCGAAAAAGACCACATGGGTAAGCCCTTTACGGTTTGGTATGTTGATTTTGTGGCTGATAATGCGGATAAGGATTGCGCATTTAAGTTTGAGTTGAAATAACGTTTTTTCTGAATAACAAAACCCGCTTGGCGGTGATTCCTTTTTGGGGACTAATGTGCCCCCTGTCAAGTAGACAGCCTAAAAAACAAAAAGATTTACAAATGAAAATATCTTTTATCTCCCCCTGCTGCGCAGCAGGGGGAGATTTTTCGTCAAGCGACGGTGGATTCAAAAAACTCACACGGAGTCATACAGTTAAGACGCTTCTGGTAACGGCGAGTATTGTAAAAGAGTATGTAATCCTCAATAGCAGAAACAAGTTCTTGCCGGCTTGTGAACTTCCTAAGATAGTACATCTCGGACTTCAAGATCCCCCACCATCCTTCCATCGGAGCATTATCAAGACATCTGCCGACACGAGACATACTTTGGGTCATACCTGCATCGATCAACTTTTGGTGAAAGGTCTTGTTAGTATACTGAAAGCCTCTGTCACTATGGAAAAGTGGTTTTGCTTCGGGATAAAGTCTTACAGCTTCGTCAAAGGTTTCGAATACAAGTGCATTGTTGTTGCTATCTCCTATCTTGTATGCAATAATACGCCTATCATACAGATCAAGTATCGCAGAAAGATAAAGCTTCTTAACCTCGTTACCGACGTAATATTTGAATTCAGTAACATCGGTAAGCCACTTTTCAAACGGAGCATTAGTTTTAAACTCTCTTTTTAATTCGTTTTCGGCAGTGACCTCCGGTGTAGATCTAACGTATTCTGGACGCTTTCTGCGAATGACGGATCTGAGTCCAAGAATACGCATGATGCGACGTACTCTTTTAACGTTAACCTTGTGAGGAAGCTCGTCTATCTTCTCTCGGTTAATATTGATACACATTTGCCTGTATCCAAGAACCCCGTTGCTTTCTTCGTAGTAATTCCTTACATATTCCGTAATCTGTATGTTTAAAAGCTCGCTTTTGCTTTGCTTTCTGCTTCTCCACTTGTAATACGATGCTCTGCTAAGATCTATTGCTTTACATATTTCCTTTATCGAATATCCCTTATGCGTGTTAAGATATTCGACCGTTATGTATACGTGTTCTTGGCGTACTCCGCTCAGCGACCACCTCCCATTATCTCCTGCAATTTTTTTATAAATTCGTTCTCTATTTCAAGCTGTCTGTTCTTTGCTTCGAGTATCTTCATTTCTGCTTTGAGTTTCTCGATCTCGCTCATTTCATCAACCGGTTTTGTTCTTCCTCGGTTATCCTTGAGCTTGTCCACTCCGCCTTCTTCATACTTGCGTACCCACGCATATATTTGCTGGTAGGATACCCCATATGTCTCTACGGTCAAGCCGTAATCTTTATTGTGCTCTATGCAGAATGCTACGATCTCTGCTCGTTCTTGTTGCGTTGTCTTTCTTCCCTTGGTCATATAGATTTCTCCTTTCGCACTATTATGCCTCTTACTTTCTTTATGACCATTATACCACATAATCCATTCTCTGAGCGTCTCTTTATCTAAAATTCCAAATTGTTTACAAATTACTCGTAAACTTCCTTCGCCTCGTTGGTATGCTTCTACCGCTGCTTTCTTTAGCTCCTCGCTATACTTTTTATTCTTATTACTTCTCCTTGGCATAAAAATAACCCCCTTAGTGTACTCTTGAAAACTTTTTGTTTTTTCAAGTGTCTACTCTAAGGGGATTATATCAAATACGCTTGGCGGGTTTGCTACTATTGCACGGTCGCAAAATAAATAATTTTTTATATAACAATTTCAAACTATGATTTGGCGAGGCGCCTCGACACGCGTATAGCGCTCCCGCGCCAGTTCGAGCAGCGGTCAAACGCCGACCGCTGCATTAGGATGCTTAATTGTATTTCAAATTCTGATTTGTCGGCGTGTTTGGAATGACGGGATCGCCGTAAAACGGCGATGTTTCCCTTTCGGCAAACGCATACTCATCCACCGCTAACGCGGTCCCCCTTCCCTCCCTTAGGGAAGGTAAACGGCATCCACAATTTTATGGATTAATAGCTTTAAACACGGTAAAATCAGTGC
>JAZRDI010000036.1:0-25534 GCA_045660185.1 Eubacteriales bacterium | reverse complement strand
TTCGTCTGCAACGTAAGTGTCGGCGCAAACGCTACAAGAGTAAGTGGTGTAACCTACTTCGGTGCATGTGGGAGCAGTAACAACTGCAACGTAGTCATGTCCGAGAGCGACACCAGTAACAGTTTCTCTGCTAAGCTCTTCGCCGCATACTGTACAGTAAACTACGTTGTCGTAAGAACCGGTGTTTACACAGTCTGCAGCTACGCTGTTTTCTACAACAACTTCGCCTTCGGTATGTCCGAGAGCTGCTACTTCGTCTGCAACGTAAGTGTCGCCGCAAACGCTACAAGTGTAAGTAGTGTAACCTACTTCGGTACATGTGGGAGCAGTAACAACTGCATCGTAGTCATGTCCGAGAGCGTCAACGCAATCAGCAACGTAAGAGCATCCGCATACGTTACAAGTATAAGTGGTGTAACCCTTGTCGGTGCATGTGGGAGCAGTAACAACTGCTTCGTAGTTATGTCCGTTAGCGGGAACAATGTGAGGAACTACGAGAAGCACGTCACCGCAAGCTGTACAATAGGTTACGGTTTCATAATAGCCGGGAAGAACGCAAGTGGGAGCGGTGTAATTTTCCTCTCTTGTAGCAGTAGTGTGCCACTCGATAGTCATCGTACCATCTACAAACTTGGGCTCTTCATAGTTAGCGTTAAGAGCAACGAGCCATTCCAATGTGGTCATGAAGCCCTTGATGCTATAGCTGTTTTCCTTAATAGAATTCCAATCGATATCGATGTAAGGAATTACATAATTAACGGTATCTCCGCCTACAAGACCGTCAACGGTGTAGGTGAAGTTGGGAAGCTTACCGAAGTGAACGGTAATATCGTTCATAGTAACGGTGAGCTTTGCTCTGTTTATAACAAGCTCGCCAACACCCATAGCAACGCCGTCATCACCCATGAAGGTAACGATTACGTAGTAAGTGCCCGCATTTGTGGGAGCAGTGGTGCTGCAGTAGAGTCTGTCAAGAGAAACGTAAAGAACGTTTACGTCTTCGGGATTAACGTCAACCTTATTGCCGAATATATCGGTGAACACGATTTCGCCAACTCCCTGCGCTGCGCCGTTGTAAGTAACTTCAACGTTCTCGAATGTTACGTCATAAACGCTCTTAACAACGGTAATAGTGCGTGTAATGGGTTCTGCTGTGTAAATTACGCTATTTGCGTTGAAGCCAACGTAAGAGAACTGCTCGTAAATACCTTCGTTAAGATTGCTCTCATCGGTAGTGAGTATAATTCTCCAGTTTTCTGTATCAACGCCAAGGAAGATATTCTTGATGTACTCATTTGCAGCATCGTTGGATGCGATAGCGCCAAGGCTGATCTTCTTGATGAGATCAAGAGTGTAAAGTCCGTTAGTGTCATTGTACATCCAATCGAGCTGAACCTTCTCAAATGCGGGATAGATGAATACAAGTCCTGCGTCAAGCGAAGGATAGTAATCGGAATCGGTTACAACACCTGCAACGAGATAGATACCTACCTCGGAAAGAACAACGTCATCCTCGAAGGTGATAGTAGCATTCTGATTGAACTGTGCAAGAGTATTGGTAAGACCGTTGAGAACATCAAGCTCAACGCCAAGCTCTTCAAGCTCGGAAGCTATTCTGTTAATAGCGTAGATGAATTCAGAAACGGTTAAGCCATTCTCAAAGATGCTGTAATTTGCAAGAACCTCGTCAAGCCACTTGGGAAGATCTACGTTAACGGATCCTTCAAGTGCATCAAGTCCAAGCTCGGAGAACGTGCCGTTGCTGTTAAGCATAAGCGTGATAACAGTCTTATCAATCGTCATACCGAAGTTAGGACCTGTGGTGATAAGATCGCCGGTATTAACGTTATTGCCAAACTGGCTAAATTCGTTATCAACGTTGATTTCAGACTTAGCGGGCTTGATAACGAACGCATATGCGCCGACACCGAGAGTTACAAGGCGTCCCTGCTCGTCGTAAACAACATAATCAACAGTAACAACGTATGCACCTGCATGAGTGGGAGCAACGCTGCTGTTGTAAAGCTTGCCGTTTGTCTGAATGCCTGTGTAATTTACAGTAACATTGCTAAGATCAACCTTGCTTCCAACAACGGTAACAGTGATCTCGGGAGCTTGAGCATTACCGTTGAAGGTAAAGTCGTTTCCGGAGAACTCAACGTCTGCGGGAGTGGGAACTATAGCAAATACTCTGGAAACGGGCTCTGCATAGTAGAACGCATTTCCGAAATCGGCTACGAATGCGAATTGAGTGTAAATACCGTTATCAAGAGTAGCCTTATCTGCGGTAAATACAAGCTTGCCGTCATCGGTGAAGCCGAAGTAAACGTTAACAACGTAACCGTTTGCATCCATATTGAACTCACCGTTAAGGAATGCCTTAGCGTCAAGATCAAGTCCGTTGTTAAGTGCGTACCAGGTGAAGATGTTATTGCCGTTTGCATCATCGGTAAGCTCAAGATCAACCTTTGTTGCATTGGGGTAAATAACCATTACGCCCGCACCAACAGAAGGATAGTGGTTGAAATCTGTAACCACGGAAATGATAAGGTATGCACCAATCTCGGTGTAACCAATATCATCCTTGAAGGTGAGCTCTGTAGCAATAGGAAGATTTTCAACAATCTTTACTATTTCATCAAGAGCTTCTGTGCTGAGGTTAAGCTTTTCAAGCTCTGCCTTTGCAGCATTAATATAATAAATGAAGCCTTCTGCAGTGAGATCTGCATTCTGAAGCTCGTCAAGAAGACCAAGCTTTGCAAAGATGTTTTCCATCCAAGTGGGAAGATCGATATTAACCGTACCCTTCAAGGAAGAAAGGCTCTTAATACCGTCAAGATCTGCGCCAAGACCGATGGAAATGATGGTAGTATCGGGAACGAGACCCTCTACCTTGGAGGTAGAATTAACAAGATCGTTAACCTTGTTTTCCTCGCCGTTCCACTTGTTAGCCTCGTTATCAACGCCTGTATCGGAAGTGGTGGGCTTGATGATCATAGTGCCAACCATAATGCCGAGATCGTAAACGATATCGTTATCACCGCGACCGGTGTACTGAACGGTTACGGTATAAATACCTGCGTTAGTGGGAGCAACAGTTGTGCTCATGTAAGGCATACCGTTAGACTGAACGCCTGCGTAAAGAACGTAGAGTCCTTCGGGATTTGTAAGAACTGTTCCGTCAGCAAGAGTAACCTTAATGTCACCCATAGTCTGAGGCTGATTGTTAAATTCGAATTCACCGTTATTTCCGTTTACAAACTCAACGTTTGCGGGATTGGGAACAACTGTGAATACTCTGGAAATAGGCTCTGCATAGTAGAACTTATTGCCGAAGTTAAGAAGGAATGCGAACTGAGCGTAAACGCCGTTATCAATTCCTGTCTTTTCAGTTGTGAGAACGAACTTGCCGTCATCGGTAAATCCAACGAAGATATTCTTAACAAGGAGAGTTGCATCTGCCTCGATAGAGCCTGCAAGATATGCCTTTGCGCCAAGGTCGTAATTCTTAAGATAATTTTGAGTGAATACGTTATTTCCGTCCCAGGTCTTATCGAACGTAAGATCAACCTTTGTTGCATCGGGGTAAATAACCATTACGCCCGCACCAACGGAAGGATAGTGATCGGAATCGGTAACTACTGCAACGATAAGATATGCGCCAATCTCCGTGTAACCGATATCATCGGTGAACGTGAGTTTAGTGGTAACGGGAATCTCGCGAATGATGTCCGCAATCTTACCGAACGCATCGGTGCTGATACCAAGCTCGGTGAGCTTAGCGTTTATAGTGTCAATGTAGTTAAGGAAGATTTCTGCCGTGATACCGTCTTGAGTGTATCCTGCTTCAAGAATACCGTACTCTGCGAATACCTTATCAATCCACTTGGGAAGATCGATATTGATAGTTCCGTTTATAGAAGCAAGACCGCTTATAGTATCAAGATTTGCGCCAAGACCGATAGAAATAATAGTAGTATCGGGCTTGAGTCCGGGAACGTTTACGGAAGAGGAATTAATGAAGTCGGAAACCTTATACTCTTCACCGTTCCAGATGTTTGCGCTGTTGTCAACGCTCGTCTCGGACTTAGAGGGTTCGATAACCATTATCGCAACGTTTGCGCCAAGGTTATAAACAACCTCACCGCGACGCTCGGTGTACTGAACGATTACCTCGTAAACACCTGCGTGAACGGGAGCTTCTGTGCTCATATACGCCTTTCCGTTAGTCTGAACGCCAACGTAGAGGATATGAACGTTGCCCGTATAGATAGGAAGAACTGTTCCGTCGGAAAGAGTTATCTGAACTCTGCCCATAGAATGAGACTGATTATTGAACTCAAAATGACGGTCATTGTTTACATTTCCGTTCTCATCAACGAAATCTACGTCAACGGGATTGGGAACGATAGTGATAATTCTTGTAATGGGTTTTGCGTAATAAAGCTGGTTGCTTATATCGAGAAGGAATGCAACCTGAGCATAAATACCATTGTCAAGCTCTGCCTTATTCAAGGTAAGAATAAGCTCACCGTGATCAGCAAATCCAACGAAGAGATTCGTAACGAGAGCAGTTGCATCTGCGTTAAGAACAGCGTTAAGATATGCCTTTGCATTAAGGTCATAGCTGTTGAGGTAACCCTGGGTAAATACGTTGTTTCCGTCCCAAGTCTTATCAAATGCAAGATCTACCTTGGTAGCATCAGGATAGATGAGCATAATGCCTGCGCTTGCAGAAGGATAATGATCGGAATCGGTAACTATAGCAACAACGAGATATACACCTATCTCGGTGTAACCCTTGTCATCGTGGAAGGTAATGCTTGTAGCAACGGAGAACTGACCGATTACGTCAGCAATCTTATCGAACGCGTCAACCTCAAGACCAAGCTCTGCGAGCATCGCCTTTATAGAGTCAACTGCGCTGAAGAACTTCTCTGTATTAATTCCCTCAGCGGTGTAAGCCTCTTCAAGAATACCGTACTTCACGAATACCTCGTCAAGCCACTTGGGAAGATCTACGTTAAGAACACCGTTAATAGTGATAGCCTCACCGATCTTATCGAGATCGATAGAAAGACCTGCGGAGATTATAGTGGTATCGGGCTTAAGTCCGGGAACGTTTACGGAAGAAGAATCAACGAAATCGTTAACCTTGTGCTCGTTTCCGTCATACTCGATAGCCTCGTTTTCAACCTTTGTCTCGGACTTGGAGGGCTCTATTGCAAGAACTCCAATACCCTGACCTGCGTGAGTTATATTACCGTCTGCATCGCGAACGATAACGATTGCAACAATGCTATATACGCCTGCGTGTGTGGGAGCAACGTTGCTTGCATAGGGCTGACCGTTAGTCTGAACGCCTACGTAGTAGTAACGAACGCTGTAATTGCCAACGAACTTATCGCCTGCATTATAGCCGTTTCCATCCTGCTTGTAGGTGAGTATGAGATTGTTCTCCATACCGTTCTGAGCCATGTTATTGAACTCAAAATGACGGTCATTGTTTACATTTCCGCTGTTATCACCAAAATCTACGTCAAGAGATTCAGCAACTACAACAACGGGACGAACGAGAATATTTGAGTAGTAAATCTGGTTGCCCCAGTTAACAATCATAGCAAACTCGAGGTATGCACCGATGTTAAGCTGAGCCTTGGGATCGGTAACGAATACGATATTACCGTCAATATCGATACCGATGAACATTTCAAGAATCTGTGCGGTAGCGGCTTCAATAGTTCCGCCTGCACCAACCTGAGTAGCGTGCGCTGCAGCGTCAAATGCGCCGGATGCTATAAGAGTGTTGGTAATGATGTAATTTTCATCATTGTTATTCCAAGCGATATCAGCCTTGATACCGTCGGGATAGATTGCAAGAACACCAACGTTAAACGCGGTTTCATAGTTAGCATCTGCGCTTACCGCACCGAGAAGGTAAACACCGATATCGGTAGGCATCTTGCCGCCGAGAGTAACTTTAAAGTCAACAACCTCGGTAACAGACTTGATGCTGTCAAGCATATTGAGAAGAACGGTGAAGTACTCTTCGTAATCGGAGCCTCTCATGAAGTCATCAATAGCATCAATTACTTTAGTCAACTCACTAAGCTTAAGAGTTGCACCGTCTGCAAGAGTAAAGCCCAAACCAAGATTTTGGATGTAACCGTCAAACAAGGTTAACATTTCCTGCATTTCTTCGGGAAGAAGAAGCTGAACTTCTCCACCAAATCCTTCGAGTCTGCCGTTCTGAATGTTAATCTTAGAAGCATTAAATCCAACGATAAACTTGATAAGATCGAGATTTGAAGGAGTGGTTACGAAGGGATTTCTGTAACCTTCGTCATACTTAACAACCTGATCGTCAATTTCAACGGTAGCCTTAGCCTTGTTGATCTTGATGGTTACGGTTGCCTCTGCGGGCTTGTAATCCTTGTTACCAAGGAACTTAACTGTAATTTCAGATGCATCTGCCGCGGGAAGTCCAATTACATTGGTTACAAACTTAACAGTAGAAGCATCAACTGTAACCTTAACGCCGTTTACGTAAACACCGTCAAGAAGGAGAGCGAGAAGCTCATCTGCGGTGTAGCTGCCGTAGGTAACGGTAACACCCGTATTGAGCTTAAGCTCTGCAGTATCACGGAGATCCGCGAGAGTAAGAACGCAAATGTTAGAGGTAGCAACACCGTAACCGTAATCTTCTACAGTCACGCGAACGGTTTCCTGCTCCTGCTCACCGAAGCGATGCGCTCCAAGATACTTGTAATAATTTTCAACCTCGGGATACTTCTTAAGAGTATTCGCGAGAATCGCCTTCATTTCATCAGAAGAAAGCTGACCTAAAATGAAATCAGTACCGTAATTAGGAATGAGATCATCCATAAGGATCTTCTGAATAAGTGCGCTCGAGGGAGCCTCGGGAATATCGGTATCATCACCGATGTTGAGCCACAAATCCTCAACGGGAATCTGGATAGTAACACTATCACCAAGAACTGTTTTGATGATAGAAGCGTAAGGACCAAGATCCATCTGATTGAGGTTGATAACCATATCAACAGAACGCTTTACGCTTGCAAGATACCAAACCGTATACTTAAAGTTTTCAGGAAGCTCGGGTATAAACTGAGGATCGATTACTTCAATAACGAGCGCTTCCTTATCTGCATCGGTCATACCGGTATTGTAGTTAAGGTTGCCTGTCGAAGGAATAGTTATAGTTGCAAATTCATAAGGAACGTAAATTTCAACTTCAACAATATGCTCGGTTCCGTAAACGTTAACATCTTCCATTACGGTAACGAGGAGCTTAAGAGTGTAGTTTTCACCGGAAACGAACGTGAAGCCCGAATAATCCTCTGCCCATGCAATGCTTGAAATAAGCGCATTAGGAGATGTAATATCCGACTTGATCTCGTTAAGCAAATCTTCCGTTGCACCACTCGCGGTGTATTTTTCACCTGTGTGAGTAACGCTTGTGGGAACACGAGATTCATTGAGCATTACGTCATATTTTGCAACGACTGCAGGTAACTGACCGTCAGCCTTCAAAGTGATTTCAAAGCTCTCTGTTTCGCCAACGTTAATTGCGCTTGCAAGAGCTGCTTTAAGAAGACCGCTAATCAACTGAAGAGATTCGGAATTAACAAGAGCCCAAACGTCATAATAACCGTCAAACGTATATGCACCCAAAGTACCAAGGTTAACGTACATCTTGACCTCAAACTGCTCTATCTCGGCATCGGTAACTTCTCTTCCGAGAATAGCCTCGAGAACAGACTTCTTGGTAAAGCTTTCAAGCTTTTTATCTTTGTGACCGTTAACACTTATTGAGGGATTATCAACCGCGATAATCTTGCGCTCTGCATACTCAACGTCGAAGGTCATACCGTCTTCAAACACAACGCCGTTAACGGTAAGCTTGCCGTCTTCGTAAGAATATGTGTATTCATAAGCGCTGATTGGAGCAGCTGCGCCATTCTTCGTGCCAACCGAGAACACAACGTTTCCTTCTTTATCAAGGATAGCGAAGTAGCTTACGTACTGCTTTGCACCGTTTGTTTCGGTAGCGGGAGGTGTAATAACTATATCGTAGGAATTTTCATTTGTATTGAAGATGAAGCTATCACCGACTGCAACACCGCCAACGGTAATACCTGCACCGGTAGAGCCTGCGGGAAGCTCGGGAAGAACGATTTCTATCTTTTCATCTTCATCGTCAACGTTATTGTTGTTTGAATCGTTTTCATTCCAAATTGCATTTACAACAACGTTCGCATTAGGAGTTACGTCGAAATCTACGTCCCAACCTGCAAAGATTGCATAATCCTTATCAGGATCAATTTCGGGCTTTGCGATTAAAGCGTTAGGATTCTTTGTAACGTTAATGTACTGAACTTCGCCGTATATTACGCCGTCAACCTTGAAAGTTACAGAGTAAATTGTATCATCGGAATAGGTTGCAGTGTAAGTGGTTTCACCACCAACAACCTCGATAGCGTGAGACCATCCTGCGAAGGATTTGTTTTCAAACTGCGCATAATCAGGAGCTATGGGAGTTGTACCGTAAGCAACGTTTGTAGTAGTATCAACATCACCGTCACCGTCAGTATCCCAAGAAATTTCGTAGATACGAACGCTTTCTTCGAATTTAGCAGTGTAAGTGGTGTTACCCGCTACTGCAACTACTTCTTCGTTCCAGCCATTAAACGTGTAAACAGTGGAAACTGTAGGATTCTTTGTAGGAGTTGTTGCGTCTACGTCGTAAGAAGGTACTGTTCCATAATCAAGAGTCTCGGAATAAAGCTCATCACCGTTTCCGTCAACCCAAGTAACCGTGTACTGATTTACAGTCCAGTTAAGCTCGGTGAACACCTTCGAGCTTGCCATGTAAGAAGCAGTTTCAACGAGGTTTATCGTTACGGTGTAAGTTCCGTCAACTTCCTTGTTGTAGGTTATGGAATCCTTGGAATTCCAAGTGTAAGCTGCGCCGCCGATAGTGATAGAATTCTTAAGTGCGTTAATGAAATCAGCCTCGGTATTGTAGCTGCCGCTTACGTAAGTGATCTCAAAATCGGTCTGCGAACGAGCTTCTTTGGTGGTAACAGATGTTTCAAGAGTCATTCCAAGAATCTTACCGTCATCGGAAGCTGCTTTAACGATCTTTACCTTCTGTGTACCGGTTTTGCCGTATGCGGGAACGTTAAGACGGTCCTGTTGAAGAATCGTACCACCTATGTTGTGATACGTCGCTTCTCCCAACGACAAATCCAACCAAAGATATACGGTATAATCATCGATATTATCATCATTACCGAAGACCGCACCAAGAACGTTATTCTTAAGATTTTCCCAACGAGCAGAGTAATCATCAATAAGAAGATTATCTTCAACGTAACCGTTAAGCTCAAGTGTACCGCCAACGTTAGTCAAAGTTGCAGTACCGTAAGTAATTTCGATTTCATAATCATTATCGTTTACGATAGAAACGGTTGCGGTGAACACGCCGTTTGCATAAGTTCCTGCAATCTGCGTACCGTTAAGCTTAACGAAATCAACGTACATAACGGAACCGTCAACACCATCCAAATCGGAAGGTGTAACAGTCAAGGTATATTCGCCGGTTGCAAGAGAGCCGTTTCCGTTCAATCCGCCAAGCGTTACGCTACCGTTGCCGTTGCCTGCAGTTTTAAAGGTAATATCCGCGGGATTCGACTTTGCTGTAGCGGTAATTGTAACCGTTGTAGAGTTGCCCAAATAATTAGCATCTTCAGCTACAGTAACGTTATACGTAAGAGTTACGGTATTTCCACCCGTAGGAAGAGTCTGACCGTCAGCAAGAGTGATGGTTATTGCGCCAGTGCTCTCTGCAGAAAGTGCTGCACGAACAGCAGCATCAATATCAGCTTGACCATCAAATAAAACTGTGGGATCCGTGTAAGTAAATCCGGAAGCCTCACGGCCTTCAACAAGAGTTATCTCTGTTTCGATGTAAAGACCGTTATATGTAATACGAACTTTTTCAGTCCAAGTCTCTCCATCGCGACGAGTACCAAACGAAGCACCGGTAAATCCAGTGTAATTGGCGGGTGTTGTATTAAGATCATATGGTATTTCCTCAAATGCACCAAATCCTAAAACACCACCATAACTAAGTACCCAATCACCAGCGATACTTTTATACCAAGGAATGTACTGAATAGTAACTTCATCCCAAATAACACCATCGCCATCAGCATCAACTATAGAAGGCAATGCGGCTAAATCCAATTTTGTGAATATCTCCTGCTTCAAAGCATTCAATACGTTCTCGGGCATCTGAGTAGCGTCGCTGTACCAACCGTTATACTCAATAGTTGTGTTTTTGTTATCACCGAAATGAATATCTGTTTTTGTGAAAGTAACTGTAACGGTAACGTCACCGCTTCCATCAACAACAACTTTACCATCTGCGTAAGTGCCGTTTTCAACAGAAACATTATAGGTGTACTTCTCGGATTTTGTATCAGCCAAAGGGTTTACAGTTAAGCCTATTGCTGCACCAGCAATACCTTTATCGGTTCCCAAAGAAGCTGTACCAAAATTACCGTTAACCACATTGAGTGATACAGGATATTCTGTAGCTTTAGTTGAAACATACTTAACGGTGTAATCAACAGATGATGTTACTTGCTCAACCGTGTAATCCCAACCTGCTCCATCAACGCCCAATGTTGTTACCAAGTTGTCACCATGGTACAATTCAGCCTTGTAATCCTCAACGGGAGTAACCGAAATCGTAACGTTCTCATTGTCGTAAACCTTATTTGTTACGGTAACTCCGCCGTTTCCATCTGCATTCGCAGCAGAATCAACAACAACTGAAACGTTGTGATAGAGCATGAATGTAACGTAATAAGAACTACTATACCTCGTGTTAACAAGCTGAGTGTAAATCTCTTGAAGTTCATAAGTAATATTATGATTCAAGGTTACATTACCTGTAAGTGCTGTAGACCAGTTAGCACCGGAATCTTTAACTCTGTATTGAACTCCAGCTTCAGCCCACAAAGTACCGGGTTTATTAAGAGAGCTATTTTTCAAATCGCTAACAGCGACAGTAGTAGTATCCAATTTTTCAATTGTAGTAGTACTACCTGCAGCACCGCTAATAGCCGCGCTGGCGCTTACTGTGCCGGCGAAGACCATGGCAATCGTCATAACCAAGGTTACGAGCAGTATAAGTCCTTTCGTTAAAAATTTGCTTTTTGTTTTTGTGTTCATAAAGCATTTCCTTTCTTTTTCCCGGGGATTTTGTTTTCTCCCGGATTTTTATGTTAGTTAATTAAATATATGTAATCTTCCCCGCCAATGTTCCATTGCGCGTAAGCAGAGAATGCTAATAAAGAATAAATAATTAAAAACAATATATAAATAATATGTGAATATATATATTATACCACGCGACGCGATAATTTCAAGTCTTTTTTTATTTTTCTCGGCATTTTCTTACTTCTTATTGCCTTTTTATCTAAATTTTTACAGTATTTTTGTGCATACTATATAAACGTTTTTTCTCAAGAAAGAATCAAGTGCAATGTTTTTAGATTTATGAGCAAGCGTTTTGCTCCAAAAAGGGTTTCAGGTGTTGTTTTTCAGCTTGTTTTTTCTTCCTTATTATTAATAGTCAGAAATTGATATATTTCGTGGCAGAAACAAACGTTTATTTTCTCGCTTTTTCAGTTCGAAAATCGCAAAATAAACACGTCCGCCACCATCCAAAATGCGCAGCCTAAAACGCAAGCTTTTTTGGGCACTTTTGTGATGTATAAATTTGCATAAACAATAGTTTACATTTTACAAAAAAGACCCTATATTTGCGCATTTTTGTATTCTTTGGTTTACATTTTACGTACAGTTATAATGCAAGTTATATTTAAAAAGCGATTGCAATTGCAAGTGTTTTTAAGTCGGAATTTTTATTGCATTTTTAGTGATACAAAATTCCTCGTTGAAACGCTCTGTGTTTTTAACGTTTTTTCACCCTTTTCATATAATGGTTAATGATTGCGGAGCTTGTTTTTTATTTCGCTTAAAATTCAATCTTTCGCAATCAATTAATCGTATTACCTATAAAAGAAAAGGAGAACCAAAATGGCAACGTTTTTCAACCAGGCAACGTTATCCTATTGTGGAAACGTTCTTAATTCCAACACAACAGAGGCTGAGATCCTATCGGGACTCACTCTCACAAAGACCGCTATAACAAACACCTATGAAGCCGGCGGAAATGTTGTTTATGCTATCACTATCAGCAACATGGGATCAACGGCTTCTAACGGGATTAGCATAACAGACGACCTCGGAGCATACACTACTCCCGGCGGTGCGGTTGCAGTACCGCTCACCTACGTTAATGGCTCTATTTTTTACTATCTTAACGGTGTCCTTCAACCAACTCCCACTGTTACTTCGGGACAAAATCTGGAAATAACAGGTATAAATCTTCCTGCAAACAGTACTGCCACATTTATCTACGTTGCAACGGTTAATGAATTTGCGCCAATCGCAGCAGGATCAGTTATAACCAACACCGCATCAACAAATGGCGGTGCAAACTCATGCGTGATCTCGGATTCAGCAACAGTTACAGTCAACGCAGAACCCGTGTTAACTATTGCAAAATCAGTTTTCCCCGAGGTTGTCACTTGCAACGGTTCTGTAACCTACACTATCATTGTGCAAAACCTCGGCAACACGCCCATAGTAGCGACAGACGGTGTCATTATCAGCGATACCTTTAACCCGATTTTAACCGACATTTCGGTAACTCTTAACGGTGCAGATCTCGCCGAGGGTACGGGATACACCTACAACGAAGCCACGGGCGAGTTCGCAACCACAGATGGCACTATCACCGTTCCCGCGGCAACCTACACAGCCGATCCCACGACCGGCGCGATAACAACCACCCCCGGTGTAGCAGTCCTCACCATCACAGGAACAGTATAATAACGCGATAGCATAAAACACGCAGCATAACACACGGTGCAAAACACCATAGCCCACCGCACGTTAGTAAAAACACCAAATTCAGAGATAGTATAATAAAATACTACCCGTGTTAAGTTTAATACTCTAATATTGGGAACAATATAATCAAAAATCCCAATGCTGTGCCGATTCAATGCAGCAATAGCAAAAAGAGCAAAGCAAACACCGCCCGTGTTAAGTTAGCACAGTATAGCATCGCAAAAAACAGCCGTACACGCCAAAACTCCACACGGTAGCGGGTGTAGCATTCTAAATGGCAAAAAACAGCCGATATGGATTCAACTCCGTATCGGCTGTTTTTCGTTTTATTCTCGAATTAATATTTAATTTCGTGATGAATTTTATCCGCATAGTATGCAGTCTTTCTGTTAGACTCTGCATTTTCCTTTGCGGTCTTATTAAGCTTATCCATCTGCTTATTCATAGCAGATGTTTGCTTATTAATTGCGCTTGTCTGATTGTTGATTGCTCCGAGAATTGCCTGATGAGCCATTGCAGCCTCTTCCGCAGCCTCTTTCTGAATTTTCTCAATATCTCCAAGTTTTTTCGCAACGCCGTTAAGCTGCTGCATCATAGCAGCATTATGTTCCTGCTGAAGATACCAGTTTCTCGCTTGAACAATAGTATCTGCATATCTATTCTCGATGCACCAAATAAGCTTGTTAACCATATCAAGCGTTTGTATATTAGTCGGAATTACGCTTGCAAGAGCGCGCTTATCCTGAGAATAATTGTCAGCGCGCATCATTTTTTTATACTCACCGCTAAGTTTCGCATATTCCGCGTTGTAAGCAGCGTTATACTCTGCGCAAGCTTTGTCATAAGCCGCTTTTGCTTGTCTTACTTCGGGATGGTTTTCAGCATTAATATCGTCAGTTTTCTTATCTTTCCCAAAACTATTTTCCGTCAGCGTAACAACACCGTTTATCATTGCTAAGAAAAAGCTGATTAGCGACAACCAGCGAACAGGACCAATAAAGAAGAAGTTTGAGATAGGCCAAGCAACAAGAATCCAAAATGCGCCAAACCAACGCCAAAATCCTGATACACCTTTCATCGAAGCGGTTATCATTGCCCCGAGAAGCATAATAAAGAATATTATCATAAAGGTATTTTTTATTGTTTTTCTATATTTATTATCAGCAGCATCCAGGCTACTCATGAAAAACATCGCCGATGTCCATACCCACGTACAGAACAAATGCATAAGACTTCTTGTAACATCACTTGATAGGATCAATATCAATGCAAACACTGCAAAGAAGGGAATGATTACCCACAAAAGATTGCTCTTAAGAATATCCTTATCCCTGTCGTGCGTATGCTGACTCTTCAGAACCTGATACTTATTGTACTTATCGTTCTTTTCTCTTGTATAAGCAACAACCCCATTTTGAGCTGCAGCTTGGTGGTTTTTTGTTATAGTTGAGTTATAACTCTTAACAAATTCCTCTCTCTTCAATGCATCGCGCATCTTATAGAGATTTTGAAGATCTTGGTTTGCCATAGAAGTCCCCCTTGCTTTTGCTTAAAAATGTAATACTCGTTTTATTCGATTACGCCAAGCATAAATATCCGCTTATAAAATTGACACAATCAACAAAATGATACGTCAACGATTATACCATATCATAGATTTATTGTCAATACATTTTTCGGCAAAATAAGACACCATTGTGTTGCCGCAAAGAAAAAGACAGTCACAGCGCTACTTTTTTTCGTTCGCGCTACGGCTGTCTTTTTTATTCAATATTTTTCGATTAACGCCCTAATTAACGGTAGATAAGAGATTCAGCGTACTTGGTTGCGATAACACCCTCGGGCTCGCCTGTAGCCTTCGACTCGGTGAGAATGTGCTCGATAGAATTGTAGATGTTATCTACCTTCTTAAGAACTTCTTCCTTATTGTAAGGACCGTCAACCTCTGCTGCAGCGTTGATAACACCGCCGCCGTTAATTACGAAGTCGGGAGCGTAGAATATTCCGCGAGCTTTGAGTGCAAGTCCCGAAGCATCGTCAAGAATCTGGTTGTTAGAGCCGCCCGCTACTGCCTTACAGTTAAGCATAGGGATAGTGGTGGGGTTGATGATTGCGCCCATTGCGTTGGGAGAGAAGATGTCACACTTCTGGCTGTAGATTTCCTCGGTGGGAACTACTATCGCGCCAAACTCCTCTGCTGCTTTGAGAGCGATTTCCTTATTGGTGCGGTTAGCAACGATAAGTTTTGCTCCGCTGTTATGAAGAAGACGGCAAAGGTCATATCCAACCTTACCAAGTCCCTGCACTGCAACGGTAAGTCCATCAAGAGAATCTGCGCCGAGAGCTACTTTAGCGGTAGCCTTAATTCCCTGCCATACGCCGCGAGCGGTGAAGGGCGAGGGGTCGCCGCTGTTCTGGGGAAGACCGCAAAGATATTTAGTCTTACGAAGCATAACGAGTGCGTCGTCGCAAGTGGTATTTACGTCCTCTGCAGTTATGTAATCTCCGCCAAGTCCGTTAACCGCTTCTGCAAATGCTTCGAACATAGCTTCGGTTTTCTGTGAAGGGTCAGCGATAATTACGCCCTTTCCGCCACCGTGAGGAAGACCTGCAACCGCATTCTTGTGAGACATTCCGCGAGAAAGACGAAGAACGTCGAAGAGCGCGTCATCATACGATGCGTAGGGGAAAAGACGGCAACCGCCTATAGCGGGACCGAGGTTTGTGTTATGTACGGCAATAATAGCCTTCAAACCTGCCTTTTCATTGTTTACGAACAAAACCTTTTCATGACGGTATTTGCTCATTTCTGTCATTGCGTTCATAATATTTTTTCTCCTTTAAAGCTGTTTATAACAGCAGAATTCACATGTAAATAGTGTTAAAAGTTAACTATCGTTTACAAATCAATAATTTTTACCAAGATTAAGAGCCTTCATATTGAGAGCCTTAAGCGCTTCCTTCTTTGCGGGAACAAGGCTTTCAACAACTTCTCCGGTTCCGTCAAACGAAAGCTCGGGGTGATGCTCAAGAAGGTGACCTACGATAATCATATTAGCAAGAGTTCCGATCCCCTCATCCTTCGCCATCTGCGTTGCGGGGATATAGAACACCTCAACGTCATCTCTTTCAACCTTTGCTTCGATAAGAGAAGAGTCAACGTAGATTTGACCGCCGGGGACTACCGTGTTAACATACTTCTGCAAGGAAGGAAGATTCATTGCAATAAGAACGTCAGGGGCGGTTACAATAGGTGAGCCGACAGGAAGGTCGGAAAGAATAACATTACAGTTTGCAGTACCGCCGCGCATTTCAGGGCCGTACGAGGGGAGCCAAGAAACCTGAATATCTTCCATAAGTCCCTTATATGCGAGGAACTTTCCCGAGAAGAGTATTCCCTGACCACCAAAGCCCGCGATAAGAATTTTCGTCGTCTTCATATTACTTCTCCTCCGCAGCGCTTCTGTCTTTGTAAACGCCGATAGGATAGTAAGGAAGCATATCGCTCTCTACCCATTCAAGCGCTTCTTTGGGTGTCATGCCCCAGTTTGTAGGACAAGCGGAAACTACCTCAACGAGTGAGAAGCCCTTGCCCGCTATCTGATTTTCGAACGCCTTTTTGATTGCCTTTTTAGCGTTCTTTACGTTCTTAACGTTGTTTGCCGCAACTCTTGCGATATATTCGGGACCTTCAAGCGTTGCAAGCATTTCGCTAACTCGGATAGGCCAACCGCAGTGATTTACGTCACGTCCGTAGGGCGAGGTTTGTGTTACCTGACCGGGAAGGCTCGTAGGAGCCATCTGTCCGCCCGTCATTCCGTAGATCGCATTGTTTACGAAGATAACCGTTATATTTTCATTTCTTGCCGCTGCATGAACCGTTTCGGCCATACCGATAGATGCCAAATCTCCGTCACCCTGATAGGTGAATACTACGTTATCGGGACGGCAACGCTTGATACCTGTTGCTACCGCGGGCGCTCTACCGTGGGGAGCTTCTATCATATCGCAAGCAAAATAATCGTAAGCCATAACCGCGCATCCAACAGGAGCAACGCCTATCGCCTTTCCCTCTATACCAAGCTCATCCATAACCTCGGCTACCAAGCGGTGAATAATACCGTGAGGGCATCCGGGGCAATAGTGAAACGGAGCATCGGTAAGGGCTTTAGGTTTTTCAAATACTACTGCCATAAATTAAAACTCTCCTTTCGCAGCCTTACGGATAGATTCAAGAACCTCTTCGGGGCTCGGAATCATTCCGCCGCATCTGTTGCAGAGGTAAACGGGCTTCTTGCACTCTGTTGCAAGTCTTACGTCCTCTATCATCTGTCCCATGTTAAGCTCAACGGAAATGAACGCTTTCGCGCTATCCGCAGCCTTTGCGAAGGGAGCTTTTGGGAATGGCCAAAGGGTGATAGGTCTTATAAGTCCAACCTTTATTCCCTCTTTTCTCGCCTCGGCAACCGCATTTTTCGCGACTCTCGATGCAATACCGAATGCAACAACGCAGTACTCCGCGTCATCCATCATATATTCCTCCCACATGGGCTCGTTTTCTTCAATAGCTTTATATTTCTCAAAACGCTCGAAGTTCTTTCTCTCAAGCTCGTCGGGCTTAAGATAGAGCGAGTTTACGATATTGTGCGCACGCTTGCACTCCGTTCCCGTGAGAGCCCAGGGCTTCTCATAAACGGTAGGCTCGGTATCCTCGAAGGTTATAGGCTCCATCATCTGTCCTATAGTTCCGTCTGCAAGTATCATAGAGGTGATGCAATACTTATCTGCAAGGTCAAATCCCTTTATAGTAAGGCTTGCCATTTCTTGCACCGATGCGGGCGCGAGAACTATCATTTTGTAGTCACCGTGTCCGCCGCCCTTTGTAGCCTGGAAGTAGTCCGACTGCGAGGGCTGTATTCCGCCAAGTCCGGGGCCGCCTCTTTGCACGTTTACAACAAGAGCGGGAACGTCGGAGCCTGCTATGTAGCTGAGTCCCTCGGTCTTAAGCGAGATTCCGGGACTTGATGACGAAGTCATTACTCTCATTCCTGCCGCAGATGCGCCATATACCATATTTATAGATGCAATTTCACTCTCCGCCTGGAGAAAAACTCCGCCGATTTTAGGCATTTTCTTCGCCATATACGCGGCAATCTCGGTCTGGGGAGTGATAGGATAACCGAAATAGTGGCGGCAGCCTGCGCGTATTGCAGCTTCCGCAATAGCCTCGTTACCCTTCATTAAAATTCTCTTTGCCATAACTTTCTCCTTATTTCTCAACGGTGATTATGCAATCCGGACACATAGTAGCGCAGAATGCACACCCTATACATTTTTCTTCATCCTGCATAAACGCCGGCGAATAACCCTTTTGGTTAAGCTTATCGCCCGCAATAGCAAGACAGTTTTTCGGACACGCGTCAACGCAAAGTCCGCATCCTTTACACATATCTGTGTTAAAAGTTACCTTTGCCATTTATATTCCTCCTTTGTATAGCGCGGCAATAAATCCCTATGCCGCAAGGCTTTTTACCATTATTGATAAAACCGAAAACAAAATCAATCCGGTATGTCAAAATACTTCTTTTGAAGCGTTAAAGGCAACACGGGTAAGCCCGAAAGCTCCTTTGCCACGCTTTCCTCTGCCGTATGCATCCAAAGCGGAAGCCCTGATATGCGGCAAAGCTCTTCGATGTATTCGAGGGAATCGAGAACGGTTTGCGCGCTCGTTTCTCTGCCGAGGTTTGAGTTGTTAACGATGCATGTAAACGATATGCCGCACGCGGCTTCAATCTCACGCATAATTTCAAGTGTATCCTCTGCAGTGCTCGTCAAGGGTCTATAGCAGTTCGCTACGAACGCCATTCGGTAATCATTTTCTTCCTTGATAAAGTTCTTAAATCTTCCGAGAGCGTAAGCGCCTCTGTCATCACCGCCAATATCCATAATGCCAAAGACTGATTTATCTCTTACAAGTCTGTAGCTCTGTGCAGGAAGCGCAGGCAAATCAACGTTCGTATTCGCGTACTGCGGTGAAATTAAATCTATTCCAAACGCCGAAAGTTCCTCTGCACTATCCTTGGTTCTAAAATACGGATTTACTATATCAAGGTCTGCAATGCAAACTTTTCTTCCCATTTTTGCAAGATAAATAGCATAATTGACAGCAATATTCGTTTTTCCGCTGCCATAATGTCCTGCAAAAAGAGTCAATCTTTTATCTTTCATAGCTGTATTTTTTCTCCTCACAGATTATGCCGTTTTCGACACGTTCCGAGGGATAATAGTATTCTTTCTTTTTTCGATGCGCTATCGTTTTTTGACACGCGTATGGGGTATTCCCTTATAGCGTATCTCTTTTTGATGCGCATAAAGGGTATTTTCATACTGTATCTCTTTTGATACGCCGCTTGCTTTTAAAGAAGCTTTCTTATAATCTTACCGCTCGTTGTCTTTGGTAAGCTTTCCTTGAATTCAACGATTCTCGGATACTTATAAGGAGCAGTACGCGACTTAACGTAATTCTGTATTTCCTTTTTGAGTTCATCAGTTCCCTCATATCCCTTAACGAGAACAATGCTTGCTTTAACAACCTGTCCTCTGATTTCATCGGGAGCGGCGCTAACACCGCATTCAAGAACGTAAGGAAGCTCCATAATAACGTTTTCTATCTCAAACGGACCGATTCTGTAGCCCGAGGACTTAATAACGTCATCGGCTCTGCCGACGTACCACAAGAAGCCGTCCTCATCACGCCAAGCAAGGTCGCCCGTGTGATAATATCCGTCGCGCCAAGTTTCCTTCGTGATTTCCTCGTTTCCGTCATACGCATACGCAAGTCCGGGAGGAAGTCCTTTTGAAATATCGATACAAATTTCACCGCTGTCTCCAAGCTCAACCTCATTACCATCACGATCAAGCAAATGCACGTCATAAAGCGGCACGGGTTTACCCATAGAGCCGATTTTGTGACTTCCGCCTGCAAGATTTCCGATGATGAGAGTGCTTTCGGATTGACCAAAGCCTTCCATTATCTTAAGACCCGTGTGAAGTTCAAACTGTCTGAACACCTCGGGGTTCAAAGCCTCGCCCGCGGTAGATGCATGCTCTATCGTAGAAAGGTCGAATCTGCCGAGATCCTGCTTGATAAGCATTCTGTACATCGTGGGGGGAGCGCAGAAGGTTGTGATATTGTATTTTTTGAATAGCGGAAGGATCTTCTCCGCATCAAATCTATCGAAATCATATACGAAGTTCGCAGCCTCGCAAAGCCACTGTCCGTAAAGCTTGCCCCACATAGCCTTAGCCCAACCGGTATCGGAAATGGTGAAGTGCAAGCCCTCGGGGTTAACCTGATGCCAATACTTCGCGGTTATGAAATGACCAAGCGGATATTTATAGCTGTGCGCCGCAATCTTCGGATAACCGGATGTTCCCGACGTGAAGAACATAAGCATGGGGGCGCTTCCTGCAGGAGCGTCCTCTGCTCTCGCGTAATGACTGCTGAACAAGATATATTCCTCATCGAACGAGCGCCAACCGTCGCGCTTATCGCCAACGAGTATCTTATGCTCAAGGCAAGGAGCGCCTTGCGCCGCTTTTTCCACAGACGATGCAACCTCACCGTCAGCGGTGCAAAGTATAGCCTTTATATTAGCCGCAGTAAAGCGGTATGCGAAATCCTTTTCAAGAAGCTGGTTTGGCGCGGGAATTGCAACCGCTCCGAGCTTATGTAATCCAAGTATTGCAAACCAGAACTGATAATGGCGCTTAAGAACGAGCATAACGCGGTCACCGCGCTTAATTCCCAAGGATTTGAAATAGTTCGCTGCTCTTGCGGATTCCTTTTTCATATCGCGGAAGGTAAAACGTCTTTCCGTTCCGTCCTCGCTGATGTGAAGCATCGCAAGTTTATCGGGCTTACGTCTGCCGAGCGCGTCAACAACGTCAAACGCGAAGTTAAAGCTCTCTTCGTTTTTAAAGTCGATTTTCGTAAGAATTCCGTTTTCTTCCGTAGGAATAATAAAATCGTGATAAACTCTGCGCTTCGTATCTTCCTTTTGACGCTTGGTAGCCACGGAAAGAGCCGCGGTATCCTCGCCCTCTCTTGCAGCCTGATTGCGAAGAACTATCGCATAGAACGTACAGTCCTCTCCGCCAACGGCAACCATTCCGTGAGGAGTACCCGAATCGTAGTATATAGTATCACCCGGATTAAGAATCTCGGTATGCGCGCCGATTTGAATTTTCATTTGACCGCTTATAACGATGTCGCATTCCTGACCCTCGTGAGTTACAAGCTCAATATTTTCGTTTTCCGCGCCCTCGCGGTAATTAAGTTCCATATAAAGCGGAAGGGCTATACGGTTACGGAATCCTGCCGCAAGGTTAAAGCCCACCATGTTATGAGCTTCCTCTATTCTCTGTCCCTCGCCTCTGCGCGTCAGAGCGTAAGAACGAAGCTTGGGGCTTTTACCCTCAAGAATATCTCCCATATCAACGCCGAAGCTAAGAGTGCAGTGATAGAGAAACGCAATGCTTAAATTGCGGTTACCCGCCTCACACTGCTCGTATTCGTACGCGCTCATATTCGTGCGCAACGCCATCTCTTCGACCGAAAGACCGGTAATTAAACGCAACTCTTTTATACGACTTGCTATTTGTTTGATTTTTAAATCCATTTCATTAATATTTTGTGTCACGTTTTCACCCCACTTCGCTAAAGCGCAATTAAGATAAAATATATTATACTAAATAAAGTACGCGTTTGTCAATGTTTTCTTTAAAGCTTTTTAGATATTTTTCAACTTTTTTTCGTTTTTTTCGCTTTTTTACCCGTCGCGGAAAGTTTTGAACTAAATTTTAAGGCGCAAAAATAGCGAAAAGCTACATTATTCCCTTTATTGCCTTTCTTCTGAAAATCGCAAGGGGAATATCAACAACCAGCGGATGAAGCAAAAACAGTGCGTAAGATGAATACTGAACGAAGCTGAACGAATATCCGTACTCGGCGTTTATAGGTTTGAATCCGATGAAATCGGTTAAAACGATAGCCACGAAGCACAAGATGATAGGCATTATAATCATAAAAGGGGAAATTCGGAAAATCAAATCATCTCGCGAAAACAATTCCTTCAGTGAATCAAACGCAGTGCAAAGCGTGAAAAAGAACGCAAGGAAGACGAGCGTAAGTATGCTGTTCGATGCTCCGTCGGGAAGCGCGGACTCTTTTTTGATAACCGCGAGAAGTATTTCAAAAGCGGTTTGCTGCGGCGCGCCGTCAACGTAAAAATAAGGCATCGTGTACAAAAGATACGCGGACAATGCCGCCGCAATCAATCCAAAAAATCCGTAGAAAATATGGCGCAAAATCGGGTGATTATCATTTAAAGTGTCAATGTATTCCTTTCGTGCTCTATCGAGTTTCCTTACAATTCTGCTTCTCATATTCGCATCTCCTTTTGTCAAATTATTGGTTGATTAAAATTGTTAAATCGAGGTATATTGTAAACTTGTGTTGTCATTTATAGTATTTTTTCGTTTATCTGTTTAAGTTTTAGATGCTAACCAATCAAAACTACAGATGCTAATCGGTTGGTGCTTTCGATATTTATCGGTTGATTTTTTTACCATCGGAAAAAGCTTTTCCGACAACCTCTCCGAGCGTCATATAAGCCTTGTGCGCGCTCTCATAAACTATCGGGTTAAGCTTCGCTACGTCAATCAATCCGTTTTCGTCAAGTACGCTCTCATCTGCGGAGACGTTGACTATTTTGCCAATGCAAATATCATCTTCATTAAACTTCTCAAGCTCGCACTCAAGACTAACCAAAAGACTGTCTATCACCGGAGCGTTAACAAACTCGCTTTTTGACACATTAAGCCCGGAGCGTGTTAACTTATCGGGCACATCATTAGCGGAAACGATTCCCACGTAATCACAAGCTGCAACGGTATCTGCGGTAGCAAAGCTAACTGTAAACGCTTTGTTTTTTCTGATGTTTTCGGTTGTTTTGTGGTCCTCTGCAAGACTTATCATAATCAAATTAGTATCGTAAATACCACCCCAAGCCGCATTCATCGCGTTAGCATTCCCGTTCTCGTCATAAGTGCCAACAATTAACACGGGCATAGGGTAAAGCCAGGTTTTCGCTCCAAAATTCTTTCTCATTTTTTATCTCCTTTATTTCAACGTTCATTGTATAGCGATTGTTAAACGCAGTGCATCGCATTTTTTGAATTATTTCAACATTATATCACATCTTTTCAAATTATTCAATAGCGCAACATTAATTTGTTGCGATAAAGCAGCGAATCTTCGTTGGTTTTTTCACACTTCGACCGTTGTTTTACAAATTTGATAGTTTGTTCCTCAAAAACTTGCAATATATGCAGAATATATTCATTTTTTGTGGTGTTTTTGCAAGTCAAATGTCAATTATCTGCTTTTTATAATAGGTCTATAAAATATTTTTTAGTTTTTTACACTAAACTATTGACATTTATCATTTTTTGTAGTATGATTATTGTGTATTTTTTCATTATATTATATATATGTGCATTTTAGGTAACTGAATTATTTGACAGTTTAATTACGGGAAAGCTTCAAATTTTGTTTTTACGGTACGCTTTGATTGCTTGAAGATATGTTTTTTGAAAAAATGCGAATGTTTGGCGAAAGCTTTATTATAAATTCATAAAGGAGGTTTGAATTATGAACTTAAAGCTCAAACACAAAAAGTTGTACGCCTTACTCGTTGTACTTTGTCTCGTTCTTTCTGTTGCAGTTCTCTTGACCGCTTGCGGCGACAAGACCGGCGACACCACCGACGGAAACGATGACACTTCCAACAACGGTAACAACAATCAGGATAAGCCCGGTTATGAGGGCGGTCCTGAACAGGGCGAATATTATTACGACGTCGCAGGCGGCGAAATACTCCTTACCTTAACCAAGGGCAATTTCACTCTTAAAGGCCCCGGTTACGATAAGTCCGGTACTTACTCCGTAGACGGTACCACCATGGCTCTCGTATTCTCCGATAACGAGACCGCAACCGCAACTATCGCAGACAACACTGTAGTCCTTAACTACAACGCTACGATGACCTTCCTCAAGAAGATCCCCTATACCGTAACGTTCAATGTTAACGGCGGCAGCTCTGTTGCTCCTTTGACGGTAGTTAACGGAAAAACAGCAACCAAGCCCCAAGATCCTACCAAGCCGGGATTCGCATTCCTCGGTTGGTATGCAGATTCGGCTCTCACCACTTCCTACTCATTTGCTACTCCCGTAACAGCAGACACCACTTTGTATGCTAAATGGGTTGAAGCCGGAGACGGACCTGTTTATAGCGTAAGCTTCAATCTCGGTTACGATGGCGCTCCCTCGATGGAAGACATCACAGCTATAGACGGTGTGATTTATAATCTTCCCGAAAATCCCACAAGAACAGGATATACATTCGCAGGCTGGTGGATCAGTATGTTTGAGGACGGCGCAAAGCTTACCTACAAGTACAATAACACCAAGCTCACCACAGATACTACTCTTTACGCACTTTGGGTTGCAAACGATGCTCAAATCGCTCCTCCCGAGGTTAACGTAACTGCAAACGGCGCAACATGGACTCCCGTAACAGGCGCTAATAACTATCGCGTAACCCTTAAGGACAGCGAAGGCAACACCCTTCAGCAGATCACAACGGTTACATACAACTTCAACTACAACTTCAGCAACCAGGCAGCAGGTGCTTACAGCATCGAGGTTGTTGCAGTTGGTAACGGCGGCAAGACCTCTGACGTTGCAGTAAGATACTTCAACAACAAGGCTCTTGACAGAGTTTCCGGCCTTCAGGTTGTTGGCAACAAGCTCATCTTCACTTCCGTTGCAAATGCAGAGAAGTACATAATCTCTATCGACTGCGGAAACAAGCAGCACAATCACAATGCTCTTGACAACGGTCAGTCCACTTACTTTGACTTCAGCAACTGCTCTATGCAGAACGGCGGTATTAAGTTCACCGTTACTGCTGCTGCAGAAGGATATGCAAACTCCGCTCCCTCGAAGGTATTCGTATTTGAACAGAACCTTGCTAATATGGCAGGCGTTACATACGATGCAGCTACCGATTCCTTCACTTGGACCGCAGTAGCAAACGCTACCGGTTACAAAGTTGTAGTTACCGTTGGTGCAAACGAATACACCTTCAAGGTTACCGGCACAAGCTTCAGCCTTGCTAACTACACCGGAGCAATCTCCGTTGCAGTTACTCCCGTAGCAGACGGATACAATTCTCCCGCTGCTGCAACCGCAAGCGCAACCAAGACCGCTCCCGCATCCGTTCAAAATCTTGCTATGAGCAACACTACTCTTACATGGACTGCAACTGCAGACTCCTATAAGATTACCGTTAACGGCAAGACCTACACTACAACCGAAACAACCTTCGACCTTGCTTCCAAGCTCACCGAGCTTAACCTTACCGCAGGCGAAACCTACACCGTTTCCGTTGTTGCA
>JAZRDI010000035.1:0-2333 GCA_045660185.1 Eubacteriales bacterium | reverse complement strand
CATCGGATACCACCCCCGCTGTAGCGGATTGCGGGTACAGGGCACCGCTGACTCCCCGGCTGGTATGGCCTTATTTCATAGCTTGCAACGCATATTATAACACATATTACTGAGTTTTGCAATAGAAAATAAGAATTTTAACACATTCGTAACCGTAAATATTGTAAATAAATTTATTCTGACAAAAACGAAAACACGAGAAAAGTAGGTAAAAAAACGAGAAAAAACGAGAAAACGTATATAAAAATTAAAAACCTAATTTTTTTTTGAGCAAAAGGTATTGACAATGGTGAAGCTTTATGATATACTACCGCTGTTTGATATTAAAACGAAAAATACGGAGGAATAAAAGAATGTCTACTTTTATGGCTAAAAAAGAGACGCTTAACCGCAAGTGGTATGTAATCGACGCTGCGGGCAAGCCTCTCGGAAGAACAGCTGCAAAGGCTGCTGAAATATTAAGAGGTAAGCACAAACCCGAATTCACACCCCATGTTGACTGCGGTGATTTCGTAATCATCATCAACGCATCAAAGGCGGTTCTCACAGGCAAGAAGCTTGACCAGAAGGTTTACTACCGTCACACAGGTTATGTCGGCGGTCTTAAGGCTGAAGGTTACAAGAAGATCATGGCTGAGAAGCCCGAATTTGCTATGCAGAAGGCAGTTAAGGGAATGCTTCCCCACAACTCCATCGGTGACAAAGCAATCACACGTCTTAAGGTTTATGCAGGCGCTGAGCACTCACACGAAGCTCAGAAGCCCGAAGCATGTGCTGAATAATTGAGGGAGGTTATAAGATAATGTATACAAGCGCAAAGCCGTATTTCTACGGCACAGGAAGAAGAAAGAAGTCTATCGCAAGAGTAAGACTTATCCCCGGTACAGGCAACATCACAATCAACAAGCGCAGCATTGACGAGTATTTCGGTCTTGAAACACTCAAGCTCATCGTTAACCAGCCCTTCGGCGTTACAGGCACAGCAGGCAAGTTCGATATCGTTTGCACAGTTGTAGGCGGCGGTATCTCCGGTCAGGCAGGCGCAATCCGTCACGGCGTTGCAAGAGCATTGCTCCAGGCAGACGCTGAATACAGACCCCTTCTCAAGAAGGCAGGCCTTCTCACACGTGACCCTCGTATGAAGGAAAGAAAGAAGTACGGACTCAAGGGCGCTCGTCGTGCACCCCAGTTCTCCAAGAGATAATTACCCGTTTGGGATTTTTCGATATACAAAAAGCTCCGCATCTGCGGGGCTTTTTGTTTATTATCTGTAGGGGTCGACGTCCTCGGCGACCCGAAAAGATTTGCGAAACGAACGGGACGCCCGGGAGGTCGTCCCCTACAATATAACGGAACGGGGCGGTTCAATTTGTAAAGAATTGAGCCGTCCTATTTACTTTTTGCCGTTTTTATGGTATAATCTAACTAATCGATAAACTTGAATTTGTTGAGAGTGATTATGAATACAGAAAATATCAATATTTTAATGGAAAGCACATACAACCAAGCAATGCGATTATCAGCCTACAACGGAGACAGTATTTCTCAATACAACATTGCAAAGCATTACGAAATTGTAGAAATTGATTTAGAACAATCAATTTTTTGGTATCGAAAAGCTGCTTTACAAGGATACGACCTTGCAATCCAAAAGTGCAATGAATTTGGTGTGCATTTGGATGCCCCGCTAATTGACCGGGAGACTATTCGCAAAGAGCTTCAATGCAGATTATATCCTCTTGGCTATCTCCAAAAATACAAGTATACCGTTATTTGTGCCTCCTATCAAGGGAAATGGATACTTTCACGGCATAAGAAACGTGATACATGGGAAACGCAAGGCGGTCACATCGAAGAGGGCGAAACTCCGCTTGAATGTGCAAAACGTGAACTTTTCGAAGAAAGCGGAATTAGGGATGCTGACTTCTATCCCGTATGCGACTATTGGGGGTTCAATAGGCAAGCATGCTCAAACGGGGTAGTATTTCTCGCGATAGTTCATTCACTCGGTAATCTTCCCGAAAGCGAAATGAAGGAAGTTAAAGTGTTTGACACCCTACCTTCACAACTTACATATCCGCAAACCTCACCTCAATTGTATGCTAAAGCAGAAAAATTGTTGTTTTCTTTATTTAGTGTGTAAACAAATTCCAATTTGTCGAGTAGAATAAGCGTTGAATGTTGGTGTGATTTTGGTGCAAATTTGGTGCAACACTTTATGCGACGATACTCACGATATTCACGATATCGCACGAAAACACACGATAAAGCTACGATATCACACGATATTTAACGATATTCACGATATCAAACAGCGTTGTTAAAACTCCAAG
>JAZRDI010000034.1:0-18555 GCA_045660185.1 Eubacteriales bacterium | reverse complement strand
AATCTGCCTTACGGCAGGAGATATAGGCGGATTTAATTTCATCTGAAGCCGCAGGCTGAAGATTTCATCCGAGTTTACTCGGATTTCATCGTGCAACGCACGATTTCATTAAAGATGCAAGGCTACGTCTTGATTTATTTGCGAAATTGTGATATAATAAACTCACCGATAAATAAGAATTTGACGACAATTAACATTTTTTCAATCTTATGTAACCTTTTAACTGTTTTTAGTGTCTTATATAGTGAAAGAACGAAATAATAATTTATAAAAGGAGATAAAGGAGATTCTACTATGAAAAAATTGATAGCATTGGTTTTAGCATTGGTATGTGTACTTATTTTGGTTGGTTGTGTTAGTGAAAACAATGATAACAAAAAAGAAGTAAACACCATCACCGATTTTTCAAAGTTCTCCGATATGACTAAAGGTGGTACAGATAAAATCGAGGTAACATTTGACAATCACTCAGGTTCTCCATTCTATTTCACGATTGAAGACAAGGAAGACATTGATGAAATCATGAATATTATTTTCTCGTCTTCTTTCGAAAAGTGTGGCGAAATGAATGATGGTAGCCACACTTCGATAAAGATAATTCAAGGCGAAAAAGAATATAAGATGCATGTATCCACAAATAAAGAAGGAGCGTCTTATTATTCTTTCTCAACATCGGATTTGTTCTTGAAGATAACCGAACTTGGCGAAGACGCAGGAGCGTTTGAAAATATCAATTGATTGACAAATTCCAATTTATCGAGCAGTTTAAGGTGTATTTTTAGTCGTTCTTACCGACATTTACGCACCTTTTGGTTGTTCCTTGCCGTAATCAACGGCAAAGAATGATGTTTGCCTTTGGCAAATGATGTTGGCTTCGCCTAATGATGCGTGGCTTCGCCAATGATGACGGCTTCGCCACATTTTATGGCAAACATCGTATCATTGCGGAACGCAGTGGAGCAACATCATATTTGCGAAGCAAATTCATCATATCGCTGCAGGCGATGCATCATTTGACATACTGACAATTTTATGATATAATAACGAAAAGGAAGGTGTATTATGAAAGAAAACAAACTTGTCGATCTATTCTGACTTTGAACTTGATCCAAATCTAAATAAGGAGGCTATTTATGAAAAGATTCGCTTATTGTACGCTATTGTCGGTTTTGATTTTATCGATCCTTCTTTTATCGGGCTGTTCCGCATGGATGCCTCAAAAACAACCTCAAATTGTAAATACCTATCCGAAAGAAACCGCTCCCTCACAGGTAATCAAAGCAGGCGAACAATGGGTATTGTTGCGCAGCACTTATGGAGGTCAAAACTATACGATCTCTGTCGGTGAAGATTCAAATCCAACAAACAATATTTATTCTGTTGGCGACGTTAGTATCTGGTATTTTGAAGCAAATAAAAACGGTGTTGTATGGTGCGAAAAATCACAGGAATTTTACACTTACAAGATTTACGTATTCGAAACACAAAAAGTTGAAACCGTTTTCCAAGTGGCGGTTGATAAGGGATATCAACCGCAAAACATCGGTATTTATCTCAACACCGTTTATTATTGTGCTATCAATTATGACAGCCAAGAGGTGCAGGTAATTGCATACGATATCACCACAAAGGCAACGAGTGACGTTTACAAGGTTGAGTTCGACGAAGCGAAGCAACCCTATTCCATCAATTTGGAAAATGAATATTTGAGCTTTGTTTGCTCTGAGCAAATTAAGGTACTTAATCTTCAAAACAATGAAACGGTGTTTGATTCTACTTTGCCCGAAGCCGTTAAACATGTTTTTAGCGTTTCCTACGATATCCAAAACGACACCTGCGCTCTTTACTATGCCGATAATGATAGCGAGGATATTGGCATTTTGAAAGAAGGACAAACCGAAATTGCTTCTGTTTTTACATTCTCTCAAAACCACTACGCTTATCAAGATAAAATCGAGTGCTATGATGGTCATATCTACTGTATTGCACAAGCTAATGTATCGGGTAATATAACCAACCATTATACGTTTCTTGACTATAACTATTTAGACCACAAACCCACAGAAATCGACAGAACATTCAGTTTCTATCACAACGAAAGCGAGTTGTATTTGCTCCGATTTAATAAAAACGGAAATTATACTCATATTGATTTGTGTCAGCCTTAATACATAGGCCTCGTTTACAAGCATGGCGTTAAAAGTCCGGTAGACCGCGGAAGCTTTTAACTCCCATCATCGCCAAGGGGTTAGTGTACCCTATGCAAAATCATCGTGCATCTAAATTGGCCACACATGGCTTTGCATCTAAATCGGACACACATCACAACAAAAAACGCACTTTTGTCTACCAAGGCAAAGGTGCGTTTTTTGAATGATGTTTGCTTCGCCTAATGTGTTGCCTTCGGCAAATGATGTTGGCTTCGCCAATGATGACGGCTTCGCCTAATGATGCGTGGCTTCGCCACATTTTAAGGCAAACATCGCATCATTGCGGAACGCAGTGGAGTAACATCATATTTGCAAAGCAAATTCATCATATCGCCGTAGACGATGCATCATTTTCTTCTTCACTGAGCCCAAAACGTGGACGGATTTGAAGCTCCGCACTTGAAACGTTTACGAAGTTATGATATAATAAATGCAAAAAAGTAGGTGATAATATGGTTTACGGAACAATTATCCAAAAAGGCGAAAAATATTACACATGTCTTAAAAAGCTTTTTGACTCAATTGATAATATCCAGTTAAATTACAAGTGGCTAATCTCTTATCCGGAGTGCTATCCGTCCGACAAGGATATTCAAAAAGTATTGGAAAATGATTACTGTATATTGACAGGGAAAGAACTGACTGATTTAGTCAACAAAGAAGATTTTCAATGGATTTGGGGAACTTTTTCAGCGTTTGATCCCTCCGTATCTAACAAAGATATATTAAAGCACAAGCTTCCCGAAAATGATATGTATCCTAAATTTTGGGAAAATCCGCTTACAATGCAACATCCGTTATCAAAAATTGAAATTGTTGCATTTGATTCATCATACACCTTGATTTTTACAAAAGATTTTGCTTTGCCTGAAAAGTTCAAAGAGTATTATCCTCAGTCGAAAGATTTAGAGTTGGTTAATCGCTCCCTATAAAACGCATAGAGTGTTTCAACATGATCAAAATACTTACGGCCTCGTATGAAAGCGTTTTATTTAAAAAATAATTAATAAAAAATTTACTTAACTTTTTTCATTTTTACATTGACGAAATGCTATGTATTTGATAGAATATATGTGCGAAAGAATAAATTTTGATTTTTATAGGGAAAAATAATGAAAAAAACACCACATTTGACAGAAAAACATAAAAAAGCGTTGATAAACCTCGCGTTGATCGTTGCTGTTATAGCAGCCATTTCGTTTATCACGTTGCTTCTTCTTATGGCGTTTGACATCGTATATATTGATGACGGCGTTCATTTCAGCGAAGAAGTTTTTCATTCCTTTAGAACGTCTTGGTACGGTTGGATTATTTTCAGCTTGATTATGACGGTCTTGACTATACTGCTATGTATCGTTCCGGGCGCTTCGATGGCGTTTATTCTCTTGACGCAGGCAATATATCCTATCGCGTGGGAAGCGTTCTTACTTTCCTTAATACGCGTTTTGTTCTGTAGCGCGCTTATGTATTCTATAGGATATTTCGGCGGATATAGACTTTGCGTTAAGTTCCTCGGAAAAGAGGATTGCGAGAAGGCGCTTGGCTTGCTTCGTAACAAGGGAACAGTGTATTTTCCGCTTATGATGATGTTCCCCGTCTTTCCCGACGATGCGCTCGTAATGATTGCGGGTACGCTTAAAATGTCGCTTAAGTGGTTTATCCCGTCTATCTTGATTGGCAGAGGTATAGGCATTGCAACAATAGTGTTTGGCTTTGGCTCTATACCGTTTGATAAGTTCACAACCGTTTGGCACTGGATAGGATTTATCCTCGTTTGTCTCGTTGGAATTTTGTTCGTATTCTTCCTTGCTCATAAGCTTAATCGTTATATGGAAAGCAGAAGAAAAAATAAAAAAATCGCCAATAAAAACAATGAAAATATCTCATCTGAAAATCTTAATAGCGAAATAGAAATCATAGAAAATGTAAACTAATATATGAAAAAACGCTCGAAGTCATCGTTTGAATTGATGCTTTGAGCGTTTTTCTTTTTATAATGCCGGTGTTTTTTTATCTTTCTGAGTTATGCTATCACCAATGTTTCACCCGGTTTGACGGAGTATTCTTTTGTGTCAATTGAGAGGAAGATTTCCTTAGACGTGGGATTGAATATTTTTGTTCCGTCTGCGCTGGTTACGAGTGAATTATAAGCCTCGGTGTATTCGTAAATTTCAATATTGGTAGCATACCAAATATCGTCTTTGCCCGATACGGTTTCGGCAAATTTTTCTATAATGCTCCAGTTGTCATTATTGTCAAATTCATAGCTATGTCCCCAGAGATAGAAGAGACGCGGATGCTGTCTTGTGGGATAAAGAGCTTTAACATCGGTGTTAACGAACTCCTCCGCCCAAGTCAAAAGGTTTGCATTGTTGTGATGTGCCGTGGGCATCCAAGCGTACCAATCGCTTGGCATCAAAAAGCTATTGTTATCTCCGCCGAGCGTTCTTGAATAAGCGATTCCGAGATTCTCAATATAGCTGCGAATGTTTTCATAACTTGTGCCGTTGTCAAGACGTCTTATTCCCGAATCGGGATAAGCCATACCGCGAATTATCATATTGAATTCCTTTTCAAGCGTGATACGGCAGTTGAGAATATCGGTAATTGCTCTTACGGGAGAGGCGTTTCCGGGGGCAATATGGCTTTCTCCGTGAACGGCAACCTCGTGGCCTCGGTCGAGCATGTATTTTTTGATTTCGTCGGGTTGGAGCTTGTTAGGCTTGTCGGTAGCGCCAAAGGCAACCGTGTTTATGTTAAACGTGCATTTTAATCCATAGGGTGTAATTATATCGGAAAGCTTAACGTCGGCTCTGATTCCGTCATCGTAGCTTAAGGTGAGCGCCTTTGTTTTTCCGCCGGGAAAGCGCATAAACTTATATCTCATATTCGTTTCCTTTGTAATATATTTTTGAAAAAGCGTAGAAAAATATCAAAAAATATGATATACTTATAGAAAAGCAGCGCTTTAGCCGTTTTTCTTTGCCTCGATGAACTTTATGTAGTTGTTCCAGTCATTGCGAGAGAGATAGTGAGTGCCGTGTCTTAAATGGAAGTAGCAATCACCCTCATCGAGCTTCGAGGGAGCTGTGGGTACTTCATTGCCTTCGTAAACAAGACCGCGCATACCGTAAAGATTATACACGTCATTCGTAAGAGAGAGAGCAAGAAATTCACTGTTGGGGTCTGCCCAGGTATCTTCCTCAGCAGTTCCTATAATAAGATGTCTCGGAGCAACGAGCGAAAGAAGGAAGTGCTGGTCAAAGGGAAGCTCGTTTTCCTTGCCAACGTACTTTTTGTAGTTTGGGCAGAACCAGAAGGGGAACACTCTCGTTATAGCCTCGATGTCCTCGCCAACCTTACCGCGTGAGAGCGCGTCACCCGATGCGCCCGAGTTGTTGATACAAGCGTACTTAACTCTTTCGTCAAAAGCGGCAGTGAGGAGCGTTGTTTTACCAAGTCTTGAGTGACCGATAACCGCGATGTTATCAAGGTCGAAGGTATTAAGAGTTTCAAGATAGTCGATAACTCTCATAATTGACCAAGCCCACATAGCAATCTTACCGGGAGCGTGAGGATCGTTTCTGTCAGGGCAAAGAACCTTCGCGCATCCGTTTTCAAAGTCACCGTCATCGCTGGTAACATCCTTGTAGTTAATTGTGAATACCGCGTATCCTTGGTCTATAATTTCTTCGGTTTGCTGACCGGGGTTGGGAATAGCATCGGTAAAGCTTATGTGAATGAATACGGGAATCTTTCCTTCTACTTTAGAAGGAACGGTTGAGCGGAAGACGAACTCTGTTTCCTTGCCGTAAACGTTAGCAGTGAATTTATACTTGGTAAGCGTTCCGTTTCCCGCGCAGAATTTCTTGTTTGCTTCAAGGATTTCAACCTTAAAGTTATCGGGCTTCGGGGGGATAAATCCGTATTCTTCTTCGCAAAGAAGCTTTTGTATTTGAGGTTTAACCGCCTCGAACTCTTCCTTCGTGGTTATTTTTTTGCCAAACGGTACAAGCACGTTTGGAACGTTTAATTTTTCAAGAGTGGATTTAATGTTCATATTGCCTCCTTAATAATTAGGTTTATATATAGGATAATTACAATTATTATACCCTTGCTTGAAGAAAAAGTCAATATAAAGATGAAATTAAATTATCAACAATTTAACTAAACGTTAATGAGTAAATTGCACATAAACAGAGTAGGAGATTTCTATGTATCGTATTGAAATGCCCGTCGAGGCGAAAAAGATAATAGATACGCTTTATAACGAGGGTTATGAGGCGTATATCGTTGGCGGTTGTGTCAGGGATGCGCTCATAGGAAGAGTTGCCGATGACTATGATATAACAACGAGCGCTCCGCCCTCCGAGGTGAAAAGAATGTTTGAAAGAACCGTTGATACGGGAATTGAGCATGGAACTGTAACGGTTATAGAAAACGGCAAGCCTTACGAGGTTACGACCTTCCGCGTTGACGGTGAATATAAGGATAACCGGCACCCCGTGTCGATTTATTTCACATCAAGGGTGGAAGAGGATTTGGCGCGGCGCGACTTCACCGTAAACGCCTTGGCGTATAATGACAGAGTCGGAATAGTTGATGCCTTTTCGGGTATCAAAGACCTTGAAAATAAAATTATCCGTTGCGTTAGAAATCCCGAGGAGCGATTTGCAGAGGACGCTTTAAGAGTGCTTCGCGGAATAAGATTTTCCTCGGTTCTATCCTTTGATATAGAGAAAAACACCGCCGATGCAATTTTTAAATATGCAAAGAACCTTAAGGACGTGTCAAGCGAACGCATATTTGTGGAATGGAGAAAACTTCTCGCGGGCGCTCGCGCTTACGAGGTAACAAGCGAGTTTAAGGAAGTTGTTGAGGTTTTTGCAGGTGAGCTTAAAAACGTTTTGCTCCCACCCCGTGAAAGTTTTTGTAAGTTAAGCTGGGATGAAAGAGAGATAGCTTTGTTTTATGGCTGTCCGTCTCCGAGCAATGCATTTGAGTCGTTTGCAAAAAGAATTAAAATGGACTCGAAAACGCGCGATACGAGCGTATCCGTGTTAAATTCAATAGCTGAATTGAGTGCTACAGAAAACCTTGGCGCATTCTTGGTAGGGAAGAGTGATGAGGTGTCGCTTAAAACTGCCAAAATCGCGTCAGCGCTTGGTGTATGCAAAGATAAGGTGTATGAGAAAGTGAAGAGCCTTATAGAGTCCGATTCTCCGAGAAAAATCGCTCATCTTAGCATTAACGGAAACGATTTAATCGAGCGCGGAGTCAAGGGTGAGATGATAGGCAAAATTTTAAATGAAGCCTTGTATCTTGTCGCAACAAACGCGTTAGCCAACGAGAAGAGCGCAATTTTAGATAAATTTTTTGAAAATAAATAACCCGAAATCACAGATTGTATTTTTTGAATCAGTCTGTGATTTTTCTTTAAATGCAAACCAAAGTTTTCAAAATCGGCATAAAACATATTATTCTTTTGCTTAAACGTCATTTTTACCAACGAAAAAAGTGTGTTATAAAAAGGGCATTTTTAACCCGGTTTTCTATCCAATTAACGTCAAAACGAATATTTTAATAACCTATAGTTGCTACTTGACTATTTTATATATTTATGTTAAAATAGTTATTATATTTTGCGCAAAAAGAAAAGGAACTTGTTAAAATGGCATTTGACGCTTGTATGATGAGGGCGGTGCTCTCTGAATTTTCTCGTGGATTTCCCGAGGCAAAAATTGAAAAAATTCTTCAGCCCGCGAACGATGAAATAGATTTCGTTATACATCACGGCAAGCTTTCGTCGCGCCTTTTGTTTAACGTAGGTCCGAATGCTCCGAGATTGCAACTGACATCGGTAGCAAAAGAAAATCCGCTCAAAGCACCGATGTTTTGTATGTTTTTGAGAAAGCGTTTGCTCGGAGCGAGAATAACAGGAGTTTGCCAACCGAATTTTGACCGTATTGCATCATTCACCGTTTCGGGATATGATGATATGGGATTCCCGACGGAGATGAAAATCGTTTGCGAAATTATGGGAAAATACGCGAACTTCATTTTGCTTGACGGCGAGGAAAAAATAATATCTGCTCTCAAGATAATAGATTTTTCCGCCAGCACTATCCGTCAAGTTTTACCCGGACTTAAATATCAAGTCCCCGCAACGCAGGAGAAAATCGTTCCGCTCGAAATCAACCGCGAGCTTTTCTTTGAGAAGCTTTCTGCGTTCCCGCCCGAAAAGACTGCTGAAAAATTTATCACGTCAACCTACTCGGGAATAGCTACGCAGATTGCTCACGAGCTTGTGTATAGAGTGACGAAATCGATAGACGTTCCATTGATGAACGTGGATAAGGAAAAATTCTTTGAGGTATTCGAAGAATGGCAAAAGCTTCTTATTGAGGAAAAATACGTTCCCACCGTAGCTATCGACAAAACGGGAAAGCCGATCGATTACTCGTATATGCCGATAACCTATCTCGGTGACTACGTGACTTATAAAACCTTTGAAAGCTTCACGGAGCTTTTCGACCTTTATTTTGCCGAAAAGGATAGGCTCGAAAAAATACACCAGCGCGCACATGACGTGCGTACGCTTCTTACGAACGTTAAGGCAAGAACGGAGAAAAAGCTTGCTATTCAGCGGGAGGCGTTAATAGACAGCGAGCGAGGCGAAACCTACAAACGTGCAGGTGACCTTATAACCGCTAATATATACCGAATCAAACGCGGAGATAAAACGCTTACCGCTGTGGATTATTATGACGATAATTGCGCAGAAATAACGATAGAGCTTGATGAAAGACTTTCGCCCGCAGCAAACGCTCAAAGAATGTATAAACTTTACAATAAGTGTAAAACCGCCAAAAACGTTCTCGGCGAGCAGATACTTAAGTGGGAAGAGGAACTTAAATATATCGAAAGCGTACAGGTGTTCCTCGACTCTGCAGCAACCGAGCAGGATATATCTGACCTTCGCGATGAGCTTTATTCTGCAGGCTACGCTGCGCGTATGAAGGGCTACAAGCCCCAAAAGCAATCGCGCTCGAAGCCGCTTACGTTTAAAACGAGCGGAGGGTTCACTCTCTACGTTGGCAAGAATAACGTGCAAAACGATAGACTCACCATGAAGGAATCCGCGAAGGACGATATATGGTTTCACGTAAAGGATTTGCCCGGCTCGCACGTTGTGCTTGTTACCAACGGAGAAGAACCGTCTGACGCGGACTATACCGAGGCAGCTTCAATTGCGGCAGGCTATTCAAAGGCGACCGCGGACTTGGTGGCGGTGGATTACACACGTATAAAGAACATCAAAAAGCCGTCGGGCTCAAAGCCGGGCTTTGTAACCTATAAAACCAATTATACGGCATTCGTTAAGCCGTTGAAGGAGCTTTGATATGGTAGATCTTACAGGACTTCATAAGCATTTTATTTTGGAGCATTTGAAGGAAGGAGACGTTGCCGTTGACTTTACGATGGGAAACGGAAACGATACGCTCTTCTTATCAAAGGCGGTCGGTGAAAACGGAAAGGTTTATGCCTTCGATATTCAAAGTGAGGCGTTAGATTCAACACGGTTGCACCTTGAAGGTAATCAAGCACCGAATAACTACACCTTGATATGTGACTCTCATCACAAGGTTATGGATTACGTTAAAGAGCCGATAAAGGCGGGAATGTTCAATCTCGGTTATCTGCCCCGCAGCGGCAAAAAAGCGGTTACTACCTTAAGAGAAACTACCATGCCTGCAGTAGAGGCAGCCATAGAGCTTTTACTTCCGGACGGAGTGCTTATAGTTGCAATATATCCCGGTCACGAGGAAGGCGCGCTTGAAGGAGATATGCTCCGTGAATATTTCGGAACGCTCTCGCGTTTTAAAATATGCGCATCGGAGTTTAGAATTCTCAACTCTCCCACCTCGCCTTATTTCTTTTTAATTGAGAAATCACCGCGTATCAGTGTTGATACCGTAGTTGAAAATATCAAAAAATACCAAATTGATAAGGAAGTTTAATTATGAAATTAAGAGCAAAAAAAACAACCGCACTCATTGCGCTTCTTTTGCTATGCGCGTCGCTTTTCGGTGTCTATGCATCTGCGGCAACGAAAGCTAATTACGATTCCTCGGTAAACGCCTCAAGCGGAAACGTTACCCTTTCCGCCGTTGACGTGCTTGAATCGTACATCGGCAGTTCAATAGGTGATGACGAGCGCGCATTTTTTGACACGGTATCGGCCACGGGCGTTGTCGAGCTTGTGGAAGTCTCATATAATGAAATTATAAATACAGGCAAGGCAAATATAGATTATTCGAACGGAAAGCTTATAGTTACCGCGTATGAGTACGAATACGTGGGTGTTAACAACAAAAGCTTTTTATGGATTCCGGATAGCGTTTCTTTTGCTGAAAAAAATGTTCAGTTAAGTAAGAGGGGCGATGTATATGAATGTGAGATTGAATGTTCCGAGCCCGAAAACAAGGAGAGCGTAAAAATCGCTTACCGCGCTAGCGTTGAGCTGTCCGCAGATGACGTAAACGAGATTTTAAATATTTACCGCAATACCGCGGAGTATGTTTACAACAAAGATAAATACGATGCTTATTTGATCGAGAAAAAGCTTTATGACGATGCTAAAGCAAAATACGATAAGTATTTACTCGACTTGGCGGAGTTCGAGGCACTTACCGAGGCGTTTGAAACGTATGATACGGTGACCATTCCAAAGTACAACGAGCAGATGGCGCAGTACCAAGAGTACGAAGATAAAAAGAAAACTTACGATGCAGAGCTTGCAGCGTATAACGCGTATCTTAAAGAGTATTCGAAGATAGAAAAGCAGTTGGACGCCGTTAGACTTATCGACGTAACGATGGCGATGGGAAGAAACGTTTATGGCGCGGTTATGGGAGGCGCGGTTGATGAGGTTCTCGGCCGTCAGGGCGATCTTGTTGCCGCAGGAGCACAGCTTGATGCCGTTGAGCTTGCAGGCGATGCTACCGTTCGCGTAAGACAGCTTATGACCGAGTTTAAAGCGCAGACAACCGATAGAGATAAATACATATACTATACGAACAACTACGATAATTTCTGTGATAGTTTCCTTGACCTTACCCGCGCTCTTGACGTTTTGTACAGAAACAGACTTGTAAGAGCCGCAATTATAGTAAGAGATAAGAATCCGCAGTATATTCTTCTTGTGGCGCAGCTTGCGCTTATCTGTAACGCGCTGATAGACGGAGAAATACGCGATTACAACGGAAAAATTGCATACACTTCTACTTGGACTATCGACGGAAAAACGATTCTTCAAATTCTTGAAAATAAAACCTATTACGTAGATGATGATACTTCAACTCCCATACAGCTTCCTGAAGAGGTTAAAAAGCCCGACGATTTGGTTGCGGTTTCAAAGCCCACGTATCCCGAACGTCCCGCAAAACCGATTGAGCCTGTTCCCGTGTCAAATCCCGGTAATGCTCCCGCTATAGTAGCGAACCCTGATTTATCACTTAAACATAGCTTCTTGCCCGCGATATATAATGCTTTAGATGCAGCTTATAAGGAAAACTTGAAGAGTGCTTTCACATCTTCTGACATTCCTTCACAAAGACCAAACGTAAGCGGTGATTTTTACAGTATTACGCTTAATACTAAAATTAATAAGCTCTACGGAGCATCAAGCGTAGAGGTAACGTTCAAATTACCGGATGGCAGCGTGAGCGTTATTAAAGTTGATGAAAACAGCCCTGTTGTTTGTGAAGCAAAGATTCCCGAAAGCTACGTTGACGATTTTGGCGATACTCGCGTTCTCGTTGGTTGGGCAATAGAAGAAAGCCTTGCAGAAACTGACACGGGTGCGGTTGATTTGATGGCCGGATTTGAGAAAAATGTAATCCTTGTTCCTCTTTATCAAAAATATTGTAACGTTACGTGGGAAATAAACGGCAAAACGTATAGTGAGGTAGTAAGCGTTCTTGATGATGCAGTATGTCCCGTAGTTCCCGCTAAAGCTGATGAGGGAAGTCTTCGCTACGAGTTTGCCGGCTGGATTGATGAAGACGGCAATAACATAGGAAACGAAATAGGCAAACCCGATAAGGATTCTAAATACGTTGCTTCGTTTGAGAAAAAGTATATAGTGCCTTATTCTGCTGATGGGAAAAACGGAGCGAAGATTGAATATGAGGAAAATCTCGTTGTTTGTGACGCCTCAAACTATTTCGGACAGACGGGTCTTGATATTTCCGGAATCATAAAACGAGCGGTTGAAAAGCAAAGCGCTCTAAACGTAAAGACTATATACGGTACACTTAAGTTTACATTTACCGATGTTTTAACTCTCTTTGACAATGACGTAGAAACAGTAAAGGTAAATTATTCCGGTAACCAATGGGTTGACGAATACTTGGTTATAATTGCCGATAAAGAAGCAAACACTCTTGATATAAAGCTTGAATTTGAAGCTAATTCAAGAGCCGAGGACGTAACCGATTATCAACTTTTCAAACTCTCCGAGATGGGAGAGAAGGTATATGTTAAAAACGTTTACGACAGTGGCGTTGTAACGTTTGACGTTGAAAGCGGCGTTAAGTACGTTTACAGAGCTGAATATTTCATCCAGTTTAATGCCAACGAAATGGATTTGGTAGATTTTAAAATAAGCAATACTACTCCATTTTTGAACGAAGACGTGTCTTATGAAATAATTCCCAAGAGCGGGGTTAAAGTAGTTGAAATTTTAATCGAAGATATTTCGGGCACACCCGTGTTCGTTAAAGAAGACGGATCAAGACTAAAAGGAACGTTCCGCGTTCTCGGTTCCGACGTTGCTATATCGGTACGTGTAGTATATGAAACGTATACTGTAACGTATAAGTCAAACGGTAAGGTCTTTTATCAGCAAACCGTACAGTACGGAACCGTTCCTACGCCTCCCACGCCTCCAAAGCTCAGCAACGATTCTACGTATTCTTATAAATTCGCAGGTTGGAGCGCAGAGCTTACCCCCGTGACGTGTGATGTTACGTACGAAGCTGTTTATGAGAAAACACCTCTTCCTCCTAAGGAAGAATTAGACCTTGCGCTTTCTTCTGATGTTAAGAAAATCCTTTACGTTGCTATTGCCGGTGTAGTTTTATTTGTGGCTTTTGCAGCAGTTTTGACTACTTTTGTTGTCAAAAGATGTGGAAAACGCAGGTGCCGCAAAATAGGATTTGATTCTTATCCCGAGTACAAGGCGAATAGAAAACTTGAAAAAGCAATGCTCAAATTCAAGAAGTGTAACGAAAAAATGAAATATGAAGCGAAAAATCCGGCAAGAAGATGGAAATTGCTTAAGAAAGCAAGCAACAAAGTAACCGATGCTGAAGCGAAACTCAAAAAAGCCATTGAAAAACAAGTGGAAAAAGAAGTGAAACGCGGAGCAAAGGGCAAATAATGACTATTTTAAATATATATATATATTGCGCTAATACGCGGTTTTAAAGCAAAAAGCGAGACAAAAAGCGCGAAGTGTCATATATAATTTATATAATATATTAAGGAAGGTTTTTGATGTGCAGCTGCTTTGTGCGTGTTAAAATGCCGCGCGTGCGGCCGTACAACTTCCTTATACGCTATTATACGAAGTCGCGCTTTGCTTCTTTAAAAACATATCCCCTATAGCGTGTGAAGATGGGTGAAAAGAGCAAAAAAGCGTATGTATGGTAGCGTGTTCAGTATTGGAGATTAAGAAAAAATACCGAAGCGCAAGAGCGTGTGCAAAACAAAGGTTTAGTTTAAATGAGGAAAAATCGCGTAAAAAAACCTTCAAAATGCACACGCTTCTTGCTTTGTAAGGAAAAATCGACATTTTTTTGATTTTTTTCCAAAAAACTATTGATTTTTGCGAATTAAAGTGGTATAATGTGGCTACAATATTAATTTTTTAATTATTATTGTTTATTCTCGCGCACTGCGCGAACAAAAAATATGAGGTGATGAAATGAAAACAATCAACCGCAAAACAAGAATCGTCGTTTCACTTCTCATGGTATTGGTAATGCTCTTCAGCACTTTGGCTGTAACGGCATCTGCCAAAACCAAGAGTGTTAGCGACACCGTTCAAGAGGTGGTTAACGATTTAAGCGTTATCCCCACAGACACCCCCTGGTACACGATTACCTACACCGCTCCGGCAAACGGAGAGTCGGCAAAGCTTGACGTCCAGATTACTCCTGACGTATCCGCATTAAAGAACGTCAGCAAAGAGGACGTTGTTATGCTTCTTACCGAAGTGTATGAGCTTGTCGTTAAGTACGCTGTAAAGCTCAAGCTTGATTCGTACATCGACCTTGATAAACTCAATCTCGGTGATTTTAAGCTTAATCTTCTCAGTGATTCCTCTATGCCCGACCTCAGCGCGCTTCCCGAAAGCATCAAGGCTATGCTTAAGGATTACGCAAAGGAAAAGCTTGGAGTAGAGAGCCTTGAAGAGCTTGAAGAGAAGCTTGAAACCGTTGAAGGCAAGGCGCAGATTCAGACCGGTATTGAAGAAGTTGTTGATGAGCTTGAAACCGCAGGCAGCGCTATTTCCGCTGTTGTAGGTACAGTTCTTCAGGCAACCGGTGCTACCGAAGAAGAAATCGCAGATCTTGTTGAAAACGTTAACGATCTTGCAAATGACGTTATCGAGAAGGTTTACGGAGTTGAGAACCCCGAAACCGGCGTTATCGAGATTCCTGCAGATAAGCAGAATATCGTTGATAAGGCTACAAGTACAATCAACAAGACCGTTGAGAATGCTGCCAATGATGCTTTCTCTCTTATAGACGTTGCAAAGATGTTCAAGGCAATCAAGCTTAACGGCGAGAGCGTTCTTACTTCCGACGGTAACTTTGATATCAATAAGAGCCTTGAGTCCGCTATTGATATTCTTAATAGCCTTGACGTAAACGTAGCTCCCATTATTAATTTGCTTAAGGAAATCCCCACTCCCGGTGAGCTTTCTAACTACACCGCAGAGCAGTACAAGAATCTCCTTTCCTTCAACCTTGGAATTGAGTTCTACGTTCTTGGTGAATTCAACGTTGACCTTTCCTTCGGAATGAATGCAAAGGAAGAGCATATTGAAAAGCTCAACGCTATCTTGAAGATAGTTTCCGATTACATAGACATCGACTTCTCCAGAATCCCTAACGGCGGCGAGGTTGAAATCTACGTAAAGGTTCCCGCATATTTCGCAAAACTTGTTCTTAAGGCAGCAGAAAGCAATATGCTTCCCGATTACATCAAGCATAAGATGTTCACTTGCCTTAGTAAGAATGGCAACGATATAGTTGCGTTTGTAAATGAAAATCTCAGCGTTAACGATATCGTAACCGTTCTTCAGTACATCGACTACGAAAAGATTATCGACGCTTCTCTCGGCAAGGAAACAATACTTGCTCTTGCAAAGAAGTTCGGTATTGACGATAATCTTAACGGACTTACCAACGAGCAGATTGATTCTCTTATCGAAAAAATCGCAAACAAGCTCGGTAAGTACTACAACGCTGCTATGCCTTACGTTGTAAAGGCTGCAGGCTACGTTAACGATATTTATCCTCCCATCATGGAAAAGACACTCTCCGACTTGTATAAGGGCGACGGTGTGTTCCACGCTGCAGAGGACGTAAAGATTACAGAAGAGCGTATAATTAAAGTTGTAAACAAGATGTTCAGCGTAACCGAGAATCATCTCCCCGAGAGATTCGAGAAGTACGAGGGATATCTTGAAAAGGCAAGAACCTTGATTAACGGACTTGTTGCTTACGTTATGAACGGCAGAAGCTTCACCGTAGCAGCAGACGTTACAGTTGAGTTCGTTGATATCCATCAGGTAACATTCGTTGACGGTGAGAACATCGTTAAGGGCTTCCTTCCCAAGGGCGCAGACATTAACTTCTTCGCTAATGACGAAAAGAATCTTGGCTGGATGGATGCTGATAAGCATGTATATACCAATATGCCCAATGAGGACATCGTTCTTTATCCCATAGGCGACGGCGCAACCTCCATTATGTACAAAGATGAAGCTGTTTCCGAAGTAAATGGCGAATACAATAAGAACGGATATACTCTTAACGCAGACGTTAATTACGCGCTTAAGGACAATGTATCTTACAAGTGGTACTTCAAGGCTAACGAAGCTGATGGCGCTGTTCTTGTTGGTACAGATGCATCTTACACCGTTGTAAACGTAAACCAAAGCGGTACATATTGGTGCGAAATGACCATCGACGGCGTTGGTGGTGTGTTTGCTACCAATGAAGTTAAGGTTGTGGTTACACCTAAGGAAATCACAGTTTCCGATATCATACTTACAAACCAGAGTGGTAACGCATTTGCCGCAGGCGATTACATCTATAACGGCAAGACCTTCACTGTTGGTTACAATTACACAATTAACGGTGTAGCTTTCGCTGAAAGCGATTTGCGCTCGGTTGTTTCCGTAGTACCGAATACTGCTAATTTGAGCGGAATTGCTGCAACGGATTACGAGGTTGAGTTTGCAATTGACGTAACCGATCCTAACTACGTTCTTGTAAGCGAAAATAAGGTTACACGTACTTGGAACATCAATAAAGCTCCCGTTTCCGTTTCCGATATAGTTCTCTTGAATAAGAACGGTAACGTATTCGCTACCGGTGACTACACTTATAGCGGAAATGCGTACTCTGTTAACTACTCGTACAAGATTAATGGCGAAGCTTCTGCTAACAGTGCTTTGAACACCATTGTTTCTGTAGTAGTGAAGAGCGGAACTTTGAGCGGAACGAATGCAGGTAACTATGACGTTATTTTCACAGTTGAAGTTCTTGACGCTAACTATGTTCTTACTACCGATGCAGAGGTAGAACTTACCTGGTCCATCGCAGTTCAGACTCTTAACGTTTCCGATTTGAAGGTAACGATGGTTATCACCGATAACTCCGGAAATACTTACACCTTTGGCGCAGGTAACACTCTTACCTTCGCAGAAGGCAGAACTTATACCGTTGCTCTCGTTCAGAACGGTGTTTACTTTGACGGTCTTTTGAAGCTTAAGGATATTTCTATGTCCGAGAGCGCTGCAGGCAAATACAACTTCGCATTTGCCGGTGATGCATCCGATCTTATTTCCTTCGTTAACGCTGCAGATGCAGCTAACTACGAAATCGTAGGATACGATGCATTCCTTGCTCACGTTAATAGCTTCAACAATACTCCTTGGGAAATCCAGGTTGTTGCAGCTCACGAGCATAAGTACACGATCAGAGAAGACGTAACAATTGCTACTTGTATCGAAAAGGGTACTTACTACTTGAGATGTTCTGTTGACGGATGCGGCGAGTATGAATACGAAGCAAACGGCACAGACAAGAAGCTCTACAAAGAGGATATTAACCCCAATAACCACAGCTGGATTGCAATCGATGCAAAGAATCCTACTGATTTCGAGATTGGTTATACCGCTCACGAAAAGTGCGAGTGGTGTAATATAACTCGCGGTTACGTTGAGATTCCCAAGCTTGTTAACACCAAGACTCCCGCTAACGGACTTACTGTTACCGGTCCCGGCGCAGATAAGTTCAGCGCAAGTAACGTTACAGACGATTACAAGGATTACAAGTTCCCCAAGGGCCAGTTTGGTAAGGGACTTAAGGGTAAGATTATTCTTGCTTATGACATTGATCCCACAACCGGATATGCAGCAGGCTCTACTTACACAATAGTATTTGACATTCCCGCAGATTACATTTCGCACAACAATCTTGCTATTTACCACTTCAATGCAGCAGGCGAAGCTGAAGAAATCAGCATTATCTCCACAAAGGACGGTAAGGTTACCTTCGAAGCATCTGAATTCTCCGTATATGCACTCGTTGCTATCGAAGAGCGCAGCACTTGGTGGATTTGGCTTATAGTTGCTCTCGGAGCACTTATTCTTGTTGGCGCAGTTGTTATAGCTGTTATTGTTAGCAGAAGAAATAAGGCAATCTTTGCTGAAGACAAAGACGAAGATGATAATAATCCTCCCACATCTCCTGCAGCAGAAGCTCCCCAGACAGAAGGAGAAAAAGTGGACACCACCCCTTCTTTGGGAGAGGCTGCAATCGAGGTTTCCGAACTGACATCAGCACAGGCAGAATCTCCCGTAAATGAAATTGCTGAAGAAACCGCAGAAACCGAAACCGTAGAAGAGATTCCTGCCGAGGAAAATGAAGAAGAAGCACGTATAAAGGCTGAAGAAGAAGCTCGTGCAAAGGCTGAAGAAGAGGCTCGCATTAAGGCTGAAGAAGAAGCTCGCGCAAAGGCCGAAGAAGAGGCACGCATT
>JAZRDI010000033.1:0-6155 GCA_045660185.1 Eubacteriales bacterium | reverse complement strand
TCTTTAAGTCGGAACACGGGCGGAAAAAAGGCGACGCCCCCTGGACCGCGCGCCGCAGGCCCGCGCTCGTATAGTCAAGGTGTCGTGGTATACTCTTTTCTTAAAAAAGTTGTTATAGTTAACTCGTATAACAGAGGTTGGTTATATTTTACAGGTAAAGCACAATTGAAAGTTGTTGACAAATAGGATAGAATCATGTGTAATTAAAATATGACGCTTCAATTAAGGCAGTTTTGACGTGGTGTTACGAACCAAGAAAATAGTAGCTTCTTCAATAATTTTTTTTGGTAATTTCAAGTTTTTGATATTTTCAATCAAAAGGTTGACCGCCGATTTTGCGATATTTTCGAAAGAGTAATTGAATGTTGTCAGCTGTGCAAAAAGAGGGATAATTGTGTCAAGTTGGTCATATCCGATGAGTCCAACTTTTTCGGGGACTTTGATATCGTAAAAGTTGAAAAGGTTCAAAAGGTTTTCCGCAATCAAGTCATGGAAACAAAAGATACCGATGCGTTTAGCGGGATCTTTTTTGATAGTTAAAAGAACGGGATTAGTTGCAGATAAATTAAACTCGAAAATGATAAAGCGGCTTTCATCAAAAGGCAAATTACAGCTTTTAATGTAGTCTATAAATCCTTGAAAACGGGGGTCGCTAAAGTTAGGTTCTGAATTGCACAAATATAGCGAATCATAGCCGTAGTCAAGCAGATGTTTTGCGGCTTTCCGTCCGGAAGCATAGTTATCGGAATTAATGATATTACACTGCTCTATAGGGACTTCAGTGTTAATGAAAACAACGGGGAGTGGAAATCGTTGATAGATATCTAAAATCTCGGGCAGCTGGTTTTGGCAAAAAGAAATGATGCCCGAACACCCTTCGTGAATTAATGAAATCAGTGTCTGGATTTCATTTTCGGGCGTGATGAGTTTTAATATCGGAGAAAAACCGTTTTTAACAATCATGTTATTGCACAGCTCTACAACTTTTGCAAAAAAGGGATTTGTTATGTTTTGCAGCACAATTCCGATTTTTTTAGAAGCGAGTTTTTGCAGGTCGGAATTATACGAATAAAGTCCATTCATGATGTATTTCTTGTTACCGATGGCTACAAGAAGATTCTCTTCGATGAGATTATTAAGAATTTTCAAGGCGGAAACAAAGGATACCTGATATTTTTCCATTAATTCATTTGCGGTTAAAAATTGCCGTCCGCTTTGACCGAATTTTCCGTTTAATAACTCCTGTTTAATTGTGCTTATTATTCCGTTAAGTTTCATAAAAGCTTCCTTTTAGTGAGTCGGTAAGACTATTATATCGATTTTTACGCTATGTGTCAAGTCGGTGGATATTGCAAAAATATATAATTCCATAAAATATATAATTATTTTTTTGAAAGCATCTTGAATATGTCAAATATCCACGATATAATTATTATATAATTAGATATTAAATCATTTTTGCTTATTGGGAGAGTCTATGAAAACGGTTTGTTATGAAACTAAAATACTGCTTTTTTGGCGTTCCATAGAATCCGAAGTCAAAGCTATGTATTCGGTGGTTGTGAATGGGGAAGAAGTTTGTATTACCGACAAGACGTTTTGTAGGATTGAAGGCTTGTTCCCTGCAACGGAATACAAAATTGAACTTATAGCAACTTTCTCAAACGAAAAGAAGTCGTTGGGTAAGTGTTGTTGCATGACGGATATAGAGAAGGAAATTATAGACGTTACAAAGGCTCCGTTTTATGCGGTTGGAGATGGGATTACAATGAATACGGGTGCTATCCAAAAGGCATTGGATTCCTGTGGGACAAACCAAAAAGTACTTATTCCCAAAGGGGTTTACTTATGCGGCGGCTTAAAAGTGCGCTCTAATACGGAAATAGTTTTGGAAGATGGCGCGGTCTTACAAGGGTGCGACGATCCCGAGGCGTATCTTCCGAAGATTTGGAGCAGATTTGAGGGGATTGAAAGATATTCGTATCAGTCGCTTTTGAATATAGGCGATTTACAAAGCACAGGCGAAATAACCGCTGCGAATATAAAGATTCACGGACAAGGTTCGATTGTCGGCGGCGGATTCAATCTTTTGTGCAACACCTGTGGGATTGGCGGGGAAACGGAAGCGGAAAAAAGAGAGAACTTAATCCTTTACCAACAAGACCTTGATAAGAAAACAGCGCATAGAGAAAGGGGGCGGTTGATTAGTGTCTGCAATGCGGAAAACGTTGTTATCGACGGACTCAAACTTGGCGATTCGCCTTCTTGGAACGTGCATTTGATTTATTCAAAGAACATTGTAACCTGCGGGTGTCATATTTTTTCTAAAGGCATTTGGAACGGAGACGGCTGGGATCCCGATTCTTCGGAAGATTGTACTTTATTCGATTGTGTATTTGACACGGGCGACGATTGTATCGCGATTAAATCGGGGAAAAACCCTGAAGGGAATCTTATCAATAAGCCGTGCAGAAACGTTGACGTGTTCTCGTGCAGAATAATCAGCGGGAAAAGCCACGGGGTGGCAATCGGCAGTGAGATTTCGGGTGGCATTGAAAACGTTCAATTTTGGGATTGTGATTTCTCAGGATCGTTCTTCGGCTTGCATATCAAAACGACGGAAAAGCGGGGCGGGTACATCAAGAACGTGAAGTTCTCCGATGGTAAAATATCCCGATTGATTATGCGTCAGGTCGGGTATAACGACGATGGCGAAGGGGCGAATTGCCTTACGGAAATGAGCAATATAGAGCTGAACAACGTGGGGTTGACCTATTCCTATAACGATCCGAACTTTCCCTTAGAAACGGACGGGTACGTCTACGTGAACGGGTTCGAGAAAGCCCCTGAGAAATTTAATGACATACGCTTGAAAAATATCACGATAGATACGAAAGAAGGCTTGAAAGAATATAGCGTGGCAAATTGCAAGAACGTGATTTTCAACGGCGAAAAATTAATGTAAAGGTGGATTATGAGAGCGAATTTTACCATAGCGGACGGTGTAAATAGCTTATTCCGCGTCAACGACATATCGGATATACCAACATGGCAATATCTTCCAAAAACCGAAAACGATTATACGGAACGGATAATCATAAACGGCGAGAGTTATCCCATTTTTTATTGGCGGCAAGATCCGCAGATTCAAGCGATTATGCGCAACGGGAAGTACAACATCGGCGGTTCGTGCAGTACGAAAATCAGCGGAATGATTGATCGGACCTACGGCTTGAATGCATTCCTCTATAAGGAGCTTGATAACGCCGAATGGATTTTGGATTCAAAAATCAAAAAACTGACGGCGTTTGTCAACCAAAACGCGGCGAACGTTCTAATCAAAATGGAAAACGAAAAGGTGGCAGTTTTGGAGTTAGGCGCAACCCTCCCCGAAGGAACGGAAGAACAGACAAGGCACACCGTTTGGGGAAAAATGGGAATGGAATCCACGAGAGTCGTTTCCACAAAGACAAGACCGCAGTCGGTATATCTCTATACCGATAGGGCGGAACCTTACGTATTCAACGATGCGACGGTGGAATTGTATGGATTGTCGCTATATGATGCGACTATTGCCGTTTCTATTTTCAAAATGTTGACGGGAAAGGTTGACCTTGCGTGGTTAAAATCCCGAGAGAAACAGCTGATAGCTTATATAAATAAGATATATGCGTCGAGCGATAACGCGCAAAGCATTATCTTTGAGGAGGCCGTCGAATGAAAAATATAAGGGCAGTAAAAGTTGGCGTAATGGGGTTAAGTAACAATCACGCGAAGAGTATGCTCGAGTCGATGATGTATAACCCGCTTTTCGAAATCGTCGCCATTTCCTTTGAATTTGACACAAGAACAAGCTTGGAAACGCGTTATCATAATGAAAAATACTTTGATAAATACGCTTGCTATTACGATGACGAAGAGATGATTAAAAACCATCCTGAGATAGAGTTGTGTATCTGCGGCGGAGATAACGGGGCGCATTTCAAACAGTTCAAATTGTGTGCCGAACGCGGTGTAAACGTTATTATGATGAAAATTCCCACCCTTGATATGGACGAATATGACGAAATGTTAAGGTTGGAGAAAAAATACGGCATTAAAGTTTGTATCGAGTTGGAAATGCGCTGGTATGCCGCGGTAGAAAGAATCAAAGAAATCATTGACAGCGGTGAGCTGGGTGAAATTACTTCGATTACAGCGTATAATTATTCGCATTTCCCGATGTGGTGGTGTCACTGGATGAATAATCCCGAACAAAGCTATGGGAAGAAAATTCCTTTAACCCCCAACAATAAACGCTTTAGGGGCGGTTCGCTGACAGATCATCCGCACTTGTTTGACCTATTTCAATATATAACCGGTTCAGAGTTTGATACCGTGTATGCGGAAATTGCGCCTAATATGCGCGAGGCGGCGGCGGTTGAAGATTTAGCTTACGTAATAGGCAAGATGAAAAACGGAACGGTTTTCTCGTTAGACCCTTCGTATGCGAATCGAGAATTTGAGCAAACGCGGCTCGATTGTCAAAAAGATAGGCTAAGCCATTATCCCAAGGCAGTTCAAGTAGAGCTTGCGGTGTGCGGAACGAAAGGCGGAATTATCAGCGACCTATATAATCCAAATACAACGGAGCAGCTTCGTTTTGAAGATTTCGAATATCGTGTAAATCCCAGATATTTTGATATATCGGGCACACGAACCTTGTTTATGGAGAAGTTTGCGCGAAGTATTTTAAGCGGTGAGAGCTATGTTCCAGAGTTATCTTTGGAGCGGCACAAAAAAACGATGCTGGCAATCAACGCTTGCTATGAAAGTATCTATACCGGTGAACAAATCAAGCTATAACAAGCTATAACAAGTGAAAACTTGTGAGATAGAACGATAAAAATGAAAACAAATAAATTTCAATGGAGGCGCCAAATGAAAATTTATGAGGAATTAAAACTGGACATTATATTGTTCCAACGCAACGATGTGATAACCGCATCGGGGGATATCAGCGGCGATAACGAATTTGAAGATCCGTTTGCATCATAAAGGAGGAAAGAAAAATGAAAAAAGCGAAAAAAATCATAATTTCTATGTTGTCTACCGTCTGTGCTTTTTGTATGGCTATGGGCTTTATTAGTACTATATCGGTAAAGGCGGAGGAGACCATTGATAAAAGTGCGCTTGCCTATAATTTTACGGCAATAGGCAATGCAGAATATGTAAAAGACATTTCCTATGGTGAGTTTACAAATACGAATTTCTCCGGTGGCGGTCTTATGGTTACCACGAGGAATAAATTATCTGAATATGTAAACAGTACGGTAAGCTCTAATACGGGCAATCCTTGGCTTATTCAATTTGACACTGGTAGATACCCTGTAGGTGTTTCGTTTAACGGAACGGTAGACATCTCGGATAATACGGCGTCTGATACGCTTATCGAGCTTGCATTCCCGAATTTGCCTGATTCTACCAACTCGAAGAATATGCAGGCAAAAGCGTACGAAATTATCATTGCAGATGCGGCAAATCCTGATAAATATATCGCATTGTATATATGGGACGTACTTCAAAACGCTTCTGCAACGTCTTCGGACTGGGATACGAGAATCTCGGCAGGCGCAACGTGGGAAAGCTCGGACGGATACGACGTATTCTCCTATGACACGGGTTACGATAACGGCTCTACATTTACGCAAGTAAACGATATAGCGGATTATAATACAACCTCGAGTATGAGAGACGGCAATATTAGATTTGCGACGGATAGTAAATCCAGCGCAAAGGTGCAGTTTGATAATGCAACGGGTAAGCTTTACGTAAATGGAAACCTTGTACGCTCGTTTAAGGATGTGTCCAGAAATGGTAGTGGTTATTTTGATGGCTTTACCAACAATGAAGTAAAAATAAGCGTAGGTGTTGTAAGAAGTAACAAATATTCCACAGATGAATTCAGCAGACTTTGCATTATGACTCTTGACGGAACTTCTTTGCAGGCAGATGGCAACGGTAAGATTTCGTGTGACGATTTAGATTTCGCGCTTCCGCCTAAAAATGCAATTAGTGTAGAAAATTTTGCAACGAATTTCACTGCTATCGGTAACAGCAATTATGTGGAAGACATTTCCTACGGTGATTTCACTAATACGAATTTCTCCGGTGGC
>JAZRDI010000032.1:0-12352 GCA_045660185.1 Eubacteriales bacterium | reverse complement strand
AACCTCATGACCTCCGGGTTATGAGCCCGGCGAGCTACCAGACTGCTCCACTCCGCGATATATTGGTGCCGGAAGCCGGGGTCGAACCGGTACGAGAAAAAATCTCACGGGATTTTAAGTCCCGGGCGTCTGCCAATTCCGCCATTCCGGCATACAAGACCGTTGCTTTCGAGCCAGCTTAATTATTATAACACTCATTGTACCAAATGTCAAGTGTATTTATACAAAAAATAAAATAAACTTTCGACAAAAGCTCCGAAATTCAGAGATTTTTGCGTTCTGTAATTTAGCTTGATTAATAAAAATACGGTTTTATTTTTTAGGATTTTCCTCGTTCTTCGTGAAGGATACGCTCTCTTGAATGTTTTTTATCGGCAAATCGTCCGCTTTGTTGATTTTCTTGAAACATTGTGATATAATTCAATCAAAGACTATATTTGGAGAAGCGAAATGATATTTGAAAAGCAAGTTATAAATACGTATAAAGGAATGATGCATACTCGCTGCGATGACACCGAAACCGTCTTTTATTTTTCGGACGAGGATTTTCCCGGTCTTAACAAGGAGAGCTATGCCTTTACCGCATCGGCAGGGCACACCCTTCAAGGATATATATACCGTTATGACAATTCCATTCCGGGAAGAATTGTAGTTTTTGACCACGGCTTCGGCGGCGGTCACAAGGCTTATATGAAGGAAATAGAGATGCTTTGTAAGCACGGCTATACGGTTTTTGCCTACGACCACACGGGCTGCATGGAATCGGGGGCAGACTCCCCGAACGGACTTGCTCAGTCGCTTTGCGACCTTAACGACTGCATCGGAGCAATTACTGCCGACGCACGCTTTCATGGAGTTGATATTTCGGTTATGGGACACAGCTGGGGAGCTTTCTCAACCCTAAATATATGTGCACTTTACCCGCAAATTTCGCATATCGTTGCATTGTGCGGCTTTGTGTCTGTTGAAGAAATGGTTAAAACCTTCTTCTCGGGGCTTTTAAAGGGATACCGAAAAGCAATATTAGCTCTGGAAAAGGAGTCGAATCCGCGCTTTGCTCCGTTCGATGCAAGAAAGACGCTTCAGCAGTCCTCGCCGAAGGCTCTTCTTATCTATTCGGAGAATGATGCGCTTTGCAAAAAAAGACACTACGATATGCTCAAAGCTGCGCTTGACGGCAAGGAAAACGTCACTCTCATGCTTGTTGAAAACAAAGGTCACAACCCGAATTACACCGAGGACGCAGTGAAGCAACTCGCAGCTTTCGGTAAAGCAAGAGCAAGACTTTTACGTAAAAAGAGAATCACGGCAGAGGAAAAGGCTCGCTTTAAGGCTTCGTTCGACTGGGACGGAATGACGCGCCAGGATCAGAGGGTGTGGGAACGGATATTTGCATGTCTTGACAATTAAACGTTTTTCGGCGCGCGCAAACACATCACGAACATAAAAAAGAGCAGACAAACAAGATTTTAGTCTTGAAGTGAACTGCTCTTTTGCTTTATCACGGTTTTTATGAGATTAAGGTTGAAAATCCGCAGAAAAGCGTATATTACCTTGTTCTCATCAGGTTTTTAACGCTTTGACCGATTTTATGAATCTGAAATTAAACCGCAGCTGCCTCGCACTCTTCCGCTGCTTCCTGAGGCTTAACCGCAGGGCGTGTATGCTTTTTATACATTAAAAACGCAAGTGCAACGGCAAATATTCCGGATACGAGCTTTCCGACAATCATCGGCAGCACGTAGCTTGCGTCAAACGCCATGGTGAATGCAAGGTGGCCGCCGAGCGAAAACGCAGCCGACACGGCAAACGCGGAATTTAAAACGATTCCCTTTTTGTCCATTTTGTTCATAACCCCAAAGGTTGAAGCGTTGGTTACAACGGTTCCAAGAAGTGCGAGTGCTGAGGTGCTGTTTATGCCTACCTTAGAGCCAAGCGCATTCAGGGGCTTATCGAGCAGCTTTGACACGATATACATAAAAGGCAGAGCACCCGATAGGGTTACGCATGCGTTGGCGCATATGAGCGCACCGTTTTCGAAGCTATCGAGGTTGGGGATTATTTCTGTTTTTGTAAGGAAGGTGAAAATCGAAAGGATAAGTCCGAAAACCGAAAGTATTTTCATAAAAATACCGAACACGGAGAAGCACTTAATGCAAATTTTAGGGATAAAAATCAGCGCAACTGCGATGATAATCGAAATAATAATTAGCGGCAACAGGTTAAGCATAAGCGTGCCGAAGCTTATGCCGCACATAAGTCCTCCCACGATGCAGCCCGTAGGGATTGTGACGATACCGCAAAGCAATCCCAAAAACAGCTCGCTTTGATGCTCTTTGTTAACAAGACCGAGAGAGAAGGGGATAGTGAAGGACAAAACGCATCCCATCATCGAGGAAACGACGAAAGCGTTATAGTTGCCGATAAGCTCGGATTTGCAGACGCTTTGTGCTAAGGACGCACCGCCCATATCGTTTGCCAAAATAGATGCAGGGATAACCGATGGGTCTATGCCGAAGGCGTTATAGAACGCGTCAAACGCTGGGGAAAGCCAAACGCCTATTGCCGGTGCGAGTACAATCATTCCGAGCATAGAGAGAGCCATAGGAGCAAAGAGGGCGAAGCCTCTTTCAAACTCCTTGCCTATGCCGAATTTATTTCCTATCAGAAAGTCGGCAGCACCGAGAGCGGAAAATATCAAAATAACTATCGAAATGACATTCATATTCCTACCTCCTTAAATCCGTTGTCGGTAAGAATCCACTTGGATTTAAAGCCTGCCGAGCGAAGAAGCTCCTCCGCTTCGTCATAGAAGCAGTCAAGATAGTTTTTGTCGTGGCAGTCAGAGGTTATAACCGCGCCGAACCCGCAAGAGAGAAACTCCTTTAAGAACTCCTTTTGCGGATAAGGAGAAGTTCTGTAACCGCGAGAGATAGCACCCGTGTTAACTTCAAACAGCGGAATTTGCCCTTTCAGAGCATGTATGGCCTCTATGCCGAGATTGAGATATCTTTTGTCGGCAACGTCAATAAAGACGCCCTTCTCGTTGTTTTTAACCAAAAGGTCGAAGTGGCCTATAATATCGAATTTCGTCTTTTCGGGGAGTCTTGCAATCGTTTCAAAATACTTTTTTGCAAACGAAAGGCTATCGCCGCCAAAATTGCAGTTTATGAACTCAAGCGTTTTTTCTAAATTGCGGTCAAAGCCGCGTTTTTCACCGTTAAAATCAAGGTAGTGAGCCGACCCGATAAGGTAGTCAAATCCGTCCGTCGGCACATCGGAAAAGAACTCCACCTCAAGACCGCAGAAAATATTTATTTTGTCACGGTATTTTGATTTTAAGCTTAGGATTTCCGACTTATAATCCGCCATTGCCGGAACGGTCATCTGATAAGGATAGTCCGAAAATGACGAATACGTATGCTCGGAAAATCCGATAGAATCAAAGCCGCGCGCAACGGCTTCCAAAACAAGCTGCTCGGGCGTATCCTTTCCGTCAGCGTATATTGTATGAATATGTAAATTTTGCTTATTCTTCAAATCCGCATACCTCTTTTAAAAAATTAAAAAACTTTAACTTGAGCGCATCGCTGAAAATCTTTTTTAAACTCTAATATTATATCATGAATTATATGATTTTTCAATCCTTGTAAAAAAAATCGTTTAACTCGATTGAAAAATACTAAAAACTGTGATATACTATCTTAAAACTTAAAGACTTTGATAAACATATAATAAGAACGGAAAAACAATCCGTCCTAACGTGTAAGGGTTTACGTATAATCCGACTGCCTGAAAATTAATGAAACGGGGGAGATGTCAATGGAAGAGAAAAACGAATTTCCTTTGCAGGAAAGAGATTACAGCACGAAAATTCTCAGCATCATCCGAAGCGACCTTTGTGACAATGAGATTAAAGCTCAGCTTGAGGAATACCACGAAAACGATATAGCAAGCATCTTTGAAGAGCTTACCGCAGAGGAACGCGACCGACTGCTCGGGATACTCGGCAGCGAGATTATGTCCGACGTCGTTTCCTTCCTTGACGATGCGGGAGAATACCTCTCGGAGATTGATGCCGACGATGCGGCTGACATTATCGAGCGAATGGATGCCGATGATGCGATTGAGGCACTCGATGACCTTGACGAAGAAACGAGAATCGAGATTTTTGAGCTTATAGAGGACTCGGAATTTAAGGAAGACATTGAGCTTATAGATTCGTATAACGACAACGAATTCGGAAGCCGCATGAGCACGAATTATATTGCCGTAAAAAGAAATCAGACTATTAAGGAAACTATGAAAAGCCTTGTCAGCGAAGCCGCCGAAAACGACAACATCTATACGATATTCGTTCTTGATGAGGACGGTTCGTTCTACGGAGCAATCGATTTAAAGGATTTGATTGTTGCCAGAAGCAACGTTGATTTGGAAACCCTGATTTATACCAACTTCCCATTCGTTTACGATAAGGATATCATATCTGAAAACATCGAGCGTCTTCGCGGATACTCGGAAAATATGATACCGGTGCTTTCGTCTGCAAGTAATGCGCTTCTCGGAGTTATTACGTCAACGGATATCGTTGAGCTTGTAGATGAAGAGAGAAGCGACGATTACGCAAAGCTGGCGGCAATGACCTCCGAGCACGAGCGTGATGAAACGCTGTTTTCCAGTATGAAGAAGCGTATTCCCTGGCTTGTTGCGCTTTTGTTTATGGGTCTTGTTGTTTCTGCTGTTGTAGGAATGTTTGAGGGCGTGGTTGATGCTCTTCCTATGATAGTTTCGTTCCAATCCTTGATTCTCGGAATGGCGGGCAACGTCGGAACTCAGTCCTTGGCGGTTACGGTAAGAGCACTCGGTAACGGCGAGGAAAACAACGTCAGAATGCAAATTATTACAATGCTTAAAGAGATTCGCGTTGCGTTATTGAACGGAATTGTTCTCGGTGCAATCTCATTTTTGATTGTCAGCGTTTATCTTTTTGCTTTCGCATCGTACGGAATAAGCTTCGTATTTGCCGCGGCAGGATGTGTAGGTCTTGCTATGTGCTTTGCTATGGCAATTTCCGGTCTCACGGGTGCGGCAATCCCGATATGCTTATATCGTTTCGGCATAGACCCTGCCGTTGCATCGGGTCCCTTGATTACGACAATCAACGACCTTGTTGCAGTTATAAGCTATTACGGTCTTGCGTGGTCGCTGCTGTTAGGATTATAATAAGGGAATATAACCGTGTAAAGTAAAACGGCAATCAAAATCTTAACACGGCGAACGTTAAAATCGGAACGGCATGAAAGGATTTGAGGGCTAAGAAAACAGAGGATTATTAAATATGACCGATGTTATACATTTTTCCGGGGTAAGAAGTCAGGTAATCAATCAACTGACAAAGTATATGAGCAAAGAGGACGCGGAAAAATTTTTTGCAAATCAGTTTAAGAAGAAAACACCCGTTGCCAATCGCATCCCGAGAGCGATGTCATCGAGTGCTGCCGCCGCGTGCCGAAAAACAACGTACGTTCCTGACGCAAGCAACGCATGGTATCGTGGGAGTATGCCACACTTTACGCAGCACGCACACGGTCTTAGGAGATTTCGCAATCTGCCAAGACGTTTAACGGAATCCGAAATAGCGAACGTTTCCGTTATGCTCGGAAACAGAAGCACAAAAAAATACTATTTAAGGGTTTTCACCAAGCTTGCATTCGTTGCCGCTGCACTCGCGCTTGACATAACATTGTATTGCACAATAGGCTTTTCACCACTCGGAACTGTTGTTTCAGCGGCAAGCATTTCGTTTGCCTCTCAAAAACGAACTACAAACCATGTAGTTGAGTGTATTTTGAGTGTGGTCGAAGCATGTAAAATCTTGCCGCCGTACTCTTATTTTGAAGAGTCTGACTGCAAAAATATGAATTTGGAATGCCCTTACCAAAACCAAGAAAGCTGCAATATCACAAAAGGTACATATGTAAATGTTGTTAATGAGCTGGTAAGAGAAAAACTTATAATCATCGAATAATCTGAATTAAAAACTAATTGCTAAGATAATCAAATTTAACACGCATATGCTCGTAAAAAGCAGATTGTAAAAGAAAGTTTACTTTTTAGGGTGATGGACCGGCGACGTTGCGTTTGTTTAAAACTAATAAGGAGAACGATTATGAAACGAGTTCTTGAGTTTTTGAAAAAAGCAGAGGTATATTATTTGGCAACGGCAGAGGGAGATCAACCGAGAGTGCGTCCCTTCGGTACGGTAAACGAATTCGAGGGGAAACTCTACATACAAACCGGCAAAGTAAAGCCCACGAGCCATCAGCTTGCGTCAAATCCGAAAGCCGAGCTTTGCGCGTTCTCAGACGGAACGTGGATACGTATAGCATGTGAGCTCATCGAGGATAACCGCATTGAAGCGAAAAAATCTATGCTCGACGCATACCCAAATCTTCGCCGTATGTATGATGAGAACGACGGCAACACTCAGGTGTTTTATATGCAGAATGCGATTGCAACGATCAGTTCGTTTGGCGCAGCTCCCGTTGTTATCGAGTTTTAATAAAACCATAAAATCCTAAATGTCCAAGCAAAAGAAGTGCCAATCCACGTGATTGGCACTTCTTTTTTTGCGCAGGCTAAGGGATATTCACCGGAGCTGAAGATTTTTCGCCTTGCCGCTTACAAGCGAGCTTGATGCGCTCTGCGGCTCAAACGCGAACCCCCGTGCCCGGACTTTGGATAGCCACATTTTACTATTACCACGGCTTGTTTTTCTTTTTCTCTTCCGCCCGTTTTTTCACATAGTAATCAACAATAGCAGCCCTTTGTTTAATTTTCGCTTCGGGAGTTTTGGCTTTTACGTATTTTCCTTTTCCCAGTGTTTTTCGTTTTAACATAATTCCTCCTCGTAAGCGATAACTTTATCGTATTCTTTTTCCTCGTAATAATTTTGCAACGTGCTTATCAACCGTTCGCTTGGCTTGTATTTTCTTTCTACCACATAGGAATTCCTGATTTTGCAAAGCGGTATAGCGCCTATGATTTTATTCGTTAAATCGTATCCTATAAGATAATTGCTTTGATCATAAGCAAAACCGTAAACGTAATGGAACGCAAACATTCTGATCGATTTGCCGTTTACAGTGAAATGGAATATTTTTCCTGTCTGAGCCGCTTCTGCAAAATCATATAGCTCGTCATCAAATACAAGGGTTTCCCGCTTATACTCCGGCAATCTTACATACTCATTGAGCAAACCTCTTATATAAACCGATGCAGACTGCCCCGTAATCTTCGACTCCGATTCCTCAATTTCATCAAACAAACAAATATTTTCTTTGGTTGGTCTTAACCATACGGTTTCTTCAAGCAAATTCAACTCTTCGTCCGAAAAATACACTCGGTCTATTACAGTATTTACACATTCATATATTTTTTCTGTATCGTCTCGTTGATATTCGTATTTCAAAATATCGTGTATTTCTTCTCTTCTGAGTTTTCGGAAATACACAAGGTTAGGTATAAGTTTGTTTAACAGACCGTTGATGTTCGGTTCTTTTTCTTTTTTTATGTATCCGAATTTTATGGCATCGTTTCTTAATACGACAAATACAAACTCGGAGACTAATAGTTTGATTTTTTCCGCAATCATTTTATCACCTCTTTACTGTATTGTATAATATGTCTACCTAAAAGTCAAGTTATTTAGATATTATTATCGCTTTTTGTCTACTTCGAACTCCTAAATATAGAGGACAGACTTTAGCAAAAAAATGTGTTACAATGTATTTGCAAGATTCGATAATCTTGACAAATCTTCAAAGGAGGTGTATAATATGAGCGTATTAAGTTGGTTCGTTAAACCAAAACGAGAAATGGCAAAAAAAGATACAAAGCATGTAAAAATGGGAAAATACACGATAACTTCCCATGCCCAAAACAGAACGGTTGATCCTACAAGAAAATTAACTAAAAAAGATATGGTTGTAAATCTTTTTGGAAAGAAAAGCAAAAATTCAAAGACCTATATCCACAAAGACGGAACGATGCAATATGATAGAGTTAACGATAAAAATAGGACTGTTACCTATATCACTCAAAACAGCAAAAAGGTAAAAACAATTCGAAAATACCATAATAACGCTAAAGGTAAAAAAGATGCTTATAGAAATTTCTAAAGGGAGAATATTATGTTTTTTAATCAGAATAAAAGCAAGCAAAAAGAAATAAGAACATTCGTATTAAGCGCGAATGCTATAACATTTATAAAAAAGTTTGTGAAACCTCAACTGAATATCGCTTCGCCAATTAATGAAGACATGTTAGATGAAATAACGGATCTGGCGGTTCAATGGGAGATGGATATGATTGACCCTTTAAGTAAGGACGGTTGCGATAAAACGTACGATTATCCGGAACGGGAACGTAACGAAATGGCAATGAATTTCGTTACCGAAGTTACCGGTCAATGGGATGATGATAAGTGCGTTCCTGATTTTGATGATATCAATAAAAGGTTAGGGCTCATTTAGACTTGTATTGAGTTAAGCATGAAAAAGAAAGAGCATAAAGGCTGAAAACCCAAAACTTGCAAGGGTTTTCAGCCTTTTCTCTTTCTCAAAATCCGAAAAAGTCAAGCACCGTAAAGGTCTCTGCATCTAATAGCAATCTCGAAAAAATGTTAGAAATTGCGTTAGATTTGACACCCCGTGCTCGGACTTTGGATAGCCACTAAATTGCATTCAAATGCTCAACCATTCTCGCCTTTAAAAGCTCGTAGCGTTTTCTTGTATCTTCGTTTTTACCACGGTATTCTCTTGCCATTTTTTCAGCACCGAAATACTCTATAGGTATATCATATAGGTCAAACTGTTCGCGTGTCAAATCAATTGTGTGAGCGTCGACTAATGTTGATGAAGAGTCTCTTGGAAGCCAAGATATAGTTATACAGTAATAGCCTAAAAGTGCAATGATTCTTTGTTAGGAATTGTTGCACTTTTGCTTGGAAGAGGGGTATTCGTCGTTGACGAAGATTTTTCGCTCCGCCACCGGTGAGCAAGCTCCCCGAAGGCTCGCAGAATGCGAGCGCAGTGCAAAGCACCAAACGTTTACGCTTGTACTGCATAGGAGTATAAAGGCTTCGCCGTGCAACCAAAGTCGGAATGGCATGAAAAAGCAATACGGTGGTTTATAAAAGAGATGTATAAAGGATAAAGAAAAGGAGCTCGAAGTGAGCTCCTTTTCTCAATTTAAAGCTTATTTAGTTTGTTCGTTGTATTCCTCTTCCGATAATTCGGTCACAATCAATTCGCCTTTTGTGATAAATTGAACATATCCACCCACACCGCTAATCTCATATGTACCGTCTGGAGATTTTTCTATGCATGCGATGTGAATATATATGTCGGATTCGTCATCAACATCCGTCCTCAAAGCAACAAACGCTCCGGTAATCTTCAAATAATGATTGACCATAAACGAATCGTCAATGTTATGCTGATGGCAATACGCATAAACTGTAGAAGTCGTGCCATTGCTTATACAGCAACTAACGTCCAACTCATGAGTTCCGTATTTTTCAATAATATTTTCCAAGGTCATGTCAATCTTTTCCTCTCAAATGACTTTCTGGTGAATCCCTTTTACAAGGTTTACCATATTCATCATAAGATAAAATTTGTTACTTTTCCGGTCTTCCTCTCCAAAGCTTTTTGAATGCAGAATCGACATCCGGATTTGCAACGGCTCGAACGATTTCTATTTCATTGCATGAAAATATAATTCGATCGTCAATAAATACAACATTGTCTTCAAGACATCGCACCGTATTTAATCCAAATCCGTTTCCACTCATAAACTCTTCGTAGTCGTCATTAAACCATTCTCTCTTAACAAGCAAATACTCGTCGATAGTTTTTTGTGGGTCATATCCGTATACGGCCCATTCTTCATCGCTACAAGGGTATTTGGTAAGACAAGTAGTCCTCATCCACTCTACACCATGAAATTTTACTTCAATCTCATTAGGCATTTTTTCATCGGTATAATATCTAAGAAAAGTCATAGAGAGGACATCCCCCTCCCATCTTGCAGCATATCCCGCTCCGTCCCCTAAATCATAAGGGAATACATAATCTTTTTTAATCATCTGCTTCATCTCCAAATATATGATGTTCTGGATCAAATTGATTTGTTAGTTGACCAAATTTGTTGAAATAAACTTTTTGCTGACCAAATTCTTTTTCTTTGAATTTTCGATATTTAGCATTGACAAATGGTTTTTCCCAAAAATCAAGCCAATGATAATGCTGAGGTTTACCGTGACTTTCGCTTCTGATCGTTTGCCCGGTACTCTTTCGTTGCATAACCTTTCCACCGTTTTGCAAGTGCTTTTTATCTTCCCACCCTTTTCCTATGAGTTTTCTATCATCCTTAGGCAAGTATGAACCAGAGTATACTCTATGCGCACGACTCCATTCATTATACTGCATTTGTCTTGCATCTTGCGGTCGAGATAGTTTTTCTTTTGCGGTTTTTGGTGGATTTTTAATTTCTACATAGTGCTTTGGTTTCTTTGTAATTGAATATATAATTTTATCAATCAAACTTCTTGCCATTATTATATCTCTTTTTGAAATAAATGTCAAGGAAATTTCCTTGCATACCCATTGTAACATATTCAATACAAGAGGTAAATAGCGAAGTTTTATTACGATTCGCTATACAACTATTAATACAATCCCCTTGTTTTAATAGCATTTGTGGAATATATATTGACTTTTTATGTTACAACTTGTATAATATAGATATGAACAATATAAGATTAACATTCAATTCTTCAACAAATTTCACATTGCCGATAGGCACGTATCAAGTTTTAAAATACGATGCAAAATATTACGGCTTTATAAAAAACGGCAATCCTAATATAAGTGGATTTTTGAACAGCCTAATCCCTGCACTATCCGATTATCAAGAGGACTTGTATGAAGAACTTTTGAAATACAATAACGGAGATGCAGAAACTGCAAAAAAGGTGGCTCGAAGTATACACAATGTATATCTGCGCCCTTTTACTTTTCACGACGACGGCGTTGTAAATGTACCATTTCGTATCAGTCAGGATAAATATAATGATTTCACTTTGATTCACGATAAATATCTTGGTTTTTACGATACCGACTTTACAAATTACATAAGAACACTTTTGGTAGAATATACATCAAAAACCTTTTCTCAAAGAGAATACTTATATGCATTTCGGAAAATCAAAAATGTCAAAGAAGCAATCATCAAAAACAATCTATGTAAATTTTATAATAATGGAAAATGCGACATTTTTGTCCCGGTTTCAATAGAAACCTCTCCCGTTTACGACCATAACTATATTGTTGGTATTACAAGCCAAATCGAAGCTATAGCAATAAGACTTCGAGATTTGCAAAATACCGTTCTACTAAATGAAAAAATAAAGATAACTGAAGAAATGAGCAATTCAATTTACGAATGCCTCGACACAATATACGAGGAGGAATATAGAGAATGTTCGGATTAAAAGTTTTTACAAAAACTAAAACCAAAAAATTTGCAAGCGATAAAGACCGCAAACAATATTACGCTATTCAAGGATATTATAAGAAAAAAAGCCAATCTAGCAAAAGCTCTACAGTGAGCGCAAAACCTAAATCAAAAAACAATTCTACACGCTGATTGGCTTGGAAGAGGGGTATGCTGCTCGGGGGAAGATTTGTAAAAATCGTTCCGTTTAGGTATATTTTTATGCCGGCATCTCCTCGCGACGCAGATACCGCGAAAGCTCTGTTCCTCGTGATTTGCTCTGTGCCTGCGGTATGCGAACCCCGTGGCTTTTGGCCTAACGGTTTTCAAGGCGTAATACACTAGCGGATTTTAGAAGAAAATAACGGAAGATAACGGAACTTAAAAGAGGCTGAAAACCCAGTAAAATCAAGGGTTTTCAGCCTTTTCTCTTCCTCAAAAATCACTTTTCCCAGACGCATCAAAGGTCTTCGCATCCAACACAATATCCAACAAAATTTTTAGATATTGCGTTAGATATTTCGCCTCGTCTTGCGACTTTGGCTAGCCACATCTCGCCTATTTTGAGCACCCACAAGGAGCATTCACCACCCTCTCGGGTGTTCATTGTAGCATAATAATGCGAAATGTGCAAGGGGTTTTTAACTTCTTGTTTTTCTCCTTAATCCCAATCGTCGTCATCATAATAATCGTATCCCGAATCGTCATCAGGAAGTTGATTGTAGATATTGTTAACCGCTTCCAAATATAAAGAAAACGAGCGTTTGCCACTGTCGCCGTTGACATTTTTAAG
>JAZRDI010000031.1:0-6835 GCA_045660185.1 Eubacteriales bacterium | reverse complement strand
CTACTCGGGGAAATCTAAGCGCAAAACGTTCCGCTTTTGTTTTAGGGGAAGTATCATCTCCTCGTGACGCAATATTCCCTCACGGGAATGCGGAGTCTGACGCGCTATCCAGCTGTGCCACGGGTAGAAATATTAATTTTTTGCATATATCAAAGATTCGCCTCGCGACAATACTTTAAAAGGTTTCTTGCTGAATCATAATTATTATTTTAACATTTTTGAAAAGTTTTGTCAATATGAAATTTGTTATAAAAAAACGTTAGGAAAAAAATTCACAAAAGTGCGAAAAAAATTCATAAATAGTGCAAAAAATTCATAAAATGATGTGTAAATAGCACAAAAATCACTTAATAATTTTTAAGAATTAAATGCGAAAAAAATAGTGACAAATTCATCTAAATATGGTATAATCTAAACAAGCGAAAGCTAATAAATACAAAGGAGAATTTTTTATGAAAAAGGCTTTATCGACAATCTTAGTATGCGTGCTTCTTGTAGGTTGCATATTCTCCCTTGCAGGTTGCGTTATATCGGCAGGTCCTGTAACGATGATTTCGGGAAAGTATGAGGCGGATGCTTTAATCGCAGGCGCGTCTTACGAGTTTGGTGCTTTTGGCAAAGTTACGGTAACTGCTAAGGTTTTGGGTCTTTCCACTTCCTTCGAAGGAAAGTATAAGGTTGACACCAAAAAAGATCCCAACATGATCACCTTTACGTTCGAGGATACCGATGCTAAAGAGTACAGCGGTTCGTTCACCTTCTCATCAGGTGAAGAGAATGGCGTGAAGTACGTTAAAATCGGCGGCGTTAAGTATAACGAAGTTAAATAAGATTTATCTTCTAAATAAAATCGGCAGAAGCATTGTAAAAACAGTGTTTCTGCCGTTTTATTATGAGATTTTAATGGGTATTCTTAATAGAAGTTCCATTAATTTATTGCTTTTTAATTAAAGTTTTATCTTTTGCGAGCAAGCGCAGTTTGATTTATGCCATAAACTCGGTGCGGCTTATTATATGGTTTTGATACTCCACGTCAAGCTCATTGAAGTACCCACTCCAACCCCATACGCGAACGATAAGATTTTGATAATTCTCGGGGTGCTTTTGCGCATCGAGCAATACATCTCTGTTGATGGAATTGAGCTGTATTTGATGGCCGCCAAGGTCTATAAACGCCTTAACCAACGCTGCTACTTTTTTCACGCCGTCATCATTTCTGAAGGTGGTATCATGTATCTCCATTGTAAGCGGTCCTCCATTGATAACGTTGGTCACGTCATACTTTGTGAAGGACTGTATGCACGAAAGCGGTCCGTTTAGTCTTGCTATGGGAGAGGGTGAAAAGCTTGAACCAAACGCGGTTTTAGCATATCTTCCGTCAGGAGTTGCGCCAACGGTTTCCGCGCTCAAAAGATATTCCATAGCGCTGCCCGTACCGGCTCTTAATACACCTCCGAAAAGATTTTTGTATTTGGAAAATACGTCTGAAAAGATGTCCATCAACATTCCGGCATAACAGTCCACCGTGTCATCGTTATTGCCCATTTTAGCGCAAGAAAGAAGATAATTACGAAGCTCGCTATAGCCTTCAAAGTTTGCCTTCAAAGCTTCAACGAGTTCTTTGCCGCTGCATTTCTTATCATCAAATACCGCCGACTTAACCGCCGCTATCGAATCTGCCGCAGTACTGATGCCAACGCCATGAGCGCCGTAATTATTGTAAACCGCGCCACCCCTTGATATGTCAAGCCCACGCTCTATGCAATCGTCAACAAAGACGGAAAGATACGGTGACATACCGGATTTTTTATCTATCATACCGAGAGCTATTTCGTTACACTCATCTGTAACGCATTTTTTCACTTCTGCCATAAAATCGTCAAAGCTCTCACATTTGCAAAGATGCTCATTGACTGCTTTTTCTATGGCTCTCGGGAAATTAACCTTCTCTAAATTCGGAATATCGTAGGATTTATTGGGGATTAAGAACTCCCAACAAGCAGCAACCGTATAATCGTGCGCGTCTTCGGGAGAATATCCGAGCTTTATAAGACCGGGGATTACAACGTCATCATTGGAATACTGCGGGAATCCCAATCCCTTTTTGGTGAGCTCGGTAGCAAATTCCAAGCGTGACATCGGAGTGTTTTTATCCACTCTGAGATTTATTTTAGGGTCTATGAGGCAAAGCTCTATAGATGCCTTAATGCACAGTTCCGAGAGTCTATTGTATCTATCGTTTCCATTGATGTCTCTTCCGCCTAGCACCATACTCATTCCGTTATCGCCCTGCTGGATACCGAAGTAAAGGTCGGAATCAAAATTGAGTGTGATATAAAATTCCTCGAGAAGCTCGAAAAGCTCGTTTTCATCAACTCCGCGGGCAATATCCGCTTCAAAGTACGGAAGCATATATTTGTCAAATCCGCCGAGAGTAATGTGGTCATTTCCGTTACAACGCAATGTGAATTGAATGAACTTCATAAAAACGCAAGCTTGATAAAAGTTCTCTGCGCCCTTGTGCGGCACTTGGCAAAGCGCTTCGTATAGCTCGTTTGCACCCTGCTCTTTGGCATAGTCGCGGTATCTGTCCGAAAAGTCGAGGCACGCGCTTATTGAATCGCGCATAGCTTCATAAATCTCACGTTTATCTTCGCTGCAAGTATTGAGCTTGGTATTTACGCGCTCGAGCAATGTATCCATACCTGCGCCAAGCACATAAGGATAGTTTACGGTTATATTTCCTTTACTGCCCTCACGATATTTTTTCTTTCCCATACGGCCTACGGGGATTTTTGTAACTGTTCTGTTAAATCCAAATCTATCATTATCAAAGAGAACGGGCGTTTCGTTTTCCATCATATACTTTAACAAGCAAGTACGTATATGTATTTCACTCGTTCCTTCGGGAAAGTCTATATACTCAACGTCGGGCTCCTTGCGAAGCTTTTTATATTCTTTAGACTTTAAAAATTCAAGCCCCTTCATTATTCTTTCGGTCATGGCAAATTCTCCTTATATTTTCACGGCTTTTATTCCGTATCCGGCAAATATTTCTTTTCTTATAACTACGGGTACGCTTTCGTCAAATGACGGCTTAAATACCTTTCCTGCCAAACGGTATTTCGAGCCCGCTATTTTATTATACGGCAAAAGCTCGATATACCGCACACCGTTCTGCGCCAAAAGACGCGCGATGTCCTCTGTATTTTCCTCTGTATCGGTTACGCCGGGGATAAGCGGAGTTCTTATTACAAAGTTCTTTCCGCTTGAGGCAAGCGTGCGAAAATTTTGAAGTATTTTTGAGCTTGATACTCCTGTATATCTCTTGCTTAAAGCTTCATTGACGAGCTTTATATCGTAGAGCATATAATCGCATTTATCAAGAACCTTATCAAAAACAGATGGCGCGCAATATCCGCACGTTTGTACAGCGCGGTTCGTTTTGCCATCTAATATAGACAAGCACTCAAGCAAAAAGTCAGGACTTGACGTAGGTTCACCGCCCGAAAACGTAACGCCTCCGCCGCTTGAGTTTAGTATCGAAATGTTTTTTTCGATTTTTGCGCAAAGCTCCTCGGCGGTATATTCCTTGGCGCAATATCTTAAAAGCGCATTTGGACAATTTTTTATACTTTCCTCGGTGAAAAGCACTTTTTCGCCTTCTTTTATCGCATGCGTTAAACAATTTCCGCATTTAATACAACCGTTAGGCGAGCGCAAAATAAAGTTTTCAAAGCCCTGCCCCTCCGGATTGTGACACCACTCGCAACGCATAGGACACCCCATCAAAAAAACACTCGTTCTTATTCCGGGCCCGTCAAATACAGAAAACTCTTCAACCGAAAAAACAAGCGCACTGCTCATATCTCCATCTCCTTTCTGTTTAAATTTTATCGTAAAGTATTGACATTTTCAAGCACTATACTGTATAATTATAGCAATAATTTGTCTTATTAGGAGAGAGTATGTACATTTTTCATCAACCTCAAAATTCAATAGGCAAGCACTCGTATAACGTAACTATATACGATAACGTTAATTTCGGACTGCACTTTCATAAAAATTATGAAGTAATCTACGTAATCGACGGCAAAGCAATTTGCAGCATAAACGGCAAAACGAAAACCATTGAACGCGGCGAATTTGCGCTTTGCCTATCAAATGAGATACATTCGATAAAATCCCTTGGAACGTCAAAGGTTTGGATAGGCGTATTCTCCGTGGATTTCATAAACGAGTTTGCAAAGCATCACCGCGGAAAATCAGGAGTCGATTTCGCCTTCAAATGCTCTGAACACACCACACAATATCTGTTGAAAAATCTCATAGAGGAAATTCCTTCGGATATTTTCGTTATAAAATCATGCCTTTACGCTCTGTGCAGCGAATACTTAAGGCAGATTTCTCTTGAAAAAGCCGTTGAAAAGAAATCGTCAATTACGGGCGCTATCGTTGAATACGTTGAGAAAAATTATAAAAATCCCATTTCCTTAAATGCTATCTCTCAAAGTCTCGGCTACGATTACTATTATTTTTCAAAGATATTCACCCGACTTTTTTCTATGAATTTCAACGAGTACCTGAATATATACAGATTCAACGAAGCTTGCGCTCTGCTTGTTGACAGCGATTTGTCTGTAACGGAGATTTCGTATGAAAGCGGATTTCAAAGCGTTCGAAGCTTTAACAATACGTTTAAGCGCTACGCGGGTGTTTCTCCGAGCGAATGGCGCTGTAATAATTTCGCGCAGTAATCGCACTTGAATTAAAATAAAGATACGGCAGAAACACTGTTTTAAATTACAATGCTTCTGCCGTTTTCATCGGCTCCGCCTAAACGCGGCAGCCATATTGTTTTGTTTTTGGTTTTCGTTTTTATATACTATTGGCTTTAGTTTTTTCGAAATGTACGCAATAACTGTAAAATCATCAATCAATGCTATTTACAACACCGGAGAAAATTACTGCACCGTAACTATCGGTAATAACAAAGCCAAAAGCTCTGTCAACAATATAATCGTGATATACCTTTTCATATCCTTCAAGAGGGCCTGCTGCTCCCGCCATTGGCATAACTGTAACCGCTGCACCCTCAATACCTTTGTCATTCACATCAATACTGCACTTATGTATAACACCGTCGCAAGCAAGCTGTTCATCGCTTATATTTGAAAAATCGCACTGTTCAAAATCAAACAGTTTGTTGATACCGAAATCGTTTTTAAGAATTTGTGCAAGATCACCGTCAAATGACGCCTTGTATTCCGGGAAAAATACTCTTGTATGGTGCAAAAGCTTATTCTCCTCGTCAATATATCCGTAATCACCGAGTTTATTGATATTGTAAATATTATCCGAGGTAAATACCTCATCAAGCTTATGACTGTCGGTAGGAACGATAAACTTTATATCAAATCCGTGTTCGGTTCTTGTGTAGAAGGACGTATATCCATCTCCCTCGTAAATATTACCGTTAAAGTAATATCCTTGAAGCAATTTTGTATTCGTCACACTTCCGTCTGCGTTTTTGAAATCATACGCCTTATCCGTAAACTTCAGCTTGTCACCGTCCTCGTTCCAAACCTCTTTGAGATAGAAGGTGTTGATGAGCGTAATCAAGGTTTCGGGTGAAATATCAAAGTCACTGTCAATAATGCCGTGTGTCTTTTCCTTGATATATGCATTGATGGCCTTCTCACCCTCACTCGTCTTAAAGTTCACGCTGAACAAATCGCAGTTGAAGTTATTTGCAAGATTGTTTATACCATCTTCCTTAAGCGTGATATTCTTATCCACCCAAATAGAATTTGCAAGCTCCTCAAACGCGAGGATCTTCTTATTATTCAGCATATTGGTGTAGTAATACTCGCGATTGGAGAAGGCATAAAGAAGCTTTGTGAAATTCTTTACCTCGTCATAGGTAACGCCCACCGAGTTAAGTATTTCCTCTCTCGTTTCACCGCTTGCGCATTCGGTTGCAAGAGCGAGTGCCATATAGACCGATATGGGCGAAATGCAAACATTAGTTTGCTTATTACTATCTGAATAGACCTCATAGGTCAGCTTAGCTGCAAAGAAATCCAACTTATCAAGAAATTCCGTATAGCCATTTTGCTTGGCATCAGAGTATTTAACGTTCATTGCTTTCGCCGCAAGCGCTAACGAATATTTTTCGGGATTTACAGCACACGACGTAATAGCAAAGCACATTGTTAAAATGAGCATTAAAGATACAATTTTCCTCATTGCGTTGACCTCCTATTAAGTTTAGTTTATAAAGATGGAAAAAAGTATAAAGTTAAGGATTGGCAGTTTGTCCATATCACGCCTTATTATTTTCTTTATTCGCAAATTTCTTTTTGCAGATAAGACCTGCAACGAAGAACGCCAAGCCCGGCAGAAGATACTCAACTGCATCCACGAGCGCATAAACGTACAGGAGTGGCAAAATCGGCGTTGTACTTGTCGCATCCGCCCCAAAGGCCATGGCAAAGCCCACAACCAACAAGGCATCCACGATATATATGAATTTATAGATGTTTTCTTTTTATATTCAGATCCCGATCCGAAACAAAAATGCCGTTGTGTATGAAAAAAATCTTCTTTATAGCCTAAAGCCCTTGCGTTAAGTTCTCGTCCACGTCTTAGGGCTGAAGAGGAGAAGCGCGGGGAGGATCTCAAGTCTGCCGAGCATCATCAGGAGGGTGAGCACGATCTTTGAGATCGCGCTGTATCCCGCGTAGCACGAGTACGGGCCGACCGCCTCGAAGCCGGGGCCTATATTGGATATACAAGCAATGACCGACGAGAAATTACTGAAAAATCCGTGCTC
>JAZRDI010000030.1:0-1698 GCA_045660185.1 Eubacteriales bacterium | reverse complement strand
GGATATGATTTTGACTTCAATTCGTACTTGCTCGTAATTTCCGTTCATCAGTCGGTCTCCTTTTTCGTTTTCCAGACAGCATATTTCTCTTACAAAAAATATACTGCCCTTATATACCCCATATTGTATCATGTTTTTTACTGTCTGTGGAGTTAAATATCCACAATCTTGTGTCAATTTGGCATATCTTTCTCAAATCAACATTTCTTCACACTATGTTATATTTCTTCCAACATGATGTTGCGTATTGAAACGATTTCTTCTTCCGTAATACCGAGATATCCGCACATAAATGCCTCGGTATTTTCCGCGAGAGTATCGCCGCCAAGGCTCATTAAGTAATCATACAAAACATCCACGTTGTCTAACAAAACGGGAATTTTTCCCGAACCTTGCGCCGCATCCGCAAAACCATTCACGGAGAAAAAGGACATTTCATAATCTCTATATAAGTCTTTCTCGCTCACCCCTAAAAGCGCATTGATCAGAAAAGCAAGCGTTCCCGCTCTATCTCTTCCCAACGAACAGTGCAAATATATAGGATAATTATTCGGATTGGCAAACGTTTTAATCTCGGTGATCAACGCTTCCTTATACTCCGCATTCACAATGCCATAGTAATAAGGCGCACTTATATTCACGTAATTCAAAACCGTATTCTCATCATTAATAGGAGAAGAAGGAAGAGCTGTGCCTCTCAAATCAAGATCAGTCTTTATCCCATACGTGTAGAGAAGCTTCTCTTTCCCCTCATCGGTGATACTGCCCCACGTTGCATTCGCTTCCCCGCCGCGATAAACCATACCCTGCTTTACTTGATATTTCCCATCCACAGTAAAGTAACCACCAATATCGCGCGTGTTGGATACCCCTTCCACCCAAATTGTACGAGGAAGCGCTTGGGTGTAAAAATCAAAGATCTGCGAAGTCGTCATCTCTTCATTTTCATAATGAGCATGTATCTGGTAATAATAGCGTTTTGCCGAAAATAAGTCTTCAACCAATAGGCAGGTATCCGTTGAAATATAATCCGTCGCGTCTGAAAGGTCCTTTTTCAACCCCAATCTCAACGTATAATATTCTGCGCCCGCGCGGCTATTTTCCCACTCAATCATTACAGGTTTCGGCGCGTAACGGTTTACTTTTTCATTTCCGTCCGCATACTCAATCGACTTACCTTTTTCATAGCCAGCTGCAAATTCGTAAATATCACCTTCCAACAAGCCAATCGTCTTTCCTTGAAGCGGCGATGTGATTGTTGTATCATAATTCACCATGGCAGACTCGCTTGATTGCCCGTCGTTTGCTGAGAATCCTGTACAACCGACCGCGCTTACTGAAATCCCAAAAGCCAAAAAAGCCGCAAAACGCTTAGCGTAATGGTTCATATACTATCTCCTTAAAATAAGATTTTTATTTCGTTCTTTTATATTATATCATAAAAAAGTCCCCCGACAAGGGCAGTTAACCACAACTATGTCTCAAAAAGACAGCTCTTTTTAATTGAGACAATAGAAAAAAGTAGCATTAAAAGTTTTCACATCCATTCTAATAAAATTATACCCTGCGCAACTATACGAGCATAAGACGACACCTTGACTTTTGCGAGCGCGCCTGCGGCGGCTAGGTTTTGGTGTCGTCGCCTTGATTTACTGAACTAGACAGATTTAAAGACCGAAAAAAAGGCGTATTTGCGCT
>JAZRDI010000029.1:0-42581 GCA_045660185.1 Eubacteriales bacterium | reverse complement strand
GGCGAACCGTCCGCTCCTGATAAATTCAATGGTGCAGCATTTAATAAATAAACACCTTCCGACACCTCTGATAAACGAATTCCTTCAAGCAAAATAACATTAGCACCCAGAAGTACAAGATGGACTGCCATTGGAGCACTTTGTGGTCCGATTGCCTGTGGCTCGTTTCCCAGAAGTAAAATATCTGAAGCGGCAAATACCTTTGCAGCCTCTAATGACACTTCAACATCTCCCTTAATAAGAATTCTCTTTGCCGCTTCTGTGTTCTGTTTTTTCGCTTTTTCGAGCATCTTAGCTGCATCTTTGCCCGTGACAATCCCATGATGCTCTGCCACATATGCCATTCCCACAACTGCATCTAAACATATCTCATCCACAGTTTTTCCATCTTTAATAAAATGAAATGGTGCATCTATATGTGTGCCGTTGTGTGCACACATACTAAATGATGTCAAATTATATACTTCACCATTTGCCATTGATTTAAGAACCTTTTTCTCTGGTTTCGGGTCGCCAGGATACACTTGGCAACTAAAAACTTCTTGGGTTATATCATAGATTTTCATTATTTAATTCTCCACGTCAAATTCTTATTTATCGGTGAGTTTATTATATCACAGCTCACGTGTTTTTGCAACAGTAAAAGGAGCTCTTGCCAAGCTCCTTTCTTTATGCCTTGTACACCTCTTTCACAAACCACCTTATCGCCTTTTCGTGCCACTCTGACTTTGGTTGCATTGCGAAGCCTTTGTCACTTGATAGCAAAAGGTTGCCATAGAGGAAGAACAATAACTAAATAAAAGCAAGGCAGAGGCGCACAAAAACGCCTCTGCCATTTCCATTGTTGCCAATTAATACGCTCAAAAACTAACAGCTCAATAAGCTGTTTTTACACCGCAAAAAGTTTTTTACTTGAGTTTGTTTTTCTGTTACTCTGCCTTTTCAAGCTTAAGATAAGTGAAGTATTTAAGGAAATCGGTTGGAGTTTCGAGGTCGTTTATGAAAACCGTTATCCTTTCGTCTAACACCTTTTTCACCTTACCTTGCGCAATAGTTTTTCTGCAATCAAAGCCATTTTGAGCACTATAGTTTACAAAATACACATTTTCACCTTCGCTAAACTCTTGCGAAGCCTCTTTAGATGGGAATGATAACACGTATCCGCCATCTATCTTTTCGAACTCAATATTTTCTGCAAGCGCTTCTATGGTGCTTGCTTTTCTGTCAAATTTAGCAGGATACATTTCCATAACACTCACGCCGTAATCATCCCAGCTTTTTTCATATTTGAAGTGAATGGCAACGAGGTCACCCGCTTTAAGCGTGTACGAATTGCTTTCATTTTCATCATATCCGTCAAAACCGGCACGGCAGGTATCGCAATCGGGAATCTCAACGTCACCGAGATTTGGAATATAGATAAGCAATCTTTCTAAATCTTTCGCATATTTAACCACACCGTAAAAGGTCTCGCGCTCATACTTGGGTTGCCCTATACATCCAAACAGACAGCATAAAGCTACTGTAAGCAACAAAGCTAAAGCCAACAATCTTTTCACTTTAATTACCTCCGATTTTGATTACTTCTTATTTTAAGATGAAAATCGCAGTAGCGCAAGCGAAAACAAATATTGCAACGCCGAGGCTAATATATGCGATTTTGCGGTCCTTGTGCCACTCCGTGTAAGCTTTGCACAGCATAACGACACCAAGCATCGGCACGTAGAGATTTGCTGATTGACTCCAAATATCGAATATTTGCATAATAGCCAAAACCAACACGGCAATGCTTGAGACTATGGATATTAAGTTAACTATCTTATACGTAAGCGAGGCATCCTTGCGATTCGTTTTCATAGTACAATCTCCTTATTTTTCATAAAAACACATCGAATACCCATCGAGCGTGATAGGTAGCGTGGGCTTTTTCGTTCCATCTGCAAACGTTGTCTTTGCAACGGTTGCGCGAGCTGTTTTTCCATCCATAGTAATTATGTAATCCGTACCCTTTGGATTTTTGCCCGACACGGTATAGCTTCCTTCGTAGGTCTTATTGTTAGTCGCATCGGTAATTACAACTTTGCCTCCCTTGGCAACGAGAGTCATATCAATCACCTTTGCGTCTGGGTGAAGGGAGTTTTCTTCTACCGCATCGTAAATGACGCAGTTATTCTCGATATGCGCAATAGTTTGCATCTTCCATTCGCAGTCCTCTATTTTGGGTCGTGTCAAAGAGCAAGACGTGAATGAAAAAACCAGCGCCACTAAAAGCAATGGAAATAAAATAGTTTTACGCATTATTATTTGTTCCTCATTTTGAAGCATTTTGGCATTTGCGTGAGGACGCGAAGTAAATCTATCAAGCAAAAAGGCTATAAAATCCCTACTTTTATTTACCTTTTTCACTTCTCTACATCGCCTTTCCAATCTATGATGCCGCCAAACTCGACTACGTTTGTATAACCGAGCTTAACGAGTTTTTCGCTTGCTTCCTTGCTTCGTCTGCCGCTTCGGCAATAAACGAGAATCAATTGATTTTTGTCGGGCAGCTCATTAATTTCTTCCGTGCCTATTTCTTCGTTTGCGACATTTATCGCGCCCGGAATATGTCCCCCGTCAAACTCTTCTTTGGTACGCACATCAAGGATAATATAATTTTCCTTTTCTTTCATCATAACCACTGCTTCATCCATAGTTATTTGACGGTAGCCGTACGATTTCTCACGCGATGAGCAGGATGACAAGAGAAGAAAAGATAATATTATCGGTATAGCCTTTTTGATTTTTTTCATTTTTTAGCCCAATATATCGGTGACGGTATATCCGTTATCGGTAATGATTTTTTTGAGAGATTCATCAGAAATTTCGGTTGACATTGAGACCACCGCACATCCGTCCTTGTGGCTAACGAGAGCTTCTGTTACGCCTTGCGTTTCCTCGAGCACCTTTTTTACTCTTGCTTCGCAGTGAGGACACATCATTCCCTCAATTTTCATAGTCTTTTTCATTATTTTTTCCTCTTTTCTTTTTTCTGTTTCAAACTGTTTTATTTTCCTGTCTTTTTTAGATGAGTGAATATCGCACAAGTTCAATCTCAACGCATTGGTCACAACCGAGAAGCTTGATAGACTCATCGCGGCTGCTCCGAGCATTGGGTTGAGCGTGAGTCCTGCGAAAACGAACGCGCCCGCCGCTACGGGAATGCACACACTGTTATAGATAAACGCCCAGAACAAGTTTTCTTTGATGTTTTTAAGCGTTGCTCTGCCAAGACGTATTGCCGATGCCACGTCGGAGAGCTTACTGTTTACAAGAACTACGTCTGCGGCTTCTATTGCAACGTCTGTTCCCGCGCCTATTGCGATACCTATGTCCGCGCGCGTTAATGACGGAGCGTCGTTGATTCCGTCACCGACCATTGCAACCTTGCCACACTCTTGAAGAGCGCGAACTGCGTTTTCCTTGCCGTCGGGCTTAACCTCGGCAACTATTTCATCAATGCCGACCTCTTTGCCGATAAATTCGGCAGTCGTTTTATTATCCCCCGTGAGCATAACAACGCGCAGTCCCATATTTTTAAGCTCTGATATTGCCGATTTGCTATCATCTTTGATTCTATCTGCAACGGAAATAATTCCAAGATAACTCTCGCCCTTTGCGAAGAACATAACGCTCTTTCCCTCGCGCGAAAGCTCGTTTGCTCTTTCAAGTGCGAATGGCGGAATAGGAGCATATTGCTCTACAAAGCTACGGTTTCCACCTATAATTTTATCACCGTTTAATTCAGCAATCACTCCGCCGCCCGCAAACACCTCAAAGTCGGTCGAGGTTAAAAGCGAAGCTCCCTCGCTCTCGGCTTTTTTTACGATTGCTCTCGCAAGAGGATGCTCGCTTTTCGCCTCAAGACTGTACGCTACCTCAAGAAGCTCGCTTTCACCTATAACGTCAGTAACCTCCGGCTCACCCTTGGTGATAGTTCCGGTTTTATCAAGCGCGACGATTTGCGCTCTGCCCGCCATTTCAAGCGAAGCTGCCGTTTTAAAGAGTATTCCGTTTTTCGCGCCCTTGCCGTTTCCAACCATAATAGCAACGGGCGTTGCAAGTCCGAGCGCGCAAGGACAGCTGATTACAAGAACCGATATTGCACGAGCAAGCGAAAATCCTATACCCGCGCCCAAGAGTAACCATATTACCAACACCGCCGCCGAAACCGCCATTACCGCCGGAACGAATACCCCTGATACCTTGTCGGCAATTTTTGCGATGGGGGCTTTGGTGGCCGCCGCATCGCTTACCATTTTTATAATTTGAGAAAGCGTTGTATCTTCGCCCACGCGAGTTGCTTTACATTTGATATATCCCGATTTGTTTATAGTGGCGGCGCTTACTGCGTCCCCCTCGAATTTATCCGTGGGAATGCTTTCACCTGTCAGCGCGGATTCGTCCACCGCGCTATGCCCCTCGATAACCATTCCGTCTACCGCTATTCTCTCTCCGGGGCGAACGACAAATATATCCCCCAAAAGAACCTCAGTTGCGGAAATCTCAATCTCTTTTCCGTCACGTATCACAGTTGCGGTTTTCGGAGCAAGGCTTATAAGACTTTTTAACGCATCGGTCGTTTTTCCCTTTGAACGAGCCTCGAGCATTTTTCCGAGTGTTATTAAAGCGAGTATCATTGCCGCTGACTCAAAATAAAGGTCGTGCAAATATTCGTGGGGCGTATCCGAAATCGCCATTGCTATCAAAGCGTAAACGCTATATATAAACGAGGCAAGCGAGCCAAGTGATACCAACGTATCCATATTTGGTGCTTTGTGCATAAGTCCGCGAAATCCGTTTATGAAGAACTTGCGGTTTATATACATAACGGCAATGGATAAAATCATCTGAACGATGCCTATCGCCATCGGGCTTTTTGTTAAAAACAGAGGAAGCGGAAATCCCCACATTACGTGCCCCATAGACAAGTACATCAAAACGACCAAGAAGCCTAGCGATAGCATCAACCGCTTAAAAAGGGCGGGCGTTTCTTTATCTTCAAGAGCGCTTTCCTCATCGGAAACTATGCCGTCTTTTGCGCCCTTCGGCGAAGCGCTATATCCTGCTTTTTCCACCGCAGAAATTATTTTCTCAGCGCTTACGTCACCCTCAACCGCCATAGAATTGGTTAGCAAGCTCACCGAACAAGACTCGACACCATCTACGGCCAACACCGCTTTTTCAACACGCGCGCTACACGCAGCGCAGCTCATTCCGGCAACGTCATAAACTTTCATTCAAAGCCCCCCTTCCTTTTGTTATTATAATAATTATAGCATAAGATTATTAATATTGCAATGTTTTTTGTTTTTGAAAATGCATTTTCTTTTATCACCAAAAAACAAACTTTTAAGATAAAAAACTCATTTATAAAACGGCTCGCGAACGGTTGAAAAACACAAAACTTGCGTTTTTATACACATAAAAGCAAACAATTGTTTTCATTTATCGCTGTTTTTCAAAATACACTTCAGATATAGCAAAAAAACAGACCTAATTCAACTCTCGCTTTCAGAGTCAAACGGTCTGCTTTTTTGTTTTATGGGTTATAAATGAATTTTTCGCAAAATCTCACACGTTACCGTGCTTTATCAGTTTGCTTTCATTTTCTCAATATCGTTTTTACGAATTTCGACTCTTCTTACTTTACCGCTTATGGTCTTGGGAAGCTCGTCAACGAATTCAACGATACGAGGATATTTATAGGGAGCCGTGTGAGTTTTTACATACTCCTGGATTTCCTTTTTAAGTTCATCTGTACCGTTAGTTCCTTTTACAAGCACGATGGTTGCCTTAACTATCTGACCGCGAACCTCATCGGGAACGGGCGTAATAGCACATTCCAAAACGTAAGGAAGCTCCATTATTACGCTCTCAATTTCAAACGGGCCGATACGGTAACCCGAAGACTTGATAACGTCATCAATACGTCCAACGTACCAAAGATATCCGTCCTCGTCCATAGACGCCTGGTCACCCGTGTGATAATATCCGTCGTGCCAAACATCATTTGTTTTCTCTTCGTCAAGGTAATATCCAATAAACAAGCCGCAGGGCGTGTTATCTTTTGTACGAATACAAATCTCACCCGTGTCACCAATCTTGCACTCGTTTCCGTCGGGGTCGAGAAGCACAACGTCATAAAGAGGGCTGGGTTTACCCATAGAGCCTATCTTGGGCGTTGAGCCTACAAAGTTTGCGATAGAAAGTGTGGTTTCCGTCTGGCCAAAGCCTTCCATTATGGTAAGCCCGGTTGCCTTTTTAAACTGATTGAACACCTCGGGGTTTAACGCTTCGCCGGCGGTAGTTGCATATTCAATAGAAGAAAGGTCGTATTTCGAAAGGTCCTCTTTGATGAAGAATCTATACATAGTGGGAGGCGCGCAGAATGTAGTTATACCGTACTTTTTGAACATAGGAAGAATGTCTTCCGAATGGAATCTATCAAAGTCATAAGTGAACACGCCTGCCTCAGAGAGCCACTGACCGTAAAGCTTACCCCAGAGCGCTTTACCCCAACCCGTGTCGGAAATTGTAAAGTGCAAGCCGTTGGGATTTACGTTATGCCAATGCTTTGCGGTAGGATAGTGACCCAAAGCGTATTTGTACGAATGCGTTGCAATTCTCGGGTAACCCGTAGTTCCCGAAGTGAAGAGCATAAGCATAGGGTCATTTCCGCAAGGAGTGTTTTCGTTGCGGTAATAATGAGTGCTGAATCTCTCCATTTCAACGTTAAAATCATACCAGCCGTCCTTCTTGCCGCCAACCAAAATTTTGAGCATTTCGGGGAACTCTGCAGCAGCATTTTCCGCTTCAACAGACACATCGCCGTCTGCGGTACAAACAATTGCCTTTACGTTTGCCGCCTTGTATCTATACTCAAAATCGTGCGCTACAAGCTGATTGGTTGCGGGGATTGCTATTGCGCCAATCTTATGAAGTGCAAGCATACAGAACCAGAACTGATAGTGTCTTTTCAAGACGAGCATAACGGTGTCGCCCTTTTTAATGCCGAGCGACTCAAAATAGTTAGCCGTCTTAGCCGAATACTTTTTCATATCGTTAAACGTGAATTTGCGGTCGGTCTTATCGTTCGCAACCCACATCATAGCAAGCTTATCGGGTGTCTTTTTCGCAATAGCGTCAACACAGTCAAACGCAAAATTAAATTTATCGTCATTTTTGAATTTAATTCCGCTAAATACGCCGTTTTCATCGTAGTAGGACTCGATATAATCATCTGCAATGGTAGTAGCCGCTGACGTTTGAATTTCGTGAGCCTTTGCACCTACGAACGGAACCTCGGGATATTCCTCGCTTACCTCTCCGTTCTGGGGGTTAAGGACAACCGCGTGGAACTCACATCCGCCCTCGCTTACCGCTATCATACCGTGAGGAATGATACTGTTGTAGAATATTGAATCGCCCTCATGAAGCACATCAACGTGATTTCCGATTTGAACCTTAAGAGATCCCTTTACGATAACGTCAAATTCCTGACCGTTATGCGAGTTGAGCTTTATGGGAGCGTTCTGCTCCTCGGGAATATAAGGAAACTTAACCAAGAAAGGCTCGGCAAGCTTCTCCTTGAATTTCGGAGCAAGGTTATTGTAAACCACGCCCTGCTTCTTTATAATCTTAAGACCTTCACCCTTTCTCGTAATTGCAAACGAGGTAAGAGTAGAGCTTCTGCCTTCAAGAAGGTCAACAACCTCAACTCCGCACGCCTTCGCGCACTTATAAATAAAGGTAAAGCTAAAGTCCGTTTCGCCCTTTTCGAGATTTTGATAATCCTCAAGCGAAACGCCCGTAAGCTTTGCGAGCTCCTCTTGAGAATATCCTTTTGCTTCTCTGAGGTCCTTGATTCTGCCTGCGACCTCTTTCAGATTGTAGTCCATTTTTCTGTCTCCTTTCATTTCCATTACGATGTTCTGAACGGATTTCTAATCAAACAAAAAACTCGTCTCAAAAGAAATCCTTTGAGACGAGTAAAAACACCCGCGGTACCACTCAAATTACGGAATAAAATCCGTCACTTTCCGAGCTCTTACAAGCCCTTTGCCTTTACGCAGCAATACGGAAGGAGTCTACTTGCTTTCGCTTTCGGTCCCTCGACTCAGAAGTGATAGGTCATTGGAAAGCTCCGCCATTGTCTTGCACCAACCGACAACTCTCTGCAGGCATCACAATCCGACCGTCTTCATCATAGTCTTTTGTGATATTCAAATTTGTAGAAATTATAGCACTTATTTTTTTATTTGTCAATACTTTTTTACAAAAAAGCAATTTTATTTAAGATTGCCGTATATCTTTTTCTGTTTTTTGCTTTCAAAACGTCATCTGCAAAGACGGGCTTTATCCACTCCGTTTTCGTAGACTTTCCCGCGAGCAATTTCTCGCCGAAAAAGTCAACCTCAAGATACTTCGCCCACACGGACATAAATGACATAACCCCGGGACAATCAATCTGTCAAGGGCGTTGTTTTCGCATATTTTTCATCTAAACGTAAAGAAATGTTGTCATAATCACGCGCAAAGGCAAATATTTTATCTTTTTTAAATGACGGCAGATGGAATATCTGCCGTCATACCTATTTCAAAATCATCAAAATATACAACTATACCTGCGTTATTTTTTTTACTTTTTAAGTCCCAATTTTTCTGCGGATTCCTCGCGCATTTTATATTTAAGAATCTTACCCGCGGCATTCATCGGGAACTCGTTAACGAACATAAAATACTTTGGAACTTTATGTCTTGCGATAGACGCGTTTCCATATTCGCGCATTTCGTTTTCGTCAGCGCACTCGCCCTTGTGAAGAATAATCCAAGCGCAGCATTCCTCACCGTATTTTTCATCGGGAACACCGATAACCTGCACGTCTCTTACCTTCGGGTTTGTCAAATAGAACTCCTCGATTTCTCTCGGATAAAGGTTTTCTCCGCCTCGAATAATCATATCCTTAAGACGTCCCGTAACCTTGTAATATCCATCTGGCGTTCTCATACAAATATCCCCCGAGTGAAGCCAACCGTCTTTATCTATCGCTTGCTCGGTAGCTTCGGGCATCTTGTAGTATCCCTTCATAATATTAAATCCGCGCGCGACGAACTCGCCGCTTTCTCCATCGGGAAGCTCATTTCCCGTTTCAGGATCTATTATTTTGCATTCAACTCCGGGGAATGCGCTTCCTACCGTTTCAACGCGATGGTCTATATCCTCGTTCACCTCTCCCATCGTGCATCCGGGAGATGCCTCGGTCTGACCGTAAACCGAAATAATTTCACGCATATTCATCTCTGCTGCCGCACGACGCATAAGGTCCGCAGGGCAGTTCGCTCCCGCCATAATACCCGTTCTCATATACGAGAAATCGGTCTTTGCAAAGTCGGGGTGGTTGAACATTGCAATGAACATCGTGGGAACTCCGTTGAAGCAGGTGATACGCTCGTCGTTTACGCACGAGAGCGACGATTTTGGAGAGAAGTAAGGTATGGGGCAAAGCGTTCCGCCGTGAGTCATCATAGAAGTCATCGAAAGCACCATGCCGAAGCAGTGGAACATCGGAACTTGAATCATCATTCTATCGGCAGTTGAAAGGTCCATTCTATCACCTATCGTCTTACCGTTGTTGACAATATTTCTGTGAGTAAGCATAACGCCCTTTGGGAAGCCCGTTGTACCCGAGGTGTATTGCATGTTGCACACGTCATCGGGCTTAACGAGAGAAGCTCTTCTTCTAACCTCCTCACGAGGAACGAGTGACGAGCGCGAAAGCATCTCTTCCCAAGTAAGACAGCCGTCCATCGAGAAGCCCACGGTAACCACGTTACGAAGGAAAGGAAGATTTTTCGAATACAAGGGCTTGCCCGCCTCAAGCGTTTTAAGTTCTGGACAAAGCTCCTCTATGATAGCCTTATAATTAATGTCCTTGCAGAACTCTATCATAACGAGCGTGTGAGTATCCGACTGCTTCAAGAGGTACTCTATCTCGTGAATTTTATAAGCTGTGTTTACGGTAACCAAAACCGCGCCTATTTTCGTGGTTGCCCAGAAGGTAATAAACCACTCGGGAACGTTGGTTGCCCAAACTGCAACGTGATCGCCCGCCTTAACGCCCAAGGATATGAGAGCTGCGGCGCATTCGTCAACGTCGCGGCGGAATTGCTCGTATGTTCTCGTGTAGTCAAGAGTTGGATACTTAAATGCGTACTGGTCGGGATAATTCTCAACCATCGTATCAAGTACGTCGGAGAAAGTTGCTTCTATAACGTCGTATTTTTTCCACACGTACGTGCCTGTTTTGGCTCTGTTATAGTACGCTCGGTCAAAGCTCCTCTTCTCGCGGTTAAGCGATGAGATATAATTTGCAAAATGAGTGAGAACTATATCCGCATCGCTGATTTCTTCGTTCCAAGCGGCGCATATAAAGCCCTCGTAGTTAAGTGAGGAAAGTGCGTTTATAAGCTTATCAACTTCAAGATCGCCCTCGCCTATCAACACGGTTTTCCCGTCTTTCATATCTCCGAGGCGCACGTACTTTATGTACGAGCCCAAATTTTTAATGGTAACCTCGGCAGTTTCACCCGCGTCAAAATAAGTACCTCTTACGTTCCAAGAAGCGCCTATTGCCGCAGATGCAAAGTGATTTATAATTTCTATAACGTTTTCGGTTTTCGAAAGATAACCGACAGTTTCAAAAAGAATATTTACGTCAGCCGATTCAGCGCGCTTGATTGCCGAAGAGAGCTTTTGGTCGAACAGGTCGAACGAGCCGTTGTTCTCAACGCGCACGATAACGTTGCCAACTCCCGCAAAATCCGCCATTTCGACATATTTTCGGATAAGCTCTGCGGTAAATTCATCACTGTCAACCGACACGGGTACTGTGAGCGCAGACACGGAAAGATTTCTGTTAACGAGCTTTCTTTTAGCATCGGCAATTCTATCACGTCTTAACACGCTATCGTAGTGAGCGCTTCTTTCTTTTATTGCATCGTATATTTCAAAGCCCTCAAATCCGTAATCATAAGCGTATCGGCAGGTATCAAGAAACGAAGCACGGCTTACGTTCTTGGTTGAAAACACAATTTTCATATTATGCCTCCTCGAATACGATTTTATTCAATGCGTTTATATAAGCTCTTATACTTGCCGCGATAATATCTGTAGATGTTCCGTTGCCCGAATAGAGCTTTCCATTATAGCGAAGTCTTACGAGCGCCGAGCCGAGAGCCTCTTTTCCCTCTGTTACCGCTTGAACCTGGAAATCGTCAAGCTCATAATGATGGCCTATGCACTGCTCTATCGCAAGGAATGCGGAGTCAACGGGACCGTCACCGGAGCTAACACCGTACATCATTTCTCCGTCACACTTAAGTGCTATTTGAGTCATAGAATTGGTTATGTTACTGCTTGTTGTGGTATAAGTTTCAAAATGATACGTCGAGGGAGCTTGCATAGCCGAGCTTGCAATTAGCGCTTCAAATTCCTTTGAACCCACTGCGCCCTTCTTCTCGCAAACCTGAACGAGCGCCTTATAAACGTTTCCTACGTCCTCGTCGGAAAGGTCATAGCCGAGCATTTCCGCAGATTTTGCAACCTGCGCCAATGTAGAATCAGAATCGAGAAGAATTTTTTTACTGTCACTTACCGACTCATCTGCGCTTGCGCTCTCGTGATTGATATTAGAAAGCATGCTGTCGATGCTTGAATGTATTTTCGTATTGTTAAGCTCAACGCTCGCGCCTATTTCAGAACCGCAAACGGTAAGCGCATCGGAAATCTCGCCCGTTAAAAGAACGTCGTCTCCAACCATGGCGCATTTGAGTCCGTCAGCACCGCTCTCAATCGCGGAAAAAGCAGATGCAACCGCCATCTTTATGCGGTCGGACACCTGAACGTAAACAGGAACGCTAACCGTCTCCTTTACCGCTTTAACGAGCTTTTCAATCTTCTTCGGAGTGGACTCTCCCGCGTTGTCGCAAATAGTTATGACACACGCGCCGTTTTCCTCTGCGGTCTTCACTGCTAAAACCAGGAAGTCCTCGTCGGCTCTCGTTGCGTCAAGTGCGGAAAACTCAACGTTAGGGCAAAGAGTCTTCGCTTCCTTCACAAGCTCTGCAATCTTTTCAAGCATTGCCGCCTGCTTAACGTGATAGGTATATTCCATCTGTATGGTTGACACGGGAAGTTCTATTTGAAGGCGGGGATTTTTTGCATCCTTTATGCACTCCCAAGCAACGCTTACTTCGTCTTTATTAAATCCTACGGGAATTGCAAGAGTAGAATTTTCGGTATTCTTGGCAATGGTCTTATATATGATAGAATCCTCGCGGACATTTTTCACCATGGGTAGCTCAATAGCGTCAACCCCGATTCTATCCGAGCAATTCGCAATAGCGGATTTTTCACGGAATAGCAAAGATACCTTTCGGTCCTCGGAAAGCTTTTTAAGCGTGATGTCTGCAACGTTGATTTTTCTCATTTTTAAATACCTCTTTCAAGAAATAATTACTGTTTTTATCGGAGCAGCAACAAAATAAAAAACGCTCTCATCCCTTTGTTACTGCAAAGAGACGAAAACGCACGCATGCTATTTCCGCGGTACCACTCTTTTTTCACCCTTTTGGATGCCCTTTAGACGCTGACACATCTTAACTCTGTAACGGGAGTTCCCGTCTGCCACTACTCCTTTTTCATGGCAACCGCTCCACGGCGAGTTCGGTATAATCCCCCTAATGCCTCGCACCAACCGGCATTTCTCTGAGAGCGAAGACTTATACGTACTATTCCGCTTCATTGCGTTTAGACGTGAACAATTGTATCATACGTTTTTTGCTTTGTCAAGTATTTTTTAAAAAATTTATTAATTTAAACAAGTTTTTTTATTTTGGAAAAGTAATTCGTCATTTTTTAAAGCTAAAACCCCTCTTTTTTTCGGTTTAAGCATTTTACACTTGTAAAATGATCAAGCATGTGCTATAATGATGGTTATAGTATCAAAAGAAGACATACTGACCTTTCGCGTTCGATTAATAAACCGAAACTGCAAAGATGAAATATATTTTTAAAACGGAGCAAAAAATGATTAAGGCATTTGCATTCGACCTCGATGGCACGCTGACGCAACACAACTCGGTCATTGAAGAAAACAACCGAAAAATACTCGAAAAGCTTTCTGATGAGTATAAGCTCGTTATCGTTAGCGCAAGCGGCTGCGAGTGTATATACAACCAGCTTGGAGGTTTCCCTGCAGAAGCTATCGGAAACTACGGTATGCAAAACGCAACCTACGAAAACGGAAAAATCTCATTTAAGAGAAACGAGAAAAAGCCTTGCGAAAACAAGGAATATATAGAAAAGGCGGTCCATGCTATCCGCGAAAAGCACGGAATGACAAGCTACGTTGGAAACAACGTTGAATTTCTCGACACGGGCTGCATGGTCTTTCCCGTTCTCGGAGCTGAAGCTGACGAAAATGAAAAGCTCGCCTTCGACCCCGACAGAAGTAAGCGTCGAGCTGTTTTAGACGAGGTTTGCGAGGCGTTTGGCAACTACAACGTATTCCTTGGCGGTTCTTCTTGCTTCGACATTGCTCCAAAGCCGTTTAACAAATATTACGCTCTTGACAAATGGTGCAGCGAAAACGGTTTCTCTCACGATGAGGTCATTTTCGTTGGCGACGATTACGGTCTTGGCGGAAACGACGAGTGCGTTTATCACTCTGATTTCAGATTTATCACGATAGATGATTACAGAAGACTCGGCGAGGTTTTAGCACCCTGGCTCAACGAAAAGGAAACCGACGTTGCGGGACTTCTCGGCACGAAGAGCGACTGCTCTTGCGGTTCTTTACATAACTGCAATATTGAAAACGTAATTATCAGAAACGGCGCGGTCAATGAGTTGCCCGCAATGTGCAAAAAATATAAGAGTATCCTTCTTGTTTCCGACTCCAACACCTACCGCGTTTGCGGTGGACGGGTTGACACACTGCTTGCAGACAAAATCACCTCTCGCCTTAAGTTTGAGGGCGAGGGCGTGTTGATTCCCGACGAGAATGCAGTTGAAATGCTTAAATCGCGCATCAAACCCGACACGGATTTGATTGTGGGCGTCGGCTCGGGTGTTATCAACGATCTTTGCAAGCACGTCAGCTTTGAAGCAAAGCTTCCTTATTACATCGTGGCTACCGCTCCTTCAATGGACGGATATGCATCAAAGGGCGCAGCTATGCTCTTTGGCGGTATGAAAATAACCACAAGTGCCGCAGTTCCCACCGCTATTATCGCGGATACCTCGATTCTAAAAAACGCTCCCATCGAAATGCTTAAGGCGGGCTACGGAGATATAATAGGAAAATACAGTTGTCTTAACGATTGGCGTTTAAGCGAGGCAATAAACGGAGAGCCTCTTTGCCGTTACATTTACGATTTAACCTACAATACGGTGGAGTCCGTGTCAAAAATGGGCAGAGATATACTCTCCCGTGATGAAAATTGCATTGCCTTCTTGATGAGAGCCTTGGTCATCGTTGGAATCGCTATGGCTTATATGGGAAATTCCCGTCCCGCATCGGGAAGCGAGCATCACCTATCCCACTTCTTTGAGGTAATAGGAGTGCTTCGTTCCGATCCGTATTTTTCACACGGTATTGACGTTGCATACTCTACCTATGTAACCTCTCGTATAAGACAAGAAATTCTTAAGATAGATTCTCCGAAAACAAAGAGCTTTGACGAGTCGTCTTGGGAAAACGAAATCAAGAGCGTTTACGGACATAACGGAAATCAAACGGTTTCCGACGGCGTTATCGAAACACAAAAAAAGCTCGGCTGGATATACGAGGATAAGTCCTCTGTCTATGCGGAGAAATGGGATGAGATAAAGAAAATACTTTTTGAATCCCCTACGCCCGAAGAAATACTTTCCATGCTTGAATCTGCAGAGCTTTCGATAAACGATTTTTACGGTTTATACTCCAAAGAGAAAATTAACGATGCGATAGCTTACGCAAAAGACTTGAAGGATAGATACACGATTCTTTGGCTTAACGCCGCATTAGATAAGTGATTTTATCAATTTTTGTAAATAATCGTTTACCAAATCGCACAAAGGAGAAATAAAAAATGAAAAAACTTTTAGCATTAATTGTGTTATGCGCGACACTTGTATGCGTTTTATCTTGCTCTAAAGAGCCTGACGAAAAAGATGTTGATTTTGTTTTGGTAACATACGCTGTCGATGGCGGAGGTATGATTTACACGAATGACACCCAGCTTATAAAAAGCGGTTCAAACACAGAGGCGGTAACTGCGGTTGCTGATGACGGTTGGGTATTTATCGGCTGGGATGACGGATACGAAAATCCTACAAGATCGGATAAAAACATTACCGAAGACACAGTTTTCACCGCTATATTCGTTTCTGACGAAGGATTTGAAGAGGATGGCGATAACGATGGCGGCGACGCTCCAAACGATGCTCCCTCAAATCCCTCAAGCGATCAAGACAATGAAAACCAAGACCAGCAAGAAAATCAAGACCAGCAGCAAAAGCCCGCATAATCCCCCTAAATCGTGACGCGTTTTAATGGCGCTATTACAAATTAAATCGTTTTTAATTTCGGAGTTATTATGTTCAAATACGAAACACATCTTCACACGTCACCCGTGAGCCGTTGCGCAAAGGCGACTGTGCGCGAGCAGCTTGAATTTTACAAGCAAAACGGCTATGACGGCGTTTTTATAACAAATCACTTTATAGATGGAAACATCAACTGCTCCCCCACGGCATCCTACGAGGAAAAAATCGAGTTTTATTTTTCGGATTACGAGCAAGGTCTTGAAATCGGCAAGGAAATAGGGCTTAAGGTTTTCTTCGGTGTGGAGCTTTCGTACGGCGGTACCGATTTCCTCATTTACGGTCTTGATAAGGCGTGGTTTCTCGCGCACCCCGAAATAACGGCAATGAAAAAGAGCGAGGAGCTTGCTTTTATGATGGAAGAGGGTGCGCTCGTGATTCAAGCCCACCCGTTTCGAGAAGCGAGATACATAGACCATATAAGACTCTTCCCGAGACAGGTTCACGGTATCGAGGTGATTAATGCATGCCGTACCGAATTTGAAAACGAAATGGCTCGCATCTATGCAGACAATTACGGATTGATCCGCTTTGCCGGCTCGGACAATCACGGCGGAAGAGAAAAAGAGCTTCTCGCGGGAATGCAATCCAAAAAGGCAATTTCAAGCGAGGCTGATTTCATAAAGGCGCTCAAGAATAACAAATTAAGCATATTTACGTTAAATTCAAGCGAAGCGTCAAAATAAAACGCTGTTATTTTCTTTCAAAAAAGGCATTTTGTAAATGATAGTTAACATTTCGGAAAAAACCGACATTTATATTTCATCAATACCGCGCAGTGATAACTTCAAAATTCTCTTTCCAAAAGAGCGCGATGATGAAGTTAAGCGTATATCAAATCTATCAGTCAAGCGAGAAAAATACTATTCGTGGTTGCTTCTAGAATACGCTCTTTCAAAAACGCTCGGAATATCAATCGAAGAAGCTGAACTTTTTAAAGACGAAAACGGAAAATGGCGATCACCAAAATGCGAGCTTTCAATCTCGCACGGTGACTCGGCAGTAGCCGTTGCAATCTCACACGCACCCGTTGGTATCGACATTGAACCGGCGAACAAGACTATTCCAGAAGGTTTTGCAAAGAGATTTTTAACCGAAGACGAATATTCACTGTTTTTATCGGCAAACGAAGACGAAAAAAGCGCGTTTCTTTTAACACGGTGGTGTATGAAGGAAGCAGTTTTCAAAAAAATAGGCAGCAGTGCATTTGAGCCTTCGCACGTATCGACAATAGGCGAGCGCGTTTACGATAAGCGCGTTTCGATAAATGGTAAAGAATATATTCTCACCGTCGCGCACGAAGAAGGAGATATAAGCTTTTTCGAACCCTCACTCAATTGATATTCGAAGGCTTTATAAAACATCAAGTAATAAAAATTCAAAACATACATTTTTAAAAAACAATAAAGGAAGGTCTTTGCTATGAAAAGCTTTTTCAATTACTTTTTCGGTGCGGGAGCTGAAACCGAATTCTCAATCTTCACACTCTCTCACATTATCCCGATTCTTTTAATGGTGGGAGTAATTCTGCTTACGTACAAGTACAAGGATTATCTCGCAAATTGCAAACACGAAGAAAAAATACGTTACGCTTTGTCTTTCGCGATGATAATATCCGAGATGTCTTATTACTGGAGACTCGTTGGCATCACCTCGCTTGACCCGAATCCCGTGGATCATCTTCCTATTACGGTTTGCGGATGGGGTATTGTTTTTGCAAGCTATCTTATGATTGGAAAATCGCAAACGTTTTATGATATTTGCTATTTCTGGTTATTCTCGGGCACGATTTTCGCGCTTTTAACTCCCACCGTTATTACTTACACAGGTCCCACGAGATTCCGTTACTATCAATTCTGGCTTGAGCACACCTTGGGTTATATCGGTGTTTTCTATATGACGTTCGTGCATAAGATGCGCCCCACGGTAAAATCCGCAGTAAAATCATACGTAGCGCTCGCAATTCTTGCGGTTATAGCTTACTCCGCCAACATAATCATAGGTCCCGGTGCAAACTATCTCTTCATGGCGCGCCCCGAAAGTACCCCATCGATTCTTGACATTCTTCCCTCGAACTTTGTTATAAGAATTTTGATTATGGGACTCGTTGTAACCACTCTATTCGTCGTTTCATATCTGCCTTGGTACTTCAAGGACAAGAAGGCAGAAAAGCAAAACTCCGAAACCTTAATAGAACAAACAGTTTAAACTCAGGGGCTGTCGCATTTAGGCAGAACCAAACAAAAAATATTGGAGGTATTGATTTTTCAGTACCTCCATTTATATTTTTTCGTGTTTTCAATAAAATGATGTTGAATTTCTCCGAAATTCTTCGTTTTGATTATATTTTTTGTTTTATCCTCGTTTCCTCGCTCAGCGTACCTTTGTACGCTTCTCGCTCGTCAGCCAAGGATTTCTGCTCAAAATCCTCGCGCCCCGAGGGGCTGTCGCATTAAGAATTCGCTAAATCTACATTTCTTGCTGCATTTTCTTCATTTTGGCATTGATTTTATCGAATTCTTAATGAGACAGCCCCTTTTTTATCGCCTGAATTTTGAAAAACTCACTTCTCTTCAGTTAATATTATTTGTTTTACTTAATTTAACTCAGTAAAAGATAAATTATTTTATTAAAATATCGAAAACCTCTTGACTTTTTAGGAAAAATGTGGTATGATAACAGTGCTTTAATAAACTGAAGCACAAAAATAATAACAGTGGAGAACACAAAAATGAAAAAAATTCTTTTACTTATTTTGACTCTCGCTCTTCTTGTGAGCTCGATTTCAAACCTCGTGAGCTGCAACAAAACCGAAGAAGAGGACAACACGCTCGTATGCGGCGTTACCATCATCCCCGGCTTGAACGAAAAGGATGCTAACGGCAATTGGACCGGTTTTGAGTCCGAATTTGCAATGGCAGTTGCTGAAATTCTCGGTATGGAAGTTAAGTTCCAGGAAATCACCTGGTCCCAGAAATTCAACGAGCTTAATTCCGGCGCAATTGACTGCGTATGGAACGGATTTACTGCTAACTCTTCCGAAAACGGAATCAAGAGAAGCGATCTTTGCGATTTCTCTTACGGCTATATGCTCAACCAACAGTGCGTAGTTGTTAAGACAAGCAACCTCGCAAACTATAAGACCGAGGCTGACCTCGCAGGCAAGAAGTGCTGCGTTGAGGGCGGAAGCGCAGGAGATGCGTATGCACAGAAAGTAAATGCGAGCGAAATCGTTTCAACCGACGCGCAGATCAACGCATTCACAGAGGTTAAGTCCGGCGCGGTTGATTATATCGTTGTTGACATCGTTCTTGCGCAGAACGTTTGCGGCAAGGGTAACTACACCGACCTTTCTATTGTATCCGACATTCAGCTTGATTCCGAAATTTACGCAGTAGGCTTCAAAAAGGGCAGCGATCTTACCGCAAAGGTAAACGCAGCAATCAAGACTCTTTACGATAACGGCAAGCTCATGGAGATTGCAGCAAAGTACAACTTCGAAAACGTAATAAAGATTACCGAGACTATCGACTAATCTTTATACATTAAAGGAGAAATATTATAATGGGTTTTTGGGAAGTTACGCTAAAGCTTGTTAGCGGACTTGAACAGACCTTCCTGATATTTGCGCTAACACTTGTGTTGGCGCTTCCTTTAGGTTTGGTCATTTCTTTTGGCTCTATGACAAAATTCAAACCGCTTGCCTTAATGGTAAAGGTTTTCGTTTGGATTATACGCGGTGTTCCGCTTATGCTCCAAGTAATTATCGTTTTCTACGTTCCGGGATTTCTCTTCGGAACGCCCATACTTACAAGATTCACAGCAGTAGTGGTGGCATTCACGGTAAACTACGCGTGCTACTTCTCTGAAATATACCGCGGCGGTATAGAAAGTATTTCAAAGGGTCAGTACGAGGCAGGACAGGTTCTCGGTATGACCAAAACGGAAGTCTTCTTCCACGTTATACTTATGCAGGTAGTGAAAAGAATTCTCGCGCCTATGGCGAACGAGGTTATCACGCTCGTTAAGGACACGGCTCTTGCAAGAGTTATTATGATTGTTGAAATCATTCAAGCAGCGCAAAACTTTGCCGGTTACGGTCTTATGTGGCCTTTGTTCTACACTGCGGTCTTCTATCTGGCATTCGTAGGTATTCTTACACTCTTGTTCGGCTTCTTCGAGAAGAAGCTTTCCTACTACAAGGTATAAGGAGGGCAAGATGGCATTTTTAGAGGTTAAAAATTTAAAGAAAAGATTTGGAAAAAACGTAGTTTTAAAGGGCGTTGACCTAACTCTCAACAAAGGAGAGGTTCTCTCTATTATCGGCTCTTCGGGCGGTGGAAAGACAACTCTTTTGCGTTGTATTAACTTCCTCGAAATAGCAAACGAAGGAGAAATCACGGTCAACGGAAAAACCGCGTTCTCTGCTCATGAGGGCGAAGAACCCGTAATCAACAAGGAAGCACAGCTTTCCTTCGGTCTCGTTTTCCAGCAGTTCAATCTTTTCCCCCAGTATAGCGTAATTGACAATCTTATGCTCGCACCAAAGCTTCGAGCAAAGAGAAATAAAAAAGAGAAAAAGACAGCCGAGAGCAACGAAAGTATTAGGATTCGTGCAGAGGAGCTTCTTAAGACTGTGGGACTTTCGGAAAAAGCGAAGTCTTATCCTTGCGAGCTTTCGGGCGGTCAGCAGCAGCGTGTTGCAATTGCAAGAGCCCTTATGCTCTCTCCCGACATTCTCTGCTTTGACGAGCCGACATCGGCACTCGACCCCGAACTTACAGACGAAGTTTTGAGAGTTATTCACTCGCTCAAGAGTGATGACAGAACTATGATAATCGTTACTCACGAAATGGAGTTTGCAAGACGAGTTTCCGACCGTATCATTTTCATAGCAGACGGAGTCATTGAGGAAGAAGGAACACCCGATGAGGTATTCTTAAATCCCAAGAGCGAAAAAACAAAGGCATTTCTTTCAATTTCAAAAGAAAATGCTTTTTAAACATCAAGGTCATAGGAACACTGAAACGTAACTCATCGTTTTTGATTCCCCTAAAGACACAAAAGAACGATGCGTTTTTTAACATCGTTCTTTTTTATTTAAAAACGGAGATAAATTATGAAGCTATCCTCATTTTTACACTTTGCCGCATTTGGTGTTAAGACGATTTTATTCAGAAAGAAATCACCAATCCTCGGCACTGTTATAGTTACAGACAAATGCAATTTGCATTGCAAGCACTGTTCCGTAAACAATATTACCGCAATAGTTCATCCTTATTCTCAAATTAAAGAGGAAATGAAAACCCTTTACGGTATGGGAGTTCGCATTCTCTTCTTCTGCGGCGGAGAAACTTTCCTCTGGCGCGATGGAGAAAAAACTATAAGAGATTTGGTTATCGAAGCAAAGGAAATGGGATTTCTTATCGTCAACGTTGTCACAAACGGCACGTTCCCGATGGATTTACCCGAAGCGGATTTAATTCTTTTGAGCCTTGACGGAGACAAAGAGCGCCATAACGATATTCGCGGTGACACCTACGATACCATTATGAAAAACATATCCAACGCAACCTCGGACAACATCTGCTTCTATATGGCTATCAATAAAATAAACAAGGACTACATTGAAGACGTTTGCACAACTGCAAGAGATACGAAAAACGTACGGGCGGTTTCGTTTAATTTCCACACGCCGTACCCCGATACAAGAGAGTTAGCGCTCACGCGCGACGAAAAGGCGAAGTGCTGCGAAGTTATTAAAAGAATGATGAAGAACGGCGCACCCGTGTTTAATTTAAAGAGTGCCTTTCCCTATCTTATTGATAACAAATTTCCAACGCCCTGCCATCAGTGCGTGGTTATGGAAAACGGCAAAGTTTCGGTTTGCGGCAGGTGCATAGACGTTCCCGGACTCTGCGAGGAATGCGGTTATTTCTTCGTTGCGGAATACACGCTTCTTTTTAGAGGAAATATAAAAATAATATTTGAAATGCTACGTACATACTTAAAGTATATTTAGGAGTAATATGAGTTTTTTAACAAGCTTAACGAGATCATATCTGACGAGAACGCTTCGTCCGTTTACGTTTAAGAATGAATACGATGACACGCTCCCCTACCTCGAATGCAATTCGCTCGGTCTTTACGTGCATATTCCTTTTTGCAAAAGCATTTGTAATTTCTGCCCTTACTGCAAGGTGCGATATTCAAAAGAGCTTTGCGACGAGTACATAGACGCTTTGATTCGTGAAATTCACATGGTAGGCTCGCAACATGCCGAAAAGAAGCAAGTGACGAGTCTTTATTTCGGCGGTGGAACTCCCGCGCTTGCAGCCGAGCGCATAAAAGAGATAATCGAAGCTATAGGCGAGCATTTCGTCATCACCGACGGAATAGGGCTTGAATTGCACCCCGATAACGTTACCGAAGAGGTTTTGAGTGCCTTAAAGTCGGCAGGCGTGACGAAAATAAGCATAGGCGTGCAGTCTTTTTCGGAAAAATATCAAAGTGTTCTCGGTAGAAAAGCCGTTGACGAAAACGCGCTAAAAAACGCTTTGGCAAAGGTCAAATTTGAAACGGTTTCAATAGACTTAATTTTTGCCTTGCCGAACCAAACCTTTGAGGATTTAAAATGCGACGTTGATACCGCGTTCGCTTCGGGCGCAAACCACGTTGCCATATATCCGTTTATTGATTTCACGTTTACCGAAAGCCCCGTTTCCGCTATGCCAAAAAAAGAGAAGCGAAGACTTCTTGACGATATAACGAATTACTGCCTTGATAAAGGCTACGCGCGCAGCTCGATCTGGACCTTTTCAAGCGAGCCCGAGGCGAACTACTCATCAATGACACGCGAAACTTTTCTCGGATTTGGTTGCTCGGCTACGAGCCTTTTGAAAAATCAGTTCAAAATTAACACGTTCGACGTGCAATCCTACTGTGAAAGAATAAATTCGGGAAAGCTGCCAACCTCGCTGACTATAAGATTCACCAAAAGGCAGAGAATGATTTACTGGCTATTCTGGACTGCTTATTCCACGAAGGTGCGCGAAGATGACTTCAAAAAATTCTTTGGCATTTCACTAAAAAGGGCGTTCGGATTTGAGCTTTTCGTTGCAAAACTACTCGGTTTTATAAAGAAAAAAGACGGAATATACGAAATGACTCTCAAGGGCGCGTTCTATTATCATTATTATGAAAACTTTTACACGCTATCCTACATAGATAAAATGTGGGGCATTATGCGAAAAGAAGCATTTCCCGAAAAAATCACGCTTTAGTGAGTTTCAGCCGCCATTAGTTTTCCACATTTCAACATTTGTTTTTTCTTATTTCATCTTCAAAAACAACTTGTTTGCAAACTTTTGTTAGCAAATGAGTATTTTAAAGCCTTTCGGACATAATAGTCTAAAAAGGAGGTTTTAAAAAAATGATAGAATCTGATACTATAAAGCTTTTGCGCGAATGCGATGCGGGAATAAAGATGGGAGTCAGCTCAATTGATGAGGTTTTGCCACACGTAAAGGCAGACGAGCTTTACAATTCTTTAAAAAAATGTAAGGACGAGCATGAGAAGCTTGAAAGGGAAACAACCGAGTTCCTTAACAGTTACGAGGACAAGGGCAAGAACCCAAACCCTATGGCAAAAGGAATGTCTTGGATAAAAACGAATATGATGCTTGCTATGAAGGAATCGGACTCAACAATTTCGGATATTATGACAGACGGGTGCAACATGGGCGTAAAATCTCTATCCCGCTATCTAAACAAATATGCAGCTGCAGATGAAAAATCCAAGGATATTACCAAGCGGCTAATTTCGCTTGAAGAAAAGCTCGCGAAGGATATAAGAGGATACCTTTAAAAAATGCGAAGTGTCATAATAGCACTGCACTCAATAGGACTGTCTCATTAAAATTCAATAAAATCAATGAAAAAAGAGAAAATATAAAGGGGGTACTGAAAAATCAATACCTCCAATATTTTTTGTTTGGTTCTGCCTAAATGCTATAGCCCCAATATGCACAAAGTTATTCGCATAACGGATACATTTACTTGATTTTTCGTTCTGCTTGTGATATAATAATATGCTATAATAATTATGACGGCAGTTTTTTTGCTTTATAACAATTTTTTTAACATTAAAACATTTGTTACCGAGGATTTATGGATAATTTTAATTTAAAATGCGCGCCTAAAAACGTTTTGATATTAGGCGACAGCTATTCCACTTTTGAGGGATACATACCCGAGGGATACGGAATTTATTACTACAAAAAAGGCAGAGAGGATAACGATATTACGAAGGTCACGGAAACCTGGTGGCATCTTCTTTCCGAGGAGCTTGATTTAAACATCGTACAGAACAACAGCTGGTCGGGCTCTACAATTTGTTACACGGGGTACGACAATACCGACCGTTCTCACTCCACGTCGTTCATCTATAGACTTAATCAACTCTACGAAAACGGATTTTTTGATGAGAACAAGATTGACACCGTGTTTATTTTTGGTGGTACTAACGATTGCTGGGCAAAATCTCCTCTCGGCGAAGAAACCTTCTACGATTATTCTCACGAGAATCTTTTTAACGTTTTACCCGCTATCTCATACATTATAAAAAGAGTCAGAGAGATTTTACCCGAGGCGAACGTTATTTCGATAGTCAATGATGGCTTGAAGCCCGAAATAGCAAAGGCTGTAATCTCGGCTTCGGAAAAATACGATACATCTTACGTTCTTCTTGAAAACATAAACAAGAGCAACGCACACCCGACCGCAAAGGGTATGCAAGAAATCAAGGAGCAGATTTTAAAGCAATTTAAAACATTTTAAAACGCATCAAATTATGAAAAAACCTTACGAAAAATATAAAAAATGGCTCTATAAAAACACCGAGAGTCTAAAGGGAAAAAACGTCGCAATCACGGGAAGCACGGGCGGTCTTGGCAGAGAGCTTGCAAGATACCTTGCCTACCTTGAAGCGAATCTCATATTGGTTGACAGAAACCGCGAACGCTCCGAGTCCTTCAAAAACGAGCTTACCGAAGAATTTAAGAATTTAAGCGTTAAGCTAATAACCGCAGATTTAGCAGACTTCTCATCGGTTAAGCACGCGGGTGAGCTTTTGGAAGAAGCGTGCGTTGATATTCTTATACATAACGCGGGAGCGTACAGCATACCGAGGAAGGTTTGCGACACAGGCTACGATAATGTATTCCAAATTAACTTTATCTCCCCTTACTACCTAACCAAAAAGCTTATGAAACCCATTTCGGAGCGTGGGGGAAAAATTGTCATTGTCGGCAGTATCGCGCACAACTATTCTAAAACCGACAAAAATGACGTAGATTTTAAAACGAGAACGAGGGCTTCGAAGGTTTACGGCAACGCAAAGCGCTTCGTTATGTTCTCCTCTTACGGACTTATGGAAGACAAAGACTCTCCCAAAATCTCAGTTTGCCACCCCGGAATCACATTTACGGGAATTACCGCGCACTATCCAAAGCTTATTTTCGCGCTTATAAAGCATCCTATGAAGGTTATCTTCATGAGACGAGAAAAGGCAGCTCTTTCAATACTGAAGGGCGTTTTTGACTCCACCGACAAGAACGAATGGATAGGACCGCGGCTTTTCAACGTTTGGGGCTTACCGAGCAAAAAAACGCTCAAAACCGTAGAAAAAAACGAGTCCGATTACATTTTTAACGAGTCGGAACGCATATATCGGTCACTAAAATAACGTTTAAAACACAAGACTATCTTAAATGCCCAAAAAAGCGATTAAGACAGTCTTGTTTTTTATATATATAAACAGTTGACATTTTTTATGCAAAGTGCTATATTATTTATTCGGTAGATTAATAAATATTTAAAGCACTTGGCGGTTATCCGCCAAAATCAAAAAAATGAAAGAAGGCGTTTAAATTGACAAGCTCTTCGAGCATACTTTTAAGTCTTTCGATAGCACTCCTTGCGGGACTTTTGCTATCCAGACTCGCAAAATACGTTCAACTTCCCGCAGTAACAGCATATTTGATAGCAGGCGTACTTATCGGTCCGTTCTGCCTCGGCGCATTCGGCGTTGAAGGAATCGGTATAACCTCAACCCAGCTTGCAAGCTTCGGAATAATTTCCGACGTTGCTCTCGGCTTCATCGCATTCTCCATGGGTAACGAGTTCCGTCTCGCGCAGCTCAAAAAAATCGGTAAGCAAGCAACGATAGTCGGTATCTTCCAGGCAGTTTTCACAACATTTATGGTTGATGCGTTTCTTATCGGACTCCACTTCCTTATGCCCGATAAGTTCTCTATTTCCTCTGCAATAGTTCTCGGCGCAGTAGCAACCGCAACCGCTCCCGCAGCAACCCTTATGGTCGTTCGTCAATACAAGGCGAAGGGTAAGCTCACGGATATACTTCTTCCCGTAGTTGCTATTGACGACGCGGTAGGTCTTATGGTATTTGCAGTTTCCTTCGGTATTGCAAGAGCGTTAAGCACCGGCGGAGCAAGCATAGTTTCAATTATTTTAGAGCCGATAATCGAGGTTGTTCTTTCTCTCGCATTAGGCTTCATTATGGGTATTCTCTTCACGCATTGCGAGAAGTTCTTCCATTCAAGATCAAAGCGTATGGCAGTTTCAGTAACGTTTGTTATGATGACGGTTGCTATCTCTAACATAAGCTTCACTTGCTTTGGATTACATATAGCATTCTCTTCTCTTCTTGCTTGTATGATGCTCGGTACTGTTTTCTGCAACATTTGCGACTTCTCCGAGGAGCTTATGGAGAGAGCAGACCGTTGGACAGCACCCATTCTTATCCTCTTCTTCGTTATCAGCGGAGCAGAGCTTGAGCTTTCCGTTTTTGCGGAAATTTCGGTCGTAGTGATAGGTATTGTTTACATTTTGTCACGTTCTTTGGGAAAATACTTCGGCGCAAGAATCAGTTGCCAGGCTACGAAGTGCGACCCGAGTATAGTAAAATATCTCGGTATTACCCTTCTTCCCCAGGCGGGCGTTGCGCTCGGTATGGCGCTCAAGGCAATGGCTCTCGGCCCCGATGGCTCGATAGTAAGAAACATAACTCTCTTTGCAGTACTTATCTATGAAATCGTAGGTCCTTCGCTTACGAAGATGTCCCTTATCAAGTCGGGTGACATTAAGCCCGAGGAAAAGGTAAGCGCGAGAGAAGAAGCAAGAATTGCTCTTGCCGAAAACGCTGATATTAAGCATTAATCTAAAAAAATAAAAGCCCCATTAAGAAGCCTTCAAAAAGCTTTCCTAATGGGGTTTTGCTTTTACGCCGTATTTTATAAACGGCTTTTTTCTTTTACATTTTTTGTTTTACAATTTTGCGGGTCTTACGCAAATTTGAAATTACTATTCCGCTACCAATTAAAATAAAGGCCACAAGATAGCGCAAATTTAACACGTTCTCGCCCAAAAGCATCACTCCAAAGATACAAGCGAATATAGATTCAGAAAATTTAATGATGAACAAACGAGAAAGCTCGCCATTTTTCAAAATACTGTACCATATACAATAACTTAACACGGATGCGAGGCAAACGTAGAAAATCACCCATAATGAAAGGTCAAATGCAAACTTAACGCTGCCGCCCATATTTTTACCGATAACAACAAGCACCGCGCCGCCGAAAAATTGAGAAATTCCCGTTGCGGTTATCGGGTCTGTGGTTGCGAAAATTTTCTTGCTTATGACGTTTGAGAAAATTGTGCAGAAGGAAGAACACAAAATCAAAACGTCACCGATAGAGAACGTTATACCGTCAGATGTGATATTGAGCGCGATAATTCCCAAAAATCCGAGTGTTGCAGATATGATTTTTTTCGCGCTCGGCTTATCGTCCTTTATGAATACGAACGAGAAGCAGACGTAAAGAAGCGCGCCAACCTGCTTCAAAAGAGCCGCCTTGGAGCTATCCGTGTAATTTAATCCCACGTAATTGAAGCCGTAGTGCAAAACTATAGCCACGAGTCCCGAAAGAAGTATCGGAAAAATAACACTCTTAACGTTTGAATAGCACTTTACGTCGCGCTTCAAGGAAATGATGGCGATTATAATTCCGCAGATGGTGAATCTGATTCCTGCAAAAAGCAATATATCAGCCGTGCTTTTCACACCGTACGCCGAAAAACCAAGCTTTACCGTTGGGTAAAGCGAGCCCCAAAGCATCATTACTACAAGGGCTAAAAGAAGCGTTTTATTCTTCATTACAAACCTCAAGAACTACCTTTCCGACGTTTTCACCGCGCTCCAAAACAGCGTGAGCCTCCTCCGCTTTTTCGATAGGAAAAACTTTATATATAGACGGCTTAATATCGCCGTTTTCTATTTTTGGCCATACGTTTTTAACAAGCTCCGACAGGATGTAAGCCTTAAATTCGGGGGTACGGTTTCGAAGCATACTTCCTACGAGGTGTAACCCTTTTGTCAAAAGAGGACGAAGCATAACGTTTGTTTCCACGCCCGCGAGAGTTGAAATAACTATCCAGTATCCTCCCCTTGCCATGTATGGCAAGCTCTTTCCGAGTGTTTCTCCCGAGAGGCAGTCCATCGATACGTTGACGGGCGTTCCGCGCTCTTCCTCACCTTTGAGTATTTCTTCCACGCATTCCGTGGTGGAATTAACGATAACGTCTGCGCCGAGAGGCTTGATTTTTTCTTTGATTTCATCCGAAAGAACCGAGGTTATAACTCTTGCTCCAAATGCCTTTGCCATAGGGATTGCAACCGATGCAAGTCCGCTCGCTCCTGCAGGGATAAATGCGGTCTGCCCTGCATCCAAATGACCTTCAATAAACAAATTTAAATAAGAGGTTGCATAAGCCTCGGGTAATGCCGCCGCTTCGTTCAAGCTTAGCCCCTTTGGTATGGGCATAAGCATATTCTCTTTTACGCTGACGTATTCTGCGTATCCGCCACCACCGAGAAGCGCGCAAACGCGGTCGCCAACCTTCCATTTCGTAACCTTACTTCCAACCGCTTCGATAACTCCCGAAATTTCAAGCCCCATCCACTCGGGGCATCCCGCGGGAGAAGGATATTTCCCCTGTCTTTGCAAAAGATCTGCGCGATTGAGCGCGGCTGCGTAAATTTTAACAAGAACCTCGTCCTCGTTTACGGTCGGATTTGCAACGTCGGACCAAACTAAATCTTTATTTTCATTTACAAGTATCGCCTTCATTTTTTCCTCATAAGTTATGTTCTTTTATATATTCATCCATACGAAGTCCAACCTCGGTCTCCTTCGGTGTAAAGCCTTCGGGGATATTCGCAATTTCAAGCTTCAATCCGTCAAGCATCGGCATAAGCTCCTCTTGCTTCATTCCCGTCAGAGCGAGTATCTTTGAGTTGTCTGTAATTCTTCTGAAAAGTCTCGCATATTCAAGCTGCCAACGAACGTTGATTTTACCTTCGGGACTGAGTATTTTAAGATAATCCTCTTTATCTACCCAAACAGCCTCAAGGCCGACCAGCTCGCGGTAATATTCGGCGATTTCTTCCCACGTTCTCGATTCTGCGGAGCAAACGTTATAAACCTCGCGTAACGCTTCTTTTTTGAATAACATGTTTGCAATCATTTTTGCAACGTCGCCGCCCCAGCTGAGCGTTGCGGGCTTATCCTTCGCCTGGATGGGAAGAATGACCTTTTTGCCCATCAATGCGCGCTCTACGCTGTTCGCAAATTCAAGAGTTACGAGCTGAAGACGCATGGTGGAAAACGTCGTTGCAGGGCGGACTATAGTCCAGTTGTTATAGTTAGACGCGTTGAGCAGGTCCTCGTCCTGCGCTTTGTGGATACAATAATCGTGAGATGCCTTTAACACCTCGTCCTCCGACGTGTCCCAAAGGCGCGGAGATGTTTCCTTTATCGGTTGCTCCTTATCATCGTAAACGCGGCATGACGAAAGAAACACGTAATGCTCCGTATTATCCAAGAGCATCTTATAGTAGTCGGAGAAGCTATACGCATCGTAATTCATAAAGTTTACGATACCATCAAATTTTTCTTTTAAAAGCTCTTCAAGAAACAGCTTATCGAATGCGTTTCCCTTTACGTATTTCACGTCAAGCTGCCAGGGCGAGCATTCGTCAAGTCCTACGGCAACAACCTCGTAATTAAGATTAACAAGCTCGGGAACGAGGTATCTTCCCATCGCTCCGGTTGCTCCTATTACCAATACCTTTTTCATAATAAATGCTCCTTGTATATTAATCTAAAATACCAATCTGCGTATTTAATTAATCTATATCTTTTCCTCTCATTTTTACACCACCGACGATTTGCGATATAACTCTTTGAACGAGATAATCATGCTCGTAAGTAAAGGGATTTTTCTTTTCGCCGTTAACGTAAGCGTAAAAATCCCGCATCATCAAATCGTATCTGCATCCATCGACGCTTTCCCCGAATTTAATAACCTCTTTAACGTCTTTATAGGTAGGTCCTCCCATACCCGTGTCTGCATAAGCCATAACGGTCGGATCTTCGAGCGGGCAAATATCGGCAGTTCCAAGACTTCCGGAAACGACGAATTTACGTCTGCCGAATCCATTTACCTCAACCGATGAAACGTATATACGCGCAAAAGCCTTATCGTATTCGAGTAGGGCGAAATTGTTATCCTCAACCTCAACTCCGTCAAGTCCGGTGCGCTTTAAATATGAATCTATTTTTTTAGGCTCTCCGAGAATATAGACGATAAGGTCAACGAGATGGCTGCCGAGAATATACATTATACCGCCGCCGAAATTTTTAAGCCATTTTCTGTATTGCGCGGGATGGCGAGTGCTCATTTCTGCAGTTATCGAATATATCTCTCCAAGCTCGCCGCGGTGTATGCGCTCGAAGACGTTCATTATAGCCTCGTTATAGCGATACATATAACCAAGCTGAACCACGAGATTTTTCTCCTTTGCAGTATCAAGCATGTATTTATATTCTTCAAGAGTTCCGCTTGCGGGCTTATCCATGTGAATGTGCTTGCCCGCGTCGATACACATTTTTGCGTATTTGGTCAAATCCCAAACGTCGCTTTCGATAAGAATCGCGTCGGATTTTTCAATAATCTGCTGAACGCTCATTCTTTTAAGTCCCTCGTATCCCTTCAAATTACCGCGCTTCTCTATCCAACGCGCGTTTTCCTCGGCATAGCCGACTATTTCAAAAAGCTCGGGAAACTTTCTTGCAGAAAGAATTTTAGCCTCGCCGTGGTTATGACCTATTCCTATTTGTCCAAGTTTTATCCTTTTCATCTTAAATATCTCCCGTTATTTTCCTCACTCCGTCAACAACTGCTCTCGTCAAACTCAAGTCTATCTGCTCCATCGTGCTTCCCTCTGTATATCTATCAACGCAGAAGGCAATCTGACCGCCGAGCGTGGGGTTGATTATACGCGAAAGATCTCCGAATTTGCCGTTCGCGTGATAGCTGATAGGCGTTTTTATTTCCTTTTTCAATACGAGCATAGTCTTTATGCTTTCTGCAAGATCATCCTCGTTTTCCGCCTTGGAAACAATTTTGATTATATCGGGATTTCTTTTTTCGAGGAACAATGCAAGGTCTACGACCTCATCGCAGCTCATTGATATTCCCGGGTGGCAGGAAAGAAGCACTTCAGCGCCCATAGAATGCACTTTTTCTATCAAATTGCACTGCTTTTTTATTATATTTTCATCTGTTACAACCTCTTTTGGTCCATTTTTAGTAAATGAATATTTGTTTTCACCGCAAAAAGCCGTTTTTGAAGGTAAATGATACGTATATCCTTGAATATCCACGCCTCCTACTCCTGCTTCAACTGCATTAAGAAGACTCAAAACACGCGTCTCTTCAGAAAAATACATATCGCTCCAATCATACGATTTATTGTAATTCAATGCAAGAACAGGCAGTTTTGTTGATGATATTATTTTTTTCAAATATTCAACGTCGCAAGAATCAAGGCAGGATAAGTGCAAATCTATCATATCTGCGCCGTGAAGCAAGCAGTTTCTCATTTCCGCTATAGCGGAAAGCGCATTTTTTTCTCTTATGACACCTGCAACTGCGGGCGCTTTGATTTTAGAGAGCTTTTTCATTTTACTTCTCCTTTATATAAGGTATAATACATTTTAACACTTAATTATTTTTTTGTAAATATCAAATATGATTATGTTTATCAATTTTGATACAAAGCATTGACTTCACAAAGCTCTTTTGATATAATTATTATACAGCTTAAAAGGAGAGATTTTTATGTATCTTGATTTTTTATCAAGCCTCACGGTTACTGAGGTTTGCTCTGTTTCCACAATGTACACGCCAAAAAACAAGAGAATGCAAAAAATTGACCGTCCAAGATGGGCGATTGTTTATAAGCATAGCGGGCAAACGATTTATTCATCGTGCCAAAAAAACTTTATATCGGATGAAAATCACGCGATTTTTCTGCCGAAGAGCTGTAATTACGAATGGAAGTGCACTAAAGAGGGGCATTTTTCGATAATCGAATTCGAATCCTCTCTTAATTGTCAAGAACCGTTTTCAGTACCCGTAAAAAATAAAGAAACGTTTCTCAAGGCAGTAAAGGAGCTTGAATACAAAATAGGTATTCCAAGACCCGGCTCGCATATTGAGAGCTTACGAGATTTTTATTCATTGCTTTTATTACTGATAAAAACCGACGGCTCAAAATATACTCCGAGCAATAAAAAGGAAAAAATCATCCCTGCGATAGAGTATATTTCCGCAAATTATTCAAAGAATATCACAAATGATACTCTCGCAAAGCTTTGCGGCATGTCTACGGTTTATTTCAGAAAGATTTTTACGGAAGTTATGAAGACGTCACCCGTATCGTACGCAAAAAGCGTTCGTCTTGAAAAGGCGAAGGATATGCTGAAGAGTGACTACACAACGCTTTCCGACATAGCTGAAGCGGTAGGTTACACCTCACTTTATAATTTTTCAAGAGATTTCAAAAAATACACCGGCTTTTCACCGTCAAAAATAATAGAAAAATAAACAAAAAAAGCAGAGATTACGGAAATTAAACCGAAAAATCTCTGCTTTTTAAATTGAATTTAAATCAAATGAACCTTATGTTTTTTAGTTGTTTTTATTTTCATTTTCTCTTTCAGCTAACGCTTTTTCTATTGCGGGCTTTATCGTGGCGGTAAATACCTCGTAGCCTTTATCGGTTTGATGCGCGCCGTCATTGGTGTATTCGTCATATATTTCGCCTATTGTTATATCGTAAAGAGGGGTAAACAAATCTACGAAATCAAAGCCGTATTTTTCCGCTAAAATCTTAATTTTTACATTATTAAGCGCTGCAATCTCGTTTTTCTCCGCGCCCCATTGCTTTCCCATCGCGGTGAGAGAAACTAAAATTATCTTCGTATCGGGAAGATTTTCCTTCATGCCTGCAAGAATTTTTTCATAATTATCGAACATTGTTTTAAGGTTGTTACCGCCTATGAGCATTACCGCGACCTTTGGCTTAAGCTCGTAAAGCGATACGTCTATTCTGCCTTCAACGTCGAAGGTGGTATCTCCGCCTATACCTCTGTTTGAAACTACGTATTCGGGGTAGTATTTTTCAAGATCGTATCCGTCAGTAAGGCTATCACCTATAAATGCAACATCTACCTCGTAATCATCGTATTTTTCATTTTCCATGCGGTATTGTTCCATTTTTGCGGCTCTGTATTCCATAACGAGTTTCTCATGCTCCGCTTTTTTTCTTTTTTCGGGAAGATGATATTTAAAAATGTACATAGCGCCCGCTGCCAAAGCAATAGCCGCTATAACAACTATAGCTATTATTAAAGCTTTTTTTCTTTTATTCATAAAAACCTCTTTTGATTTCAAAAAATCGGCAGAGCATTGCGAAAAACAATACCCCTGCCGTCTTTTTTAGGCGCAGAATAAACTTGCACCGCTTTTATTTTTGAAAGTAATAATCCGTGAGAGTTCCGTTATCAATAAGCTCACTCAAAATTACAACCGATAAACCGAATACGATACCGAAAATTCCTAAAATCAATCCGATAATCGTTATTTTATCAAAATACTTCAAATTCACCCTTGAAACAATGGCAAACGTAACGGCAAGGATACCAACGATGAGTCCGCCCCAACCAAAGAACGCGCAAATAACGGATATTCCGCCAAGTATAGCAGATATGAGCGACCAAAGAATATATTTCGGCTTGTTTTTATCGAAGACCTCGTAATAACGCTCTTCATCTTCTTTTTTCTCGTCGCCGTCAGCAGTCGATTCGTGATAATAATTCTGCTCTTCGGGAGTTGTCAGCGAGGTTTCTTTGTTTTCGGATATTTCCTCGTTATCCCAAAAGCCCTTATTGCTCATTTTTCGTACCTCCGTTTCCTTATCATTACATATATTATACAGTTATTTTTTTATTTTGTCAAGTTTAAAAGCCGGCTTATAAAAATGTTTTTTTGATCTTTTTAAAAATCAAAATCGGCTTATTTTTTTAACCAAAATGAATTTTTTTGAATATTTTTCGTGTTTCTCGAAGAAAATTATAGCGTATTATTTTTTCTTGCGAGGGTATTAAAAATGCAAAAATCATCAGATTACAAAGAAGTTATAAAGGAACATTCTCCAAAATCAAAGGTGGTAAAAAACTCGGTGAAGGCATTCTTTTTCGGTGGGCTTATTTGCTTTTTAGGAGAGTTTCTTGCAGAGGTTTATACTATGTTGGGGATAGAAGAAAAGAGTGCTTACACGCTCGTTACGGTATCGCTTATTTTCATTTCCGCACTTCTTACGGGACTCGGTGTTTTTGATAAAATTGCAAGACATGCAGGCGCGGGAACTTTAGTGCCGGTAACCGGCTTTGCAAACGCAGTTGTTTCTCCCGCTATAGACACAAAATCAGAGGGATATATTTTAGGAGTCGGCGCAAAAATTTTCACCGTCGCAGGACCTGTTATACTCTTCGCAGTGTTATCAGGAACACTTTATGGAATCATTTATTTTGTTGTTAATCAGTTTAGTATAATTTGAGTTAAAATGACAAATAATACAGTTTTTTCTAACTTAAGTTTACTTTTGCGAGGTTTTTATGCAAAAAATAACATATCTTGATACCCCAATTTACTTTGAATCTTACGCCTCCGTAGGTGGCTTTGAAGAAGGCAGAGGACCACTTGGCGAGAATTTTGATTTCATAGACGAGAAAGATCTTTTCGGTATGAAAACTTGGGAAAAGGCTGAGGGCGAAATGTCGAGAATAGCATTGAATTTAGCCTTAAAAAAGCGTGATATTCCACCTTCGGAGCTTAACGTTATAGTAGCGGGAGATTTGCAAAATCAATGCGTTGCATCGTCTGGCGGACTCTTCTCTTTCGGCGTTCCGTTTTTGGGACTTTACGGAGCTTGCTCTACCTGTACGGAAGCTCTTCTGATACTCTCCTCTATGCTCACAACCTCTAAAAACTACACACGGGGCGCATCTGTTACCTCTTCTCATAACTGTGCGGCAGAAAGACAATTCAGAACACCAATCGAATACGGCGGTCAACGAGCACCGAGCGCGCAATGGACTGCCACGGCATCGGGCGCTTTCGTTTTGTCAAAGGAGCGCTCCCATGCAAAAATCAGCGCGTTTATGCCCGGAAAAATCGTTGACGGATACATCAAGGATCAAAGTAATATGGGAGCTGCAATGGCGCTTTCAGCCTTTGATTCAATATCGCGCTTTTTTGAGGAAAACGAGCCGAGCGACTTTGACCTCGTTATGACGGGCGACCTCGGGCGTATAGGAAGCTCCATTTTAGAAGATATGCTATCAGAAAAGATTACCCGTGGCAAATCTATTGCTTCTTTACACCGCGATGCGGGACTTTTGCTCTACGATAGAGATGATCGCGACGTTCATTCAGGCGCTTCGGGATGCGGATGCTCGGCATCGGTTTTAGCTTCTACAATTCTCCCGAAAATCGAATCGGGTGAATACAGAAAGATTTTATTTCTTTCAACCGGTGCTCTTATGAGCACTTCGAGCGTAAGCCAAGGTGATAACATTTTAGGTATCGCTCCGCTAATCGTTATCGAGCATGAAAGCTTTTAAGGATTAGAATTACCTTTAAATCATTTATAAAATGAAATTTACCTAATGCAAAGGAGATTTTATGATTGATTTTCAAAGACTTATTTTTTCATTTTTGATAGGGGGCACGGTATGCATCGTCGCGCAGATTCTGATAGATCTAACGAAACTTACGCCGGCAAGAATTTTGGTTCTTTACGTTTGTCTTGGAGTTTTGCTCGGTGGCGTAGGGCTTTACGAGCCTATCTTTGATTTTTCGGGTGCCGGAATCAGCGTTCCCCTCATAGGCTTCGGAGGAACGGTCGCAAAAGGAGTCAAGGAAGCTATAGACAAGGACGGCGTACTCGGAATTTTAACCGGCCCGTTTACTGCGTCTTCAGCGGGCTGCTCTGCGGCTCTCGTCTTCGGTTATTTAACAGCTTTTATCTTTAAAGGAAAGCCAAAAAGAGCATAATATTTTTTTAGAGCCTTTATGTTTACCTATACGCATAAGGGCTTTTTTTATGTTTTTAAATTGTAACACTCTATTTACATCGAATTTGATTTTTTTCGCTATTTTTATCCATATTTTTTGTAAACTTTTACTTGCATTTTTTCTACATATATGTTATACTATATATAAATAGTTATATAATAGTGGAAAAATATATTTTCCACGTCATTTTTCAGAAGAAAGGAAGGTAAAAAATGGACGAATTACAATGTATCGTTGATGCGATGCTCCCTATAATTGAATCTAATTTCAATGCGGCTCCATCTACGTTCAAGCTCTGGTTCGGAGATTTCTTTCTTATGTCGCTTGACGAAAAAGAAGCACTTTTCTCAACACCGACCGATTTAAGAAAAAGAATTCTCACAAGTAAGTATTTGCCTCTCATATCCTCCTCCCTTGCCGAAATAATCGGCTTTGAGGTTGAGGTTAAAATAGTGTCAAAGGAAGAGCTTCAAGCAAAGTCAAACGAAGACGATCCTATGGACTTCATTCCCACGAAAGAGGACGCGCTCGAAAACGAGGACAGAGAAAAAAAGATAAAAACGCTTCTTGACGATTCTGCAAGCGCAAACACGGTTGAGAAGAAAAACATTTTAGACGAATATACGTTTGACAGCTTTATTGAGGGAGCTTCGAATAAGTTTGCGAAGGCGGCGTGCCTTGCTGTTGCAAATACCCCCGCAACAGACTTCAACCCCCTCTTCATTCATGGAAACTCGGGACTTGGAAAAACTCACCTTCTTTGTGCGGTTATCAATCACATGAAGGTAAAGTACCCAAAACTTAAAATTGTCTACAAAAAATGCGAGGACTTCCTCAACGAATTGATTTCCTCAATTTCTACAGCTTCAACGCAGGAATTCAAGGAAAAGTACCGCAGCGCAGACGTTCTTCTTATTGATGATATTCAATTTATAGCAGGTAAGGTTTCGACGCAGGAGGAATTCTTCCATACGTTCTCCTATCTCTATGAATCAAACAAGCAAATAATTCTTACCTCGGACCGTCCGCCTCACGAGATAAAGCCTCTTGAGGACAGACTCCGTACGAGATTTGAGGGAGGACTTATCGCGGACATTCAACCGCCAAGCTCGGAGCTTCGTTCGGCAATCATAAAAAAGAAATCCGAATCAATAGGTCTTAAAATCCCAAATGACCTCGTAGAATATATGGCGAGCAGACTTCACGAAAATATAAGACAGATTGAAGGCGTTATAAAAAAGCTTGGCGCAATGAACGCTATGACGGGCAGAGAGGTTTCAAAGGACTCTATAGACGAGGTAATTTCCGTAATCGACCCGGGTAACATTCCCGTGGATATTCTTATCGACAAGATTATTTCCACGGTTGCGAAATACTATGGAGTTACACTTGAGGAAATTAAGTCAAAGAAAAAGACCGATGCCGTCGCGAATGCAAGACATATAGCAATTTATATAATAAGAAAGCTCACGGATAAATCGTTTAAGGAAATAGGCAGTATCTTCTCAAGAGATCACAGTACGGTAATGGCTTCTTGCGAAAGAGTAAATACCAACATAAAAACGATGATAAAAACGGACAGCGACATCAAAAAGATCATAAAAGAAATCAAAGGCAATTAAATATAACGGCTTTTCCACCGAAAAATGTTGAAATGAGGAAAACTTACTGTTTAAAACTTGTTTGCTTTTTATGGATTTCGGGTGGAATACTTGCAGAAAAATCATTCCGCCGAAAATGAGGATAAAAAGTGGAGAAAAAGCGACCGAAATCCCTTGATTTTATTGACTTTTTTGAGTTTTCCCTCGTTTTCCACACCCCCTACTACAATTACTCCTACCAACAATAAATAAATAGGTCTTTTCTCGCCTCGAGAAAGCCCTCCGATAGGAGTGCCAAATCAAAAATTTGCGAAAAGGATAAAAGAATGAAATTTACAGTTTTAAAATCAACTCTTATGGATAAGCTGACTCCTGCTATGGGAACGGTTTCCAATAAGAATACGATAACTTCGATTGAGGGCGTTCTCATCGAAACTCTTGATGACGGAAATATAAGACTCTCTACTTACGATATGAATAAAGGTATAAGAGCAGTTTTTACTCCCTCGGAAATTGAGAGAGAAGGAAAATTTATAGTAAACGCGCAGCGTCTTTACCAAACTCTTAAGGTTCTTCCCGAGCAAGAGATTACTATTGATATCAATGATAAGCTTGCTTGCACCGTTTCTTCGGGTAAGGCTTCGTTCTCTATGTTCGCTATGAACAGTGACGAGTTCCCCGTTCTTCCCGAGCTTACTACCGATCAAGGCTTTGAAATTGAGGGCGGCGTTCTCAAAAAAATGATTTCTAAGGTTTCTCACTCTATCGCAGAGCAGGACATTCGTCCCATGCTTCGCGGAGCATACTTCTCGTTTGAAGAAAATAAGCTCGAGGTTGTTTCCTGTGATAGCTACACTCTTTCGAAATGCTCTATGGTTTGCGATATAGAATATTTCGGCAACTCCAATCACAAGCACTCTCTCATCATTCCCGGCCACGCGCTTTCCGAAATGACGAAAATTCTCGGTGATAGTGAAGAGAAGGTTGGTGTTTATCTCACTAAAAAGCACGCGGTTATTGACGCGGGTGACATCGTGTTCTTTACAAGAACTATAGATTCGGAATACATCGATTACAACAGAATTATCCCAAAGGATAACGATATATTCGTTAAGGTAAACCGCGAAAATCTTCTTGACGGTCTTGAAAGAGCGAATATCATTGCAGAAGAAAAAATTCAGAATAGCGGTAAGAGCTACGTAAAAATCAAGGCTGAAGAGCAGTTTATAACTCTCACGTCTTCCTCGGTAAACGGAAAGGTTTACGATGAAATTGACTGCGAGCATGAGGGCTCGGATATAGAAATCGGATTCAACTGCCGTTATCTCATTAACAGCGTAAAGGTTGCAGAGGGCGAGAAGGTAATTCTCTCTATGAAATCACCCACGCAGGCAATAACGATAGAGCCTCTCGAAAAGAACGATGAGTTCAATTACTTCTACATGATTCTTCCCGTAAGAATGAGCGAAAAATGATAATAAAAAGCTTCAGAGCGCAGAATTTCAGAAATATAGAAAAATGCTCTCTTGAATTTGATAAAAGCGTTAATCTTCTTTTAGGAGAAAACGCGCAAGGGAAAACTAACGCGGTTGAAGGAATATACGTTTTTGCGCGCGGAAGGTCGTTCCGCAGAGGTGACGAGCGTGACCTTATAAGATTTGGCAGTGAGGGGTTTAATCTCTCAATTGAATACGAGGACAGAAACGGCTCGAATACGCTCGAATACGCCGTTTTCGGCAGAGAAAGACGCCGAAAAATGAACGGATATAAGATAACTCGCGTATCGGAAATGGTAGGTAATTTCAAAGCTGTTCTCTTCTGCCCCGACGATTTAACTCTTGTTAAGGGCGGGCCTGATGAAAGACGCGAATTTTTAAACGTTGCAATATCGCAGTGTTTCCCTACGTACATATCGCTTTACGCTGATTACAAAAAGGCGCTTGAAAACAGAAACGCACTCTTAAAAAACGCGTCTAAAGGTCTTTATTTTGATGAAAACGAGCTTTCTGCTTGGTCAGATTCACTCGCAAGTTATGCGACGGCTATTTATAATCAAAGAAAAGATTATATAAAAAAGCTTGAAGTATATGCAAAAGACTATATGAAAAATATTTCCGACGGAAAAGAAGAGCTTTCATTGACCTATAAAAGTGATATAGGAGACGGATTTTCTTCAAAAGAGGAAATTCAAAATGAATATAGGCGCATTTTTAAAGAAAACCTTGTAAAAGAGAGAGCAGCAGGCGTAACGCTTTACGGTCCGCACAGAGAAGATATACTGATAAAAATAAACGGAAACGATGCGAGAATCTTTTCTTCACAAGGACAGCAAAGATCAATTGTTCTTTCGCTGAAAATGGCTGAAGGAGAGGTTAGCCGCGAGTTGTTTTCTGAATATCCCGTATTTTTGTTCGATGACGTTCTTTCCGAGCTTGACGATAAACGGCAGAATTTCGTGCTTGGCGGAATGAAGGATAGGCAAATAATAATAACCTCTTGCGAAAGGCTTCGAACTGCAGGAAGGGTTATTGAGGTGAAGGGAGGAAACTTCGAATAATGTATCTCCATATAGGAAACGGAATTAACGTTAGAAAGAAAAGCGTTATAGGAATTTTCGACCTTGACAGTGCAACCGTATCGGCGGTTACGAAAAAGTACATAAACAAAAACGAACAAAACGGAAATATTCTCTACGGTGACTCGGATTTGCCAAGAACGTTCGTTCTTCATGATGAGTATGTTAACGGAGAGAAAAAATATAAAATAAAATTATCTCGAATTTCATCGCAGGGCTTGAAAATAAGAGCAGAGGGCGATGATTACAATGAAAATTTATGATCTTTCAGGTCATAACGAAAGGATAAAATAAGTATGGAAGAAAATAAGATTTTGAACGGCGGGTATGACGATAGTCAGATACAGGTTCTTGAAGGACTTGAAGCCGTAAGAAAACGCCCCGGAATGTACATAGGTACGACTTCCCTGCGCGGACTTCATCATCTTGTTTATGAAATAGTTGACAACTCTATAGACGAGGCTCTTGCCGGCGAATGTAACGCGATAAGGGTAACTATTTGGGATGATAACAGTGTTTCTGTAGAGGACGACGGACGAGGAATTCCTTCAGGTATGAACGAAAAACTCGGTTTGCCTACTCTTGAAGTAGTATATACGGTTCTTCACGCGGGCGGTAAGTTCGGCGGCGAGGGATATAAGATAGCGGGAGGTCTTCACGGAGTTGGAGCTTCGGTTGTTAACGCTCTTTCCGAGTGGGTTGAGGTTGCAAACCACAGAGACGGTTTAAGATACACAGAAAGATTCGAAAGAGGAAGAGTTGCAAGACCCTTCACCTGCGAGGGAGCTACTGAAAAGCGCGGTCTTTACGTAAGATTCAAGCCCGACCCCGAAATATTTGAGGAAACCGTATTTGATTACGATATTCTTCTTACGAGAATGAGAGAGCAGTCCTTCTTGAACGCGGGCGTAAGAATTATTCTTACCGATAAGCGCGAGGGCAAGGAGAGAGAGGAAGAGCTTCACTACGCGGGCGGTATTATTTCCTTCGTTGAATACCTTAACAATGAAAAACGCGGAACTCCAATTCACCCCCAAGTCATCTATATGAAGGGCGAGAAAAACGGCGCTATTGCCGAGGTCGCAATGCAGTATAATGACAGCTATAACGAAATGATTATTTCGTTCGCCAATAATATGGCTACTATCGAGGGCGGTACTCACGAAACGGGATTTAAATCGGCTCTCACAAAGGCTATAAACGATTACGCGAGAAAGATAAAGGCTATCAAGCCCGATGATAAGGGACTTTCGGGTGATGACGTTCGTGAAGGTCTTGTTGCAATTATTTCCGTAAAACTTACCGACGCGCAGTTTGAATCGCAGACGAAGGCAAAGCTCGGAAACAGCGAGATGAGAACTCTCGTGGATAATATAGTATCGCAAAAGCTTGAGGAATTCCTCGAAGAGAATCCCTCGGTTGGAAAGATTATAATAGAAAAGGCTCTTGCCGCAAACCGCGCAAGAGAGGCGGCAAGAAAGGCAAGAGAGTCGATAAGACGTAAAAATGTTCTCGAGGTATCCACTCTTCCCGGAAAGCTTGCAGACTGTAACGAGCGTGACGCGAGACTTACAGAGGTTTATCTCGTAGAGGGAGATTCGGCAGGCGGTTCTGCAAAGGGTTGCCGTGACAGTAGATTCCAGGCAATACTTCCCCTTCGCGGTAAGGTGCTTAACGTAGAAAAGGCAAGACTTGATAAGGTTTACGGAAACACCTCTCTTATTCCCATTATTCAGGCGCTCGGATGCGGTATCGGTGATGAGTTTGATATAACGAGACTCCGTTACGGAAAAATCATAATTATGGCGGATGCCGACGTTGACGGTTCGCACATCAGAATACTTCTTCTTACATTCTTCTTCCGTCATATGAGACCTCTTATTGAGGGCGGACACATCTATCTTGCTCAACCCCCGCTTTACAAGGTTCATAAGGGTAAGCAGATGAGATATGCCTTCTCGGATGCGGAAAGAGATAAATACATTGAGGAGCTTGGCGGCAAGGGCGTTGAAAGCGAAAGATATAAAGGTCTTGGAGAAATGGACCCTGAGCAGCTTTGGGAAACCACTATGGACCCCGAAACAAGAACGCTTCTTAAGGTTGATATAAACGATGCTATAGCTTGTGATGAAACCTTCTCTGTGCTTAT
>JAZRDI010000028.1:0-8694 GCA_045660185.1 Eubacteriales bacterium | reverse complement strand
GCGTTCAAAATCCGACTGCTTAAATCGGTTTTCGTTTTTAAATCAACGTATGTATCCGGCGGTAATTTATTGCGATTGATGACATATTCCTTGTGCTTGTATTTTTCACCGCTTACGGCTGATATCAGATTGTCTTCAACCAATCGTTTAACCGATGTTTTTGCGGTTGTCAGCCCTATTCCGCCTTTTTCCGCTAAGAAATCAAAAGAGCCGTAAAACATACCCTTACCGTCATAAGAGAACGCGTAAATTATCGCGTAGACTATAAGAGCCGAGCCGCGAAGCCCGAGGTCGCGAGTCATGAAGGTGTGTATAGTGAAAAAGAAATCGTTTTTTTCGGTTGAGCTTTCTGTTTGCTTTGCGTTTGAGGTTGAGTATAAGTTTGTGTTTAAGGTTTGTTGATTATTTGCGTTTCCAAACGTTTTATTGCTTTGATTGGCAATTAAAATATCGTTAGTATTTTCGATTGCGGTATCGGTTTGATAAAATTGCGCGGTTGTATTTATACCTGAATTCGTCATTAATTTGTTATTTCCTTTTGCATTGAATTTGCAATTTGGCCATCTTGCAAATCCATTATACATTAAAAAAATCCCCTTGTAAGTATTCTCTGATTCCAAAGATTTGCACTTACAAGGGGTTGTTTTTTATATATTTTTAACAACAAAAATGAGTAAAAAAGGGCTAAAATCGAGGTGTATGTCCTATGGACATAAGGTGATTTTTTTGACTTTGTCTAAAAATTTATAAAATGACAATCAAACTACGTATTGAATATTCATAAAACGGCAGTTTATCCGCATATTAAACATTTGTAAAAAAGCAGTTTATCCACAGATTAAACATTTGTAAAAAAGCAGTTTATCCGCAGATTGAACATTTGTAAAAAAGCAGTTTATCCGCAGATTGAATATTTATTTTTTTGCCGAAAGATATTCGTGAATTGCTTTCGCCGCAGACTTTCCTGCGCCCATTGCGGAGATTACTGTAGCTGCGCCGGTTACGGCATCACCGCCCGCGTAAACGCCGTCGAGCGAGGTTTTCATACTCTCTTCCGCAACCACAATTCCACCGCGGCGGTTTACCTCGAGTCCTTCGGTTGTGGACTTGATGAGGGGGTTGGGGGAAGTTCCTATCGACATAATAACGGTATCGAGGTCAAGCACGAACTCGCTATCCTTTACGGGAATGGGGCTTCTTCTGCCGCGCTCGTCGGGCTCGCCAAGCTCCATTTTGATGCACTTCATACCGGTAACGAAGCCGTTCTTGGCATCGCGCTTATCAAGGGGATTTTCGTATCCGAGAATTTCCACGGGGTTGGTGAGAAGCATAAACTCGATGCCCTCCTCCATTGCGTGCTCAACCTCCTCGCGTCTTGCGGGAAGCTCGTCGAGTGAACGTCTATATACTATGTACGTCTTCTCTGCGCCAAGTCTTACCGCGCATCTTGCAGCATCCATAGCAACGTTACCGCCGCCGACAACCGCAACTCTTCCGCCCTTCATTACGGGGGTAGTCGAATCAGAGCGATAAGCCTTCATTAAATTGGTTCTGGTTAAGAATTCATTAGCCGAGTAAACGCCCTTTAAGGACTCTCCGGGAATGCCCATAAAGTTGGGTAAGCCCGCACCCGTGCCAATAAATACCGCCTCATAGCCCATATCAAAAAGCTCTGATACGGTGAGAGTTTTTCCTATAATAACGTTGGTAACGAACTCAACGCCGAGCGCCTTAAGGTTTTCAACCTCGCGCTTAACGATGGTCTTCGGAAGTCTGAATTCGGGGATACCGTAGGAAAGAACTCCGCCCTCCGTGTGAAGAGCTTCGTAAACGGTGACCTCATATCCGAGCTTTGCAAGGTCGCCCGAGGCGGAAAGTCCTGCGGGCCCCGAGCCGATAACGGCAACCTTGTGTCCGTTCGACTTAATTTCGGACTTTTCCATTTCCTTTTGATTATGTAAATCGGCTACGAATCTTTCAAGTCTGCCTATCGCAACCGGCTCTGATTTGATTCCGCGAACACACTTTGATTCGCACTGCGTTTCCTGGGGGCAAACTCTTCCGCAAATCGCGGGAAGGCTTGAAGATTTATTTATAACCTCATACGCGCCCTCAAAATCGCCTTCCTTTATCTTCGATATAAAGTCGGGGATTGCAACGTTTACGGGGCAACCCGAAACGCAGGGCATATTTTTGCAGTTTAAGCAACGAAGTGCCTCGTTAAGAGCAAGTTCTTCGGTATAGCCCTCGGCAACCTCAAGGAAATCTCTGTTTCTCACTTCCGCAGAGCGCGTCGGCATAGGCTGGCGCGGCATATTCATATCTATCTTGTTTGCCATCAGCGAATCTCCTTTTTCATAAGATTACACGCTTCGTCATACGCGTGACGTTCGAAATCGCGGTACATCGCTGCTCTTGACATCGCCTCGTCAAAATCGACCTCATATCCGTCAAAATCGGGTCCGTCAACGCAAGCGAACTTTGTTATTTTCTCGCCGCCGCGGTTGAGAGTAAGACGGCAGCCGCCGCACATACCCGTTCCGTCTATCATTACGGGATTCATAGAAACAACGCAGGGGATATTCCACTTCTTTGCCGTTTCGGTGACGAATTTCATCATAATAAGAGGACCGATAGTTATAATCTTATCGAATTTTCTGCCCGAGGCAAGCATCTCTTCAAGAGGAAGACAAACATTGCCCATCTTTCCATAACTTCCGTCATCGGTCATAAGAATAAAATCGCTTGACGCACACTTAAATTCATCTTCAAGAATAACAAGATCTTTCGAACGGAAACCTACCACAGAAGTGACGTTACACCCCATACCGTGTAACTTTTTAGCAATCGGAAGAGCTATCGCGCAGCCTACTCCGCCGCCAACGATACAAACGTTTTCAAGCCCTTCGGTTTCGGTTGGCATACCGAGAGGTCCTGCAAAATCGGGAAGATATTCGCCCGCCTTTTTAAGCCCGAGCTTATACGTGGTTGCTCCGACAATCTGGAAGATAACCGTCACAGTTCCCTTTTCTCTATCGTAGTCTGCAACGGTGAGGGGAATGCGCTCTCCGTCTTCATCGGCGCGCAGAATTACAAACTGCCCCGGCTCTGCCTTTTTCGCAACGAGCGGAGCTTCTACCTCTATCATAACGACCGTTTGATTCAGTTCTTTTCGATTAACTATTCTATACATAACGTTTCCTTTGCGAGCGATTTTTTGCAAAAAACGGCTAAAAATAACCGAGTTCACAAAAAATTTACATTTTAGATTTTACATAAAAGTATATCACAGTTTTGAGAAAAAAACAAGTACCGAGAAGCAAAACGTTCATATTTCGGCGATATTTTTTGTTTTTGCCCGCCGATTTTACGTCAAAAAACGAAAGAAAACGAGGTTTTTAATATTTTTGCGCTTCCTTACTTGACATTAAATAATAATAATGCTATAATATTTTATATTATTATGCGAAGTTATGTTCTTTTGAGGAGGAATCAACAATGAACGAAAATAAGCTTTTCCTTTCGGGAGTATGCCCATACTGCCCTGCTATACTTGATTATGCAGAGGACTCAAGGGCCGTTGTCTGCCATTCGTGCGGAAACGTTGTTCCCACAAGGATTTTAAGACCTCTTGACTTTGCAAAGCGCGAAAACGAGCAGATAGAAAACGATAGGAGAATTGCGGACGGCGTAACCTCCTCCGGCGCCGGCGTTATTTACTTCGATAACTTCTGCGAGGGATACGATTGGAGAGAGTTCGCGCTTCACACCAATCTTTCAATTTCAACGCTTGATTCTATAGCAGAGGCTTGTAAAATCAAGTTTTCCGCAGACCCGATTACATATTACCTTGATTTCAGATGCAAGGCTATCCCCGTTCTTAAGAAGATAGAGGGACTTGACGTTCTTGAAATCGAGATTATTGACAACTATAAGAGCGACGATATTTCCGACCTTTTCGAATACGTTGATTTATATTCCTCCATAACCAAGGTAATCGAAAGCAAGCGCGACGCTATTATAACCGAGCTTAAGCGCGATATTAAGCTTGCAAAGAGATTTGCAATAGATCCCTACCTTCTTCGCGACCTTGAAAATACGCTCGCAGTTTTCATAACTAAGGCTAACAGCATCAAGGCTACCTCGAATATCGAGGAGATCCCCGGCTACGCGAAAGCAAAGGCGCTTAAGGACGCGAAACTCGCAGAGGATATTCGCAGAAAGGGTATCGACGCGGAAAAGACCTATATAAAGGGTATGCGCCTTCTTGATAAGGGAAATATAGATAACGCGCTTCACCTCTTTGCCGCTATTTACGGCTACAGAGATACCGAAAAGCTCGTTAAGGACTATTCCACCATATTCAAATTTAACGAGGAGCTTGCAGAGCTTGCGGGTAAGCATTACGTTGTAAAGCGCGTATCGAATCCCGTTTTCGAGCCCTCGAATCCCGTTCCCACCGCGGAAGGCTCTCTCTCCTTCTATGAAATCAGAAATACAATTCCCTCACCCCTTCCCACGCTTAATGCGGTGACGGATATTCTCTATAGCTTCGGCTCAAAGATATTCTATCTTCGAAACAACGTCAGCATCTGCTGCTACGAAACGCTCAACCCCGATTACAGCGCGAACGTTAAGGTTCTTGACGAAGCGCCCGCGGGAGATTACGTTATAAGACATCCGCACCCGATATACTTCTCCTCGGATAAGACGAAGTTCTTCATTCGTAAGAAGCTTCGTGAGACTACGACGGTTAAGCGCGGTTGCTTCGGATTTGGAAGAAAAAAGAAGTTCAAGAAAAAGCACGCTGAAAACAGAGGAAATAACTATTCCCTTCTTCTCGTTGATATGGATAACGCAACCTCGAAGATTATCATTCCCGAGATAGTTGACGTTATGGATTACTACAACGATAAGATATTCTACATCGCGCTTGACAAAGACGGATACAAGCCCGTATTCCGCGTTTACGACCTTGCGACAGACACTATCACCGAGGTGCTTAACTCCGATTATTACATTCACTCGGTAAGCAACGGTAAGATTATTTACTCGCTTAAAATCTATAGCGAGAATAATATGGACCTCTACTCGATGGATATTGAAACGCAGGAGGCTATTCTTATTGACTCCAACGTTAGACAGTATTATGCTACCCGCGCAAACCGCGTTTACTACATTGTCGGAAGCCGTGACGATAAGCGTCTTTACTCGGCTAAGCTCGACGGCACGGATAAGCACGAGATTATGGAGAATCCCGGAAGAATTTGCACGTTCACTTCGGGCTGGCTCTACTACGTCAACGGCGAGGGTGTCAACGCTTGTCTTATGAAGGTTAGCACAGACGGAACGAAGAATATGCTCGTTGCATCGCGTTTCGGCAAGCTCGTTAAGGTGCTTAACGGATACATTTATTATATAGCGACCAACGGTGACCTTAAGTTCGTTCGCTCTGACGGAACGCACGATATTCGTATCGCGCCCGCAATCGAGGACCTTTCCAGAATCATCATCGATAACGAGAAGGTTTACTATCTTAAGAAAGACGATTTCGGCAATGACGTTAAGGGTAACAGCGGCATAGTTGGCTATTCGCTCTACTCCACCGACCTTCACGGTAAGAACCTTCGCAAACTCTCTCACGACGTTGAGGCAATGGCTGAATACAATGACAGATATATTTATATCTGCAAGAGCCGCGGCGCAAGTTACGAAATCGCAACTCCCGTCAACAGAAAGTTTACCAACACCGAGGTTCAACCCACAACGCTCGTTTACTACGAGTCCTTTGACAAACAGACCGGCGAGTTCAAGGAAATCGTTCGTCTTGGTGCTCCCTCGACTCACTACGTATCTTACAAGCGCTCTTGGTGGCCCTTCAGTAAGTACATTTCTAAGGAAACCACGGTTAACGAGGTTGACATCGTTTCCGATATCTACCCCAACATTCGCGACAATATCGCCCCTGTTAGCATGGTAGAAAAGGAAGAGCAGCTTGCAGAGCAGAAGCGCCTTGAAGCTATCGCAGCGGCCAAGGAAGCCAAGAAGCAGGCGAAGATTGCCAAGAAGAAGGCAAAGCTCAACGCCCGTCGCGATAAGCTTGAGGCTAAGATGAACAAGAAGGCCGAAAAAGACGGAAGACGTCTTGAGAAAAAGGCTAACAAAAACTCCGCCCCCGACAACGACGAGGACGATGACAGCAGAAGACTCGACGATGAGCTTCAAAGAGTTGAAGCGGAAGAGCGTCAGTTGGAACAGAATAATGCCGAAAACGGTGCGCAAGAATCCGCCCCCATGGCTTTAGCTCCGGCAGATACCGCTGAAGAAGTATAATCAATAACTATTTTAGGGCTGCCGTATTTTCGGCAGCCCTTTTGATTAAATTTGTTAAGTAAAACGGTAAAAAGGCAGTTTGTTAGCAGAAACCAATTGCTATTTGTGTAAAGAGAGCCTTGCGATAGCGCTAACTTTCGCTTTTGCCTATTTATTAAAACTCATAATTTAATTTTATGACACTAATTTTGGGGAACAATTTGACGGGTGAAAACCACCTGCCCCACTATATAAAAATAACAGGTGAAAAATGAAAAAGGTATATAATAATATTGAAGAGCTTGTTGGAAACACGCCGCTCTTGCGCGCGTATAAACTAAAGGAGAATTTCGGTCTTTTTGCGAACATTTACGCAAAGCTCGAATACCTCAATCCCACGGGCAGCGCAAAGGACAGAGCCGCCCTCGGCATGATACTTGCCGCAGAGCGCGACGGAAAGCTTAAAGCGGGCGGAACTATCATCGAGCCCACCTCGGGAAACACGGGCATTGCCCTTGCCGCTATTGCCGCCTCGCGCGGTTACAAGGCAATAATCGTTATGCCCTCGTCTATGTCACGCGAGCGTCAGCTTTTTATCAAGGCTTACGGCGCAGAGGTTGTTTTGACCGAAGCTTCGCTCGGAATGGCAGGCGCAATAGCCAAAGCAAACGAGATTCAAAAGACTCTCGAAAACTCCTTTATTCCCTCGCAATTTGATAATTTTGAAAACAAAACTTCACATTTTAATACCACAGGCCCCGAAATTTACGATGCTCTTGACGGTAACGTTGACGTTTTTATTTCTGCCGTTGGCACGGGCGGAACGATTTCGGGCGTTGGCGAATACCTCAAAAGCAAGAATGAAAATATAAAGATTATCGCCGTTGAGCCGAAGGAATCTCCCCTGCTTTCGGGTGGCTCTGCCGCGCCGCACAAGATTCAAGGTATTGGCGCAAACTTCATTCCAAGCGTTCTTAACAGAAACATTTACGATGAGGTTATCACCGTTTCTGCGCCCGAGGCTTATTCTGCCGTTAAAGAGGCTTCAAAGCTTCTCGGACTCGGCATTGGTATCTCGTCAGGTGCTGCGCTTTGTGCTGCGATAAGCGTTGCCTCTCGAGAGGATATGAGGGACAAGAATATAGTAGTCCTTCTCCCCGACGGTATTGATAGATATTTAAGCACGGATTTGTTTGATTAATTACACAACAACTCTCGTTTTTCAATCAATAACTTAACACGTACTGCCACTATTTGAAGCGCAGTCTTCATCGAGCGCGCTTTATCATATAGTCAATACTCGGAGCATAGCGGCAAACAACATTGCTTGGTTCTAACGCAAAAATTCAAGCAATAACCTAACACGCATTGCCACTATTCACGCAAAAGCGACCGATACCACACAAAATTATTCAATTAACGTTTAAACCGCAGATAGATTTAGCAAAGGATTTTATATGGGACTTGCATACGATTTTGAAAAGGAAAAGCTGATTATCGGCTTTATATACAACACCGAGGAAAACTACCAAAAGGCGCTCAAAATTATGACGGATAAATTCGGGCCTTACGATTTTGCAACCGAGGAATTTTCATTCACAGAGGAATTTTCAAGCTACTATGACGAGGAGCTTGGCGGTGAGGCAAAGCGAAGAATTTTGAGCTTCGAGCGCTTGGTCAACCCCGAGGAGCAAGCGGACATTAAGACATTCACGAACGCAGTCGAAGCAGAGTTCAGCATTGAGGGCAACAGAAAAGTTAACCTCGACCCCGGCTTCCTCAGCCACGGCAGACTCCTTCTCGCCACCACCAAAAAGACCGGCTTCCGCATTCCCCTCAAAGACGGAATCTACACCGAGTTAACCCTTTTCTACGCCCGAGGCGCATGGCAAAAGCTGCCTTGGACTTACCGAGATTACCAATCCGAAAGAGTTCAGAATTTTCTTACCGAAGTAAGAAAGAAGTATCTTCTGCAACGTAAAACAGAGGAAAAATTGTGATTTTTCATAAAGCAAAAATCCAACTAATAAAAGAAAATCCGCTGAATAAAGGCAGGTTCTCATAAGGATATTAAATTGAATTCAAGAGAAAATGCCGATTGAGAGTGGCTGAAACAAGAAAAATCCAACATGGACGGAAGTCTGTGTTGGATTTTTCTTTATGCTTCCGCTCCCCAAAATTTGCGCCGCAATAAACAAAGAATAAGCCCGACGAAAAAAGTTGGATTTATTTTCGAAAAAGTGCTGGACTTTCTCTATCTTCTGTGGTATGTTGTTGTGCTAACAGGAGGTGCAACCTATGAAAAGTATGATAAAAGAGCTATGGCACGGAAACATCATTCCGCAAGAGGACAGCCGAACGAACTCCAATGAGATGAAGGAA
>JAZRDI010000027.1:0-44321 GCA_045660185.1 Eubacteriales bacterium | reverse complement strand
CGCATATGCGGCTTCCATTATCAAAGATCCCATTTTGTTAAGCTCCTCTTTAAGCAAACCGACTGCATTGTTTAGTTGGTTCGAGCGCAAGGAGTTAGAGCAAACAAGCTCTGCAAAATTATTGCTATGATGCGCGGGAGAATGCTTATTTGGTTTCATTTCATAAAGATCAACCGCTACACCAAGCTTGGCAATTTGCCACGCAGCCTCAGCGCCTGCTAATCCGGCGCCTATAACTTTTACTTTAATATCGCTCATTAATTTTCATCCATTATTTCTTCTTCGCGTTTGTAATCGCACTTTGGATTTTTGCAAACCACAGCTCTCTTCGTTTTTCTGTAATAGAGATTGTCGTTACAATTCGGGCATTTTTCAAGAAGCGGCTTATCCCAGGTTGAGAAATCGCATTCGGGATATTTTTCGCAGCTATAGAAAAGTACCTTTTCCTTGGCGTGCTTGCCTATAATCTTGCTTCCGCACTTGGGGCACGGAACTGCAATATCGACTACCTTCTGCTTGGTAAACTTACATTTAGGATAATTTTTGCAAGCATAGAATGTACCGTATCTTCCGTTTCTGACAACCATATCACCGCCGCAAAGCTCGCACTTAAAATCTGCAAGCTCTACCTTACGTTCCTTCGGCTGCTGCGGAACGCCGTTTTTGTCAACAGCAATGGTGCTACGGCATGCAGGATAATCGGGACAAGCCAAGAACTTACCGAATCTTCCCGTTTTATAAACCATCTTTTTTCCGCACTTAGGGCAATCGTATTCACTTTCCTCTGCGGGAATTTTTTGCTTTTCTTTATCCTTTTTCGCATCGGATGCCTTTTTAAGCTCCTTATCGAAATTCTCATAGAATCCGCCGATAAGCTCTTCGATAGTAGTTTCATTATTCTCTATGGCATCAAGATTTGATTCCATTCCTGCGGTAAACTCATAGTCTACTATCTCGGGGAAATATTCCTTCATAAAATCGGTGGTGATTTCTCCAAGCTTTGTTCCAACTAAAAGCTTGCCCTCGCGTCTGACGTAATCACGTGATATAATTATTGAGATTATGGGCGCATAGGTAGAAGGTCTTCCTATTCCGTTTTCTTCAAGGAACTTGATAAGCGATGCTTCTGTATAACGTGCGGGAGGCTCTGTGTAATGCTGTTTCTTATCAATCTTTACGTTCTTAAGAACGTCGCCCTCCTTAACGTCGGGAAGCTTCGCCATATTCTTAACATCATCGTCAGAAACATCGTCGTCAGTATTGTCATAGAGTGCCATATATCCGATAGATTTAACTACTTGACCACCCGTTTTGAACAATATTCCGCTGTTTTCTATATCAATTGCAACGGTATCGAGAACTGCACTTTCCATTTGGCTCGCAATAAAGCGTTCCCATATAAGCTTATAAAGCTTGTACTGATCGGTAGAAAGCATTTTCTTGATATTTTTGGGAGTAAGAAGCACATTGGAAGGACGAATTGCTTCGTGTGCATCCTGCGCGTTATTCTTACTCTTGTAAATTCTCTCGTTTTCGGGCAAATACTCTTCGCCGAGATTGTTTTTAATATACTCGCGAGCTTCATCCATAGCGCTCTTTGATATTCTCATAGAGTCGGTACGCATATAGGTTATAAGACCTTGCACACCGCCAAACTCATGTCCGAGATTCAAACCGTCATAAAGCTCTTGGGCAACCTTCATGGTTTTGTGCGATTGGAAACCGAGCTTTTTAGAAGCTTCCTGTTGAAGAGTAGAGGTTGTAAACGGCGGCGCGGGCATCTTTTGCTTTTCTGCGTGACGCACCGAAACAACCTTGAATTCGCCATTTTTTATTTTGCTTTCAATATCCGTAGCGGTACTTTCGTTCTCTATTCTCAACTTACCTTCCGCATTTCCGAAATAATGCGCAACGATAGTATCCGAAGAGGAAATCATAAGATCCGCATCAATAGTCCAATATTCCTTGGGAATGAACTCGGATATTTCCTTTTCTCTCTCTGCAATAATTCTTACTGCAACAGATTGCACTCTTCCTCCGGAAAGTCCGCTTCCGACGTTTTTCCAAAGAACCTCGCTTAGATTAAATCCAACGAGTCTGTCAAGAATACGTCTTGCCTGTTGCGAATTAACGAGATCCATATTTATACGTCTTGGAGATTTAATAGCCTCCTTAACGACTTTTTTCGTAATTTCATTGAAGGTAACTCTGCAAGCCTTACTTTCGGGAATTGCAAGCTCCGTTGCGATATGCCACGCAATTGCCTCACCCTCACGGTCAGGGTCCGTTGCGATGAATATTTTACTTGCAGACTTCGCTTCCTTTTTGAGTTCCTTGATTACGTCGCCCTTACCTCTTATATTGATGTAATGGGGCTTAAAATTGTTCTCAACGTCAATACCGAGACTGCTTTTGGGCAAATCTCTGATATGTCCCTTGGAAGCTATAACCTTGTAATTTGAGCCAAGGTATCCCTTGACTGTGTTCGCCTTCGCGGGCGACTCCAAAATAACTAAAATTGCCATATATTAAGCGGTTTAACCGCTCCTTTCAATTTAAATTACGCTTTACCATTTCGCCGGGAAGCATTGTAATGAATTTACCCATTTCAAGCTTAAAAAGAGCCTTCATAACAACGTTCATAGGTGTTTCACTGTCTGCAAGAGAATCTAACGAGCATGCAGAAGCAGCGGGAATTTTCTTGTATATAGCAAGCGTATTTTTATCAAAATTCATATTTTCAATAGATACTATGGGATCGAGGGTATCTTCGGAACGAGCATTCTGCACCTTTTTCTCGGCTTTATCCTGCTCCTCTGCCTTCTCACTCTTCTCTGCTTTTTTCTCTTTCTTTTTCTTTGGATAGGTGGAGAATATGTCGTCACTCGGTGTGACGCAACATATTTCAAGCTCTTTGAAAACATCATTCATATTAACATCGAGCTTATTCTTAAGCTTGAAGGGATTTATTTTTCCTAAATACACAAATTCAAGATCCGAAATAATATCATCGGGTGAGGTGATCAGCTTTGCTCCGTTTTTGATGAGCAAATTCGTAACCTCGCTTGTTTTATTGTCAACGTTTCCGGGCAGAGCATAAACGGTCTTACCGAATTTCTTTGCGTACCGCGCTGTTATTATAGCACCGCTTCGTTCTCTGCCTTCGATAACCACCGCGACTGACGAAATTCCCGCTATAAGTCTGTTTCTTACGGGAAAATTATATCCTTCGGGTTTCGTTCCCGGAGCATATTCGGTCATAACGCAACCGGTTTTTACGATCTCTCTTGCGAGTCTTTTGTGCTGCTCAGGATAGCATACGTCGATACCGCTGCCGAGAAATGCAACGTTTATTCCGTTTGCCGAAAGAGAGCCCGCGTGAGATACGCCGTCTATTCCTATCGCCATTCCCGATACCAACACTGCTCCCGCAGTTGCAAGATCGTGACCGATTATAAAAGCGTTACGCCTTCCGTAATCGGAAAGTCTTCGCGTTCCAACAACCGCAACAAGACATTCGGAATTAAAATCCGGAAGCACGCCTCTGTAATAAAGCAAAACGGGTGGAGCGTCTATATCTCTTAATGCTCTTGGAAATCTTTCGTCAGCATACGTTAATATTCCTACGTTCTTATTTTCGCAAAAATTCGCTATTTCTTCGGCTTTTGCAACATCCTTCAAACAAAGAGCTTCGAAATCTCGTGATTTCGAACCGATACAAGATATCAGCGCATCCTCATCTGCGTCATAGATCGCCTCGGCCGAGCCGAAATTCTCTATTAACTTTCGAAACGTCTCGCTCCCCGGAGTTACCGCGAGGGACAACCATATCCAACAAACGTTTTTATTCATAATTAAAGCACTCGCTTAATTCTTTTTACTTTGCTCCCACATAAAAATCGCAGCTGCAACAGACGCGTTAAGTGATTCCGTTTTAGACGAGATTGGAATATAAATTCCGCCGTCGGAAGCTGCGGAAATATCACTTGGAACACCGTGACCCTCATTGCCGATGATAACAGCATCCCACTTTGTAAGATTTACATCCGAAAGAGATTTAGCGTTAGCGGACAGTTCAGCGGAATACACCTTTCGTCCGTTTGCGCGCATAGCCTCAATATACGCTTTAAGATCTGATACTCTCGTGATTTTAACTCTAAACAGACTTCCCATTGCGCCTCTTACGGTTTTTGGATTATAAACGTCGGCGCAATCGGATGAAAGAATTATATTTTCAACACCGAACGCAACTGCGCTTCTGATAGTCGATCCAAGATTCCCGGGATCGCGTACAGAGCATAGCACTATGGAGCTTCCACAAGCATTTTGCGAAAACTCTTCCTTATATATTATATCCATTTGACGGAAAAAGTCAAGATGTTTTATAACACTTATTACACCTTGAGGTGCATTTTCGGTAGAAATTTTTTCAAAAACACCGTCTTCAAGCACCTGAACGTCAAAATCGGTAACAATTTTATCATTTGAATACGAGTTTAGCTTTGGCAAAATTTTATCACTTTTTGACTTTGCAACAAATATTTTAACTATTGGAAGAGCTGCTTCAATAGCTTCATAAGTAAGCTTTTCGCCTTCTGCGATGAAGCATTTTTCTCTATCTCTTCCCTTCTTATCTGCAAGTGACGCCGCCCACTTAACCGTTGGGTTATTACGGCTGCTTATAACCTCGTTTATAAAATTCATGCCTACCTCCTATTAAGAATAATTCCCGGTCGCAAACGTTAGACGCAACCGGGAATTTATCAAATTAAAGAGCTGCCTTAGCCTTTTCGCAAATTGCAGCAAATGCTTCCTTATCGGAAACTGCAAGCTCTGCGAGCATCTTACGGTTGAGATCAATGCCTGCAACCTTAAGACCGTGCATAAGGGTGGAATAATTCATACCGCAAACCTTAGCCTGTGCGGAAATTCTGGTGATCCAAAGAGAACGGAAATCTCTCTTCTTCATCTTACGGCCTGCAAAAGCGTAGTTACCGCTCTTGAGTACGGCCTGCTTAGCCATCTTGAAATGCTTGGACTTTGCTCCCCAATAACCTTTAGCTGCCTTGAGGATATTCTTTCTTCTCTTGCGCGTCATCATCGCGCCCTTAATTCTTGCCATCTTATATGTTCCTCCAAATTTTCTTCCTGTGTCTTAATCACTTACCGATAAGAGTTCTGTAAGTGGGTGCAAAGCTTTCGCTGAGTATAGCGCCCTTACGAAGATCTCTCTTACGCTTAGAGGTCTTGTGACCGAGGTTGTGACGATGGTTGTTGTGCGACATCTTTACCTTACCGCTACCGGTGAGGGAAAATCTCTTGGCAGATGCCTTATGTGTCTTAATCTTTCCCATTTTAATATCTCCTTTTTATTGGGTTCTACCCTTTTTTAAAACAAATTTAGTGAAGTATAAGAAGTAAAATTACTTCTTTTCAGGCTTGACGGGAGCAAGCACGATGGACATATATCTACCATCGAGCACAGGCTTCTTTTCTGCGCTACCGCAACCTTTGAGTGATTCCTCAAACTTTGCAATAACCTCTCTGCCGAGCTCCATGTGTGACATTTCTCTTCCTCTGAAACGAACAACTGCTTTAACCTTGTTTCCTTCAGCAAGAAACTTCTTTGCCTGGTTAACTCTGGTATCAAGATCGTGCTGTTCAATTCTGCAAGAAAGCTGAACCTCTTTTACCTTAACAACAACCTGCTTTTTCTTCGCTTCTTTTTCGCGCTTATCACGCTCGAAGCAGAACTTACCGTAATCAATCGCGCGGCAAACAGGGGGAGTAGCGTTAGGTGCAATAAGAACAAGATCAACGTCTGCGTTCTCTGCATAAGCAAGAGCATCTGCAATCTTCATTATACCAACCTGCTCGTTAGCAGGACCGAGAACTCTAACCTCGGGGTACTTTATCTCCTCGTTGATAGGAAGATTCTTTTCATCTTTGGTGCTAATAGCCATATACCTCCAAAAAAACAAAAAATGCATACAGAAAATTCCGTACGCACACAAAAATCGCCCCATTAGAGCTTTTTAGTATTAACCATACGCACTACATGTGGTAAGGTGAGAACGGAAATTCTGCTTTATTTTAGTTAGCATTTCGCTACGGCAAGTATTATATCACTATTTTCGTTAATTGTCAACAGTTTTTTTCGATTTTTTTGAAAAAATGCGTTTTTTATTGAAACTTTTGTTATTTTAACCATTTTCTGTTTGTAAAATTGTTTAATTTACCATCTTTACAAACTCGCCGTTATAATGTATAATGTTATCACTGAATGACACACCCGAAGAAGCGTCAAGCTTATGACGCATACTCCTCGTTAGGTGTAAGAACCGTTCGCGGTATAATATTTGAAGTAGGCATTGCGGAATGTAAAGCGCAATGCCTCTTTTGCGTTTTTCCTTGTATGAATTATCACAAAATGCGGGCATTATCGTTTTCAATCTTTAAAAAACGTTCGTATTACTTATTTCATAGTATTATCTTATATTTTTTTACCGCAAACATCCTTTATTTAATTTTTTTAAAAAATATTTACAAAAACTATAGATTTTTATTTTTAGTTATGATATAATATAATGAATTTGTATTGCTAAATTCTAAAATAACGAGTATAGGATAGTATATATGTCACATTCAGCACAAGATTCTGCACAGATAAGACTCCCTTTAATTCCCCTCCGAGGCATAGTTGCCTTTCCGGGTGTTCAAATGAATATAGAAATATTAAGACCTACATCTCTGAAGGCGTTTACCGCAGCTGCAACCCTTCACGATATGAACGTTCTTCTTGTTACTCAAAAAGAGGTTTCGGAGGATTCGCCTGCATTTGACGGTCTTTACACGGTGGGCGTTCTTGCTAAAATCCGTCACGTTGTAAAAAACACACAAAACAATCTCTCCGTTGTATTCGAAGGAATTTCACGTGCAGTCATCAAGGAATTCGATGATGCTGATGGATTCTTTTCTGCCACGGCAGAGCTTCGTCACGAGGGGGCTTTTACTACCTGCCCTCCTAAAATTGAAGCTTTAATGCGTGAGGTTAAAAACTCTATTTCAACTCTCGCGGAGATTCATCCAAACTTTACCGACGATATGCGCCTTGGCGCTGAAGCTATTTCAGATCCCGGCAGATTTGCGGATTTCGTTGCTTCCTCTGCAGTTATCGACTATTCGAACAAGCAAGAGGTTCTCGAGCTTTTCGCCCCCAAGGCAAGACTTGAAAAACTGCTCATCGTAATCGAAGAGGAGCGCATGCTTCTCGAATGCGAGCATGATATTCAAATTCAAGTAAGAGAAAAAATCGACAGACATCAGAAGGATTATTTCTTAAGAGAACAGGTTAAAGCGATTCAGGCAGAGCTTGGAGAGGATGACGATGATGAAATTCGCGAATACGAAGAAAAGATTAACGCTAAAAATCTTTCCGACGAAATTCGTGAAAAGCTTCTTAAGGAACTTAACAAATTGTCAAAAACGCCATTTGGCGCAGCAGAAAGCACCGTTCTTCGTTCATATCTCGATACGTGCCTCGAATTTCCCTTCGGTGTTAAAACTGAAAGCGAGGTTTCCGTAGGAGAAGCTCGCAAGGTGCTTGACGAGGATCATGACGGACTTGAAAAGGTAAAAGAGAGAATCCTTGAATTCGTTGCCGTAAGACAGTTCTCAAAGGATGTAAAAAACCAAATAATATGCCTTGTAGGCCCTCCCGGTGTTGGTAAAACTTCAATCGCGGCATCGGTTGCGCGCGCCCTTGACAGAAAGTACGCAAGAGTTTCTCTCGGCGGTATGCATGACGAGGCTGAAATAAGAGGTCACAGAAAAACGTATGTCGGAGCTATGCCCGGACGAGTTGTTTCCGCAATCATAAACGCAAAGGCGGAAAATCCCGTTATCGTGCTTGACGAAATTGATAAGCTCGCAAACGATTTCAGAGGAGATCCCACTTCGGCTCTTCTTGAAGTGCTTGATCCCGAGCAGAACAAAATGTTCAGAGATAACTTTATGGAAATTCCTATTGACCTCTCCGATTGCCTTTTCATCGCAACCGCGAATAGCTACGATAGAATTCCCGCTCCCCTTCTCGACCGTATGGAAATCATCGAGCTTTCCACCTACACGGATACCGAGAAACTCGCGATAGCGAAAAATCATCTTGTGCCGAAGCAGCTTAAGCGCAACGGCATTGCAAAGAAATACTTCAAGGTAAGCGACGAGGCGTTGCTTAAAATGATCAAAGAATACACTCGCGAGGCAGGTGTTAGAAATCTCGAACGCGAAATTGCATCGCTGATACGAAAATCTGCAAAGCGAATTGCAGAGGGTGAGGTTAAGAGCGTTTCGGTGACGCCGAAGAATATCGCGCTCTATCTCGGAAAGCCTAAGGTTATTCCTGAAAAACTTGAAGCAGTAGATCCTATCGGTGTTGTAAACGGTTTGGCTTATACACAGGCAGGCGGTGATCTTCTTAAGGTTGAGGTTGCCGTTATGGAAGGCACGGGAAAAATCGAGCTTACAGGCTCTCTTGGCGATGTTATGAAAGAATCTGCAAAGATTGCTCATTCGTTCGTTAGAACCGTAACTAGTAAATACGGAATCTCGCCTACCTTCTACAAAGATACCGATATTCACATTCACTTCCCCGAAGGAGCTATTCCAAAAGACGGTCCTTCTGCAGGTGTAACAATGGTTACCGCGATAATAAGCGCTCTCGGAAACATTCCCGTAAAGCGTACCGTTGCTATGACAGGAGAGGTTACTCTTCGCGGAAAAGTTCTACCTATTGGCGGACTTAAAGAAAAAACGCTCGCCGCATATCGCGCGGGAATCAGCGAGGTGCTTATTCCTTCCGCAAATCTCAAGGACATCGACGAAATCGACAAAGAAGCAAAGGAGCATCTTAACATAATTCCTTGCGACTCTGTAAATGACGTGCTTAAGGCTTCATTTATTAAAATTTGACCACGCTTTTTCATTACATTAATTTAAAAAGCTTATTAATACAATGCTTTTGAAGAATGGAATATAATTATGAAATTTAACGTCAATAATGCAAATATATCCATGACAGTAGGAAATGCAAAGCAGTTTCCTAAAGAGCCCAAGCCTCAAATAGCGCTTTCGGGACGTTCAAACGTTGGCAAAAGCTCTCTTATCAACACGCTTCTCGGAAGAAAATCTCTCGCAAGAGTTTCTTCAGCGCCCGGTAAGACCATTACTATCAACTACTACGGCGTTGATAACAAGTTTTACCTCGTAGATCTTCCCGGTTACGGATATGCCAAGCGTTCTATGGAATCAAAAAAATCATGGAGCACTCTTACGGATGACTATTTCTTAAAAAATCCGTCAGCCGATGCTTTAAAGCTGGTCATCCAGCTCATCGATATTAGAACCGGTCCTACCGAAGATGATATAATGATGATGAATTTTATGATTTCGAGAGATATTCCGTTTGTGGTTGCAACGACTAAAACGGATAAGCTTTCAAAAACTCAATTAGCAAACGCTCTTTCAGACCTTAAAGAACAGTACTTTTATAATACAGACATTGAGATTTTTCCGTTTTCCTCGGTTACTCGCGAAGGAAAAGAAGCACTACTTAAAAAGATTGGTGATGTAATATAAAATGTTTAACGCAAATTATATATCAGAAATAATAATTTCGGTATTTGCAGTTCTCGTAACGCTCACAGTACATGAATACGCTCACGGCTATGCAGCGTATAAACTTGGCGATGACACTGCGAAATATAGTGGAAGACTTTCCTTAAACCCCATAAAGCACCTTGATCCTATAGGCGCTCTATGCATGATATTCTTCCACATTGGATGGGCAAAGCCCGTACCTATCAACCCTCGCAACTTCAAAAATCCAAAAAGGGATTTTGCAATCACTGCGCTCGCAGGTCCAATGTCAAACTTCATAATGGCATTTTTCTCGGCGCTGATTTTTCTTTTGATCTACGCTCCGGTTAAAAACGTTTATTTTGAAAACGCGTTTCTTTTTTCGGTGGTGCAAAACACGCTCAATTTCTTCTACACTTTTCATCTTATCAACATAGGACTTGCGTTGTTTAATTTAATTCCCGTACCGCCTCTTGATGGCTCAAGAATATTAAACGTCGTTTTGCCGCAGAAAACATATTTTGCAATTATGAAATACGAAAGAACTATTTACTACGTTCTTCTCGGTTGGCTTTTACTTGGAGATGCGGTGGTTTCAACGCTGCTTTCAATTCCGATGATAGCATACAATCCATTTCTGTCATCAATAGTCAGAATTTTCTCACTTTCCGACATTCTCGGCATAGCTATTGAGAAAATTTCTTCCTTTATATTTTATTTATGGGAGCTTATTCCCTTCCTTAAAGTTTAATTTGGAGATAAAACAACATGTCTGAACCTTTAACATATAGACTCGACCAATTTGAAGGTCCTCTCGATCTTTTACTTACCCTTATCAGTAAAAACAAGGTAAGCATAACCGATATACCTATTGCTATGATATGCGATCAGTATATGGAATATATCGAAGAGGCTCAGCGTATGGATCTTGATATTGCCAGCGAATTTATAGTTATGGCAAGCGAGCTTATGCTGATAAAAAGCAAAATGATTCTTCCTCATGAGGAGGGTACGGAAAATGACCCTCGCCGAGAGATTGCAAATGCGCTTTTGCTTTACCAGCAGGCAAAGCTTGCGGTTACAAAGCTCAGACCGTTATACGAGGAATATTCTTCGCGTTTTGTAAAGGGTACGGACGATGTACCTCCGGAAAAAGGGTTGCCTTTAAATTTAGACCCGGCTCTTATGATAAAAGCGCTTAACGCTATTCTTCGAAGAATAAGAATTTCAGAAGCCGAAAGAAAGCCCACCGACCTCGTTAATCCACTTATTAAGCACCATGTCGTTTCGGTTGAGGAAAAAATTGAAGAAATATGCGCGCTTCTTGAAGAGCATGAAGAGGCTTCCCTGTTCTTCTTACTTAAAGACGCAACCTCAAGAGCAGAACTTGTTGCAAGATTTATGGGTGTTCTTGAGCTTATAAAAATACACAGAATTAAGATAACAACTGTCCACTTCGTTGAGGACGTTGCAGAATACGACGCAGAGGGACTAAATATCAAATTCATGCTCAACCCCGATTACGTTCCTGTTGAAGGTGCTGAAAGCGAATTTGATATGCTTCCCGAAGACAATACAGAAAAGGACGAGAACAAAAATGAGTGAAGTAGAAAATAAAAACGTAGAAACGGAAGAGGTGGACGAAGCCCCTCGTATCGTTGTTTTTGAAGAAGGACTTGAAGCGGTTCTTTTCGCAGCGGGACATCCCGTTTCTTATGCAACGCTCGCGCGCGTTTTCGATATGACGCCCTCAAAAGTGAAGGATAAAATCTTCGAGTATGCAATCAAATACAATGACCCGAAGGCATTTCCCCGTGGTGTTATGCTTCTTACATACGCTGACTCATGCCAGCTTTGCACGAAGGAAAATTATCTTCACGAAATCCGTGATGCTCTCGGTATAAGAAAAAGTGGTACGCTCTCTACGGCCGCTATGGAAACACTCGCAGTTGTTGCATATAACCAACCTGTTACGAGAGTCTTCGTAGATACTATCAGAAAGGTTGACTCATCTTATGCTATGAACAGCCTTATAGACAGAGGACTTATAGAGTGCGTAGGACGTCTTGACGTACCCGGCAGACCTATGCAGTACGGCACTACGTCAGACTTCTTAAGATGCTTTGGACTTGCATCAATAGAGGCACTTCCTTCAGCGTCCGAGGAGCTTGTCAACATGTTTGAAAAGACTCGCGAGAAGGAAGATGCAGAGCGTGAGGTTGATGAAAACCAAATTTCAATCAATGATTTAGAAAACGAAAATCAAAGCGAAAATTCAGAGCAGAATGCTATCACCGGTGAAAACACCGAAAACGACTCGGCACAAAACGAGGAAGATTCCCACGAAGTTACCGTTGATGACGAACCTTCTGCTGAGGATGATATTATAGACGTTGATTAATCTTTAATCGACAGAACGGAGATATATGGCAGGAGCAGCATTTTCATTGTTAATGGCCTTGCTTATCTTCATCGTATTAACAGAATCTTTGACTATAAATCTTAATGTTGGCGAAAACTACACTGTAACCTTTAGTTTTATAGTTTTCGCCATAACGCTAAAAAGCACCCGCAAATCAAAAGGAAATTTCAAGCAAAAAACTTATAATAAAAAACAAAAAAAGAAGTTTTGGTACTCGCAACTTATGCTTGTTCTTTCCCATTCGAGCGTTAAAATCAATTCTCTTTCTATCACCCTTCCCGACGGTAAGCCTTCGCTAAATTCAATATCTTATGGAATATCGGCAACCGTTATATCCTCATTTTTTGCTTTTTTAGAATGTAATTCAAAGTTTTTCGAAGCTCGCAATATAAGAATTTCATATTCTGAACATAATACTCTAAAAAAAGAGTTTGAAGCAGAACTAAAAATATATCTTCTTGACCTTATAGCACTCGAGATTGGATTTTTAATTTCTCTGCTTAAGCTACGTTTTTTGAATGCGAGGATGAGAGAATCTAATGAATGAAAACAAAATGAGCGAAATGATTAAAGCATCTATCGAAGGAATAAAAGATTTCGCGGACGTTGATACGGTTTTTGGGAAAGCGATAACAACGCCAAGCGGAGTTACTATTATTCCGGTTTCTCGCGTTTCGGTTGGTTTTGCAACCGGTGGCGTTGATTTTCAATCCGCAAGAGGTATTCTTCCTTCCAATTTCGGAGGTGGCAGCGGCAGCGGAATATCGATAGTTCCCGTGGCGTTTTTAACAATTGACGCAAATGCGGAAATAAATCTAATACAAATTAATTCTAAAGAAAATAATACAATCAATAAAGCTATAGACATTATTGAAAATTCCCCGAAAATAATAGAAAAAATTAAAGAAACGTTTATGAATTGATTTTCTTCTTTTTCAGTATATCCGTACCTACTTATGCGAAAGATAATAAAAAGGAGAGATATAATGAAAAATCCAAGAGAACGAATTATAATATTCACCGTGTTTTTGGTGCTTATATTCATATTGTACGCAACAGTCGCCTCTTCAGCAGGCACACTGACCTTGAGCGCAAAATCGGCGGCACTTTATGATGCATCAACGAAAAGCTTTTTATATACGCAAAACGCAGATATGCGCTTACCTATGGCGAGTACGACTAAAATTATGACGGCTCTTGTTGCCATTGAAAGCTGTCCTATCGACAAAGAAGTTTCGGTTTCCGACGAAGCTATAGGAATTGAGGGTTCATCTCTGTATTTAAAAAAAGGCGAGGTTTTGCCTATGTGCGACCTTTTGCTCGGACTTATGCTTCGAAGCGCAAACGATGCCGCCGTGGCAATTGCCTACGAGGTTTCGGGAGGAATCGAAGAATTTTGCTCAAAAATGAATCAAAAGGCAGAAGAGCTTGGACTTAGCGATACCCATTTTACAAATCCGCACGGTCTTGATGACGATAATCACTACACAACCGCAAGGGAGCTGGCTCTTATAGCCGCAGCAGCGCTTGAGAACGATACGCTAAAAGAAATTGTTTCGTCTAAAAAATGCACAGTTAGAAATACCGACGGCGAAGCAAGGCTTCTCATAAATCACAACAAGCTCCTAAATATGTACGACGGAGCTATCGCAGTAAAAAGAGCTTATACCAAAGGAAGCGGCAGAAGCCTTGTAGGCGCTGCGGAACGCGACGGAACAAGACTTATTTCGGTTACCATCAACGCGCCCGACGATTGGAACGATCATATTAAGCTTCTTGAATACGGATTCACAAAATCAAAAGAACAAGTTTAGACTAAAATAAAGAAACGGACACATATATGGAAAAAATACGTCTTCAAAAATTCATTGCAGACTCCGGACTCATGTCACGCAGAGCCGCAGAGGAAGAAATAAAGAACGGCAACGTTTCGGTAAACGGACACGTTGCCACCCCCGGAACGAAGGTTGACCCAAAGAATGATAACGTTACGTTCAGAGGCAAAAAGGTGGCAAAAAGATGCGAGGAATATACTTACATTATGATGAACAAGCCTCGCGGATACTTATCAAGCACATCAGATGACAGAGGAAGAAAATGCGTTACCGATCTTCTTGACGGCGTTTCAAACAGAGTTTACCCCGTAGGACGTCTTGACCTTATATCCGAAGGTATGCTTCTTCTTACAGATGACGGAGATCTAAAAAACAAACTTACGCATCCCCGCCATTCTTTGCCGAAGGTATATCGAGTAAAGGTTAACTCTGCAGTAACAGAGGCAGAGATGGAAATCCTTACTTCCCCGCTCGTTATTGACGGATATGAAATAAAGCCCGTTGAAGTAAGAATAAGCGATATTGATGAAAGCGGAACCGTTCTCAAAATGACGCTCTTCGAGGGAAGAAACAGACAAATAAGAAAGATGTGCGAGGCTGCGGGATTGACAGTACGACGTCTTTCGCGCGTTTCTATCGGTAATCTTAAGCTCGACGGTCTTCAGGTTGGAAAATGGAGATACCTCGAGCCCGAAGAGGTTGAGTATCTAAAAAAAGCAACGAGGAAAAAAGGCTAATGTTTAAAATAACACCCGTTCAAACAAACGCAAATATATCCGAAATTATGCTCGCTTGTAATGCATCAGCAAAACTCGGAGCTTTCGTTTACGTTATGACAGATTGCGAAAACGGTAAAATTATGGGAATGTCTCAATTTGAAATCAAAGAAGGTTTTGGATACATATACGATATAAAGGAAGCTATCGGACTTGATGATTTTGAAGCGATGTTCATATTAACAAGACAGACTATGAACTTTATAAATCTTTGTGGAGTTGACGTTTGCCGAGCAGATTTATCCGCAGGAGATCAAAACCTTTTAAAATCTGCAGGTTTTAAGGAAGGCAATGAATATTTCGAATGTTCTATGGTAGGTATGTTCGACGGAAGTCATTGCTCCGGTCATAAGTAAGCGGTAAAAACATTCGTGATTCTTTATTGATGGTTTTAGACTTTTTTAATATAACAATAACCGATAAAAATGCTAAAAACATTCAAAAGTCTTTATCAGTAATTCGATATTTTTAAATACACACCTATTAAATTGTATAAAAAAGAGTTTTCACGCATCGAGATACAAAAACGTTATCTCTTTGATGAAAACTCTTTTTTCTTTATAAAATTAACCCATGAATATTTAAATTAATCAACGCATCTTTCGGCAAGCTTGAATCTGTATTCTCTATAAAATTCCTCATATCTGCCTTCATCGAGTGCATCTCTGATTTTTTGCATAAGGTCGTTGTAGAAATAAAGATTATGAAGAACCGCAAGACGCATGCCGAGTGCTTCCTTTGCTTTAAAAAGATGACGAACGTACGAGCGTGAATAGTGCTTGCACGCAGGACATCCACAGCTTTTTGAAATAGGTCTTTCATCGGCAAAATACTGCTCGTTCTGGATATTTATCTTACCTTCCCAAGTGAAGAGATTTCCGTGTCGTGCGTTTCTTGAAGGCATTACGCAATCGAAGAAATCTATACCGCGATACACCGCCTCAACTATATTTTGCGGTGTTCCGACTCCCATGAGATATCTCGGCTTATCCGTGGGCATATGAGGTTCAACAGTTTCGATGATTTCGTACATAGTTTCCGCATCCTCACCAACGGCAAGACCGCCTATTGCATATCCGTCGCATTCAATCTCTGATATCGCCTGCATATTTCTGATTCTTAAATCCTTGTACGTTCCGCCCTGATTTATGCCGAAAAGCATTTGATGAGGGTTTACTGTATTTTCAAGAGAATTTAATCTGTCAAGCTCTGCGCGACAACGTCTTAACCATCTTACAGTTCTCTCCTCCGATGCCTTTACGTACTGATACGGCGCAGGGTTTTCAACACATTCATCAAACGCCATTGCTATTGTAGAGCCAAGGTGCGACTGAATTCTCATCGACTCCTCGGGACCCATAAATATCTTTTTTCCGTCAACGTGCGAATTAAACTGCACTCCCTGCTCGGTTATCTTTCTGAGCTTTGCGAGTGAGAAGACCTGGAATCCGCCCGAATCGGTAAGCACGGGTCTATCCCAATTAAAGAATTTGTGAAGTCCACCCATTCTGTAAATCAATTCGTCGGTAGGGCGCACATGAAGATGATAAGTGTTAGAAAGCTCAACCTGACAGTTGACGTCCTTTAAATCCATCGTAGAAATTCCGCCCTTGATTGCCGCAGATGTTCCTACGTTCATAAAAACGGGGGTTTGTATAGTACCGTGTACGGTTTCAAACGTAGCGCGTCTTGCCTTTCCCTCTGTTTTCAAAAGTGTAAATTTTCCCATTTTTGCTCCTTATTTTATACGGTCGAACTGTCTGTCAAGTTCGCTCTTTTTAAGCTTATACGCTATAGGTCTACCGTGAGGGCATACAGTTATATCAGGAAGCGAAAGTACTTTTTTGATAAGCCAGTCCACAACCGCGCGGTCATAAACTCTCCCCCCCTTGATTGCTGCTTTACACGCTATGGTATGTAGCGCGATTTCGCGTCTGATATCTTCCGTATTTCCGGGTGTTCCGGAACCGTTTATTATATCACCAAGCATTTCTGTAAATAAGCCTTCGGCATCAGAAACGGCAATTGAGTTTGGTATTGCCGTAATGTCGGCAGATTGACTGTTTACGGTAAATTCAAATCCGAGATTTTTAAAATCATTTTCAAATTCACGAAGTGATGAAAGCTCGTCAGGAGTTAAAATTACCGTTATCGGCAACATCAACGTCTGCGACGACACATACCCATCACGTTTTCTGCCTTGATTTAACTCTTCAAATATGATTCTTTCGTGAGCTGCGTGTTTATCTATGAGTAACAACGCACCTTCGTATTCAATAATCAAATAACAATCAAACGCTTCGCCGACAAACTTATAAAGTATGTTATTTTCTTCGTCGGTAAGTTTTAGCTCCTCTGTTTTGGAGATACTCTCATACTGTTTAGGCGCAGTATCTCTATATCTTTGAAGAAGATCAACCGACTCTTTAGCAGAAAGCGTTTCATATGATGCGGAATAATTCTTTTGTGAATCTTTTTCAAAATTATAAGTCTGTACACGCGGAGTGCTGTTAACGTAAGATACTCTTTCCTCCCCGTATGAAGATTTTGCACCAAAATTAAGAGAGGATGTAGGTTGATATTTTCCTTCGGACTTGTACGCTGCCGAAACCAAAGACTCTGCTCTTCTCTCGTTAATTGAGGCCATCGTTATCTGCTCGCCCTTCGTATCCTCACCTATCGGTACGAACGCATTGACAGGATTATAATCGCTTTTCTTTGCGCCAAGCGACATTTCGGGACGGTACTCACTTTTCTCAAGCGCGCTTTTTACGGTGTAATACACGGCCTCGAATATCTTTCTCTCGTCAGAGAATTTTACCTCAAGCTTTGCGGGGTGAACGTTTACGTCAACTATACCCGGGTCCATTTCTATGAATAATACGCACGCAGGAAAATGCTCGGTTGCGATATATGACGTAAACGCCTTTTCGATAGCCGCTTGCGCGGTAAGGCTTTTAACATATCTGCCGTTAATGAATACGTTTTCAAGATTCCTGTTTTTTCTGACGTTATCACTTCTGCCGATAAAACCTGTAACCTTTATACCGTCGGATATTCCCTCGGCTTTTATGAGCTTATTTGAAAAATCTCTTCCATAAATCGCTCTTATGGTGTTTAATAGCTCGGAGTCACCCGGAGTTTTAAATCTTTCCTCACCGTCGATAAGCAATTGTATAGATATATCGGGGCGCGAAAGCGCTACCTTTTCAACCAATGCGGCAACGTTCATTGCTTCGGTTGAATCCTTTTTTAAGAATTTTCTTCTTGCGGGCACGTTGAAGAAGAGATTTTCGACTACAACTGTCGTTCCGTCGGAAGCTCCTACCTCGCATATATCGACAACGCGACCGCCCTCGGAAGTCAGCATGTATCCCGTATCCGATTCTTTAGTTTTTGTTATTATAGTCACCTCGGAAACGGAGCTTATAGCGGCAAGCGCCTCTCCTCTGAATCCAAGGGTGATTATACTGTTAAGGTCATCCTTTTCCTTAATTTTGCTCGTCGCATGACGTTTTAAGGAAACCGGGAGATCCTCTTTTTCTATACCGCAGCCGTTATCGGTAACTCTTATAAGAGCAACTCCGCCGCGTTTTATTTCTGCGGTTATTTCTGTTGCACCTGCATCGATTGAATTCTCCATCAATTCCTTAAGAACCGATGAAGGACGCTCGACAACCTCGCCTGCAGCTATGAGATTGGCAATCTCAAAGCTTAAAACGTTTATTTTTCCCATATATTCTCCTTATGAAAGGAATTTTTTAAGTTCGAACAAAAGATTCATTGCCTCGATAGGAGTCATTGTATTTATATCGCAAGCTCTGATTTTTTCGGCAGCTTCGGAATCTTTTGAATTTGCAATTCCGGAAAGCAAATCGAAGGTAGTATCTACAGTTTTTTCTTTCGAAACGTACGTTTTTTCTCCGTTCTCGATACCTGTAAGAATCTCTTTTGCGCGCTTTACTACCTCGTTTGGTACGCCTGCGAGTTTTGCGACCTCTATACCGTAAGAATCATCGGTTCCGCCTCTTACGATTTTTCTTAAGAAGGTTACGCTATCTCCACGCTTCTTTGCTGCAACGTTATAATTCACAATTCCGGGGAACTCATCTTCCATAGAAATAAGCTCGTGGTAATGAGTTGCAAACAGCGTTTTTGCACCGATTTTTTTTGAATGAGTATATTCAACAACGGCTCTTGCGATAGACATACCGTCATAAGTACTCGTACCTCTTCCAACCTCGTCGTAAATTATAAGCGAACGCTTCGTTGCGTTTTTGAGAATCATTGCAACCTCGTTCATTTCGAGCATAAACGTTGACTGTCCTGATGCAAGATCATCTGACGCTCCAACTCTCGTAAACACCTTATCGACAATGCCTATATGTGCTTCTTTAGCGGGTACAAACGATCCTATCTGCGCCATTATCGTAATAATTGCAACCTGGCGCATATACGTTGATTTACCTGCCATATTAGGTCCGGTAATTATCATAACTCTGTCGGTATCGGTATTAAGATTGGTATCGTTTGGAACAAAGTAACTGTCTGTTACAAACTTTTCAACTACGGGGTGACGTCCGTCCTTTATCACGATATCCGTTCCTATATCCACTTCGGGACAAACGTATCCGTTCTTACTCGCAACCTCGGCAAGCGAACGGTAAACATCAAGCTCTGCGATAAGCAGCGCACTGTTACGAATACGTTCAGCGCTCATAGCAACGCTTTCGCGAATCTTCGTAAACAATTCAAATTCAAGAGCAACAAGCTTTTCCTCCGCTCCGAGAATGGTAGCCTCCATCTCCTTAAGCTCTTGGGTTATATATCTTTCGCAGTTCGTGAGTGTTTGTTTTCTTATGTAACGCTCGGGAACATCGTTTATGAATGACTTTGAAACTTCAATATAGTATCCAAACACCTTGTTATAAGCAACCTTAAGCGTTTTTATACCGGTCACTTCTTTTTCTCTCTGCTCTATATCGCGCATAATATCGGCGCCGTTGTCTCTGATTGAGCGATAGTAATCTATATCCTTGTCAAAGCCGTCTCTAATCATTCCACCCTCTCGAACTGTGAACGGAGGGGTATCAACTATAGCATCTCCGAGAAGTCCGGCTATATCTTCAAGAGTATCAAGATTTTTGGAAAATTCGGAAAGAAATTCGCTTTTCAAACCGCCGGTAACTCTTTTAACCTCGGGCAAGACCTCAATACTCTGATATATCGCTCTCAAATCCTTTGCGTTTGCAGAGCCGTAAACCGCTTTTGCGGTAAGTCTTTCTATATCAAGAACCGATGAGAGCATATCTGCAATATCCTCTGTTACGAGTCTATTCTTAACAAGCTCTTTTACCGCGTTCTGACGCATAATTATAGCAGATTGATTTATAAGAGGCTTTATTACCCAGGAGCGCAAAAGTCTTGCACCCATAGCGGTCTTCGTTTTATCAAGAACCCAAAGAAGCGAGCCGCGCTTTTCCTTGTTACGCATCGATTCGATAAGCTCAAGATTTCTTCTTGTGTTCATATCAATTTCAAGATACTTACCCTTTGTATATACGTTGATTTCCTTTACAAATGCAACGTCACTCATTTGAGTTTCTTTGATATATCCGAGTATAGCTCCTACTGACATAACCATCTCGGGTGAGGTAAGCTTATCGTATTCATTGTAAAATACATGCTTTACGGCTTCCCTTGCCTTATCGTAATCAAACAAGCGTTTAACACCCGTTTGCACAAGGCAACCAAGCTTGTCCTTCGTAAAATCAAATATTGATTTGCACTCACTCTCGGGAATATTTATGATAATTTCCGACGGCTGATATGACGTAAGCTCGTTATAAAGAGTTGGCAATTCATCACCGTTTATTTCGGTCGCAAATATTTCGCCCGTAGAAATATCAACGAATGAGGTTGATATTTTTCCGTTTCCAAAGCACAGTGACGCAAGAAAATTGTTTTTCGTTTCGTTAAGAAGTGCGTTATCCGTAATAGTGCCGGGGGTAACGACTCTCGTCACCTCGCGCTTAACAAGTCCCGCCGCACTTTTAGGGTCTTCTACCTGCTCGCATATAGCAACCTTATAGCCTTTATCTACAAGCCTTCCCACGTAAACGTCAGACTTATGGAAAGGAACTCCGCACATAGCCGCTCTTTTTCCGTCTCCGCAATCTCTTGCGGTAAGAGTAAGCTCAAGCTCCTTTGATGCAATCAACGCATCCTCAAAGAAGCACTCGTAAAAATCTCCGAGTCTATACATAAGTATATAATCGAAGTACTCTTCCTTTACTTCAAGATACTGCTTCATCATGGGAGTTGTGGTTGCAAGCTCCGATCTGTTATTTAAAACCTCTGCCATTTGGCATACCTCGCTTAAAATTAAAACTTTTTAATCGCTTATCAGTTGCTTGAGCAGCCCTTGCAGGTTGAGCAATCGTGAGTGCAAGCAGAAGGACGCTCGCCGGTAATGCAATATTTAATCTCCGCGTTTACTTCCGCCATAAGATCGTTCATAGCTTTCTGGGCGTTTGCAAAGGCTATATATTTATGGTTAGCGCAAATTTCCTTGGTAAGCTCTTCGATTCTTGCGCGAAGGTCTGCTACTGCCTTTTCATCTACTTCGTCCGATGGCTTTGAAAATTCTTCTCCAAGAAGCTTTCTTTCAATTTCATATTCGCTGAGCATCTTCTGAAGTTCAGCATCCATTTCATATTCGTTCTTTGCGGATTCAAGTGTTTTAATCTCGTCGCTCTTTGCAATTTCTTCTCCAAGCGCGTGTGCAAGTTCTATAATTTTAGTCATCTTTGTATTCTCCTTTTAATCTATTTCTTTTGCATACAGGTCGAATGCACCTGCTTTTTCTATTTCCAGGCGTACAAATTCGCCAATTTTATTTTTGTTTGATTTGAAATGTATAAGCTTATTACTGCCGCTTCTTGCGGTATAAAGACATTCTCCACCCTTTTTTGAATGCGACTCTACGAGCGCTCTCACTGTTTTACCGATATATTCAGCATTCTTTTCGCACGAAATTTTATCTTGCAGCTCAAGAAGTCTTTTCATACGCTCGTTTTTAACGTTATCTTTAACTACGTTCTCCATCTTTGCCGCGCGAGTTCCCGCACGCGGTGAGAATAAGAAGCTGTAAACCATATCGAATCTAACTTCCTTAAGAACTTCGAGCGTGTTTTCAAAGTCCTCGTCACTCTCTCCGGGAAATCCTATAATAACGTCTGTAGAAAGCTCGATTTCGGGGATTTTAAGCAATTTATGCGCAACCTCTAAAAAACGCTTTTTATCGTACGTTCTGTTCATTTGCTTAAGTATTTCATCGCTGCCCGATTGAAGAGGAAGATGGAAATACGTCGCTATTTTACCGCGAAATTCCTTCATTACGGCAATAAGTTCGTCGGAAACGTCTTTTGGATGGCTCGTCATAAAACGAATTATAAAGTCTCCGTCTATCTGTGCTATTCTCCGCAAAAGCTCGTCAAACGTTATATCCGATTTATATGAATTTACGTTCTGTCCGAGAAGAGTTATTTCTTTTATACCGCTTTTTGTAAGCTCTCGGCACTCGGAAATTACGTCTTCGGAATTTCTGCTTCTCTCGCGCCCTCTAACGTAAGGCACTATGCAATACGAGCAAAAATTATTACATCCGTACATAATGGATACCCATGCTTTGTGCTTTCCGCTTCGTATTACGGGTAAGCCCTCTACGATGTCGTTTTTATCCTCGCCTATAACGAACGCGCGTTTTCCTTCGTCTAAAGTATTGTGTATCAATTCCGGGAGCTTATACAGCATATTCGGTTCAATAGTAAAGCTTACGTAATGAAAATCCGTTTTCAGCTTTGAAACCACGGTAGGCTCGGCAGCCATACAACCTATAAGTCCGACTATAAGGTTGGGATTTTTTCGTTTTACTGCTCTGAAATTGCCAAGAAGTGATAAAGCCTTCATTTCAGCGTGCGCTCTTATCGCGCAAGTGTTGACAATAATTACGTCGGCATCCTTATATTCATCTGTAAGAAAATACCCCATATCAACGAGCATACCTCTTACTCTTTCACTGTCAGCCTCATTTTGCTGGCAGCCGAACGTTATCACGTGAGCCTTAAGATTTAAATTCGCAATCCTTTCCTTTACACGAACAGAAAAGGAAAGATAGCTTGTGTTTTCTGTGTTAAGTATCATTATATAATTCCTTAACCGTATTTATTTTTTTATTTCCTCGCAAAGATTTTCGGGAGAAAATCCGAGATAATCGTATATATCGCATCTTCTATCGGGAATTGCAAAGTTATCGTCTATTGCTTTGATTGAGATAGATATATCTCGCATATAATCATATTTTTCACGCAGAAGATTTGCCGTAATCATTGCAAATCCGCCGTTTTTAATTCCTTCCTCTACGAAAAGCACCTTTTTAGCTCCGCGAATATGCTCTGCTATTTTTTTAGCAGTATCCGCAAAAGGCTTTAAGCGCTCAACGAGAATTATTCCGGAATTGATTTTCTCTTTCCCTAAGAGCTCTTGCGCTTTAATAACGTTAGCAGTAATATTTCCGTAGGTTACGAAAACAAGCTCGGGGATTGAATTTTTTTCATAATCCGCTATAACTCCGAATTTAGAATAATCGGAGTCACCGTAGAATTTTTCTTTAATAATCTCGATTTCAGAAGAGTTCGAGTAACGCAACGCAATAGGGCCATCGCAATTCACGGTTTCACGCATTGCTCTTTTTAATGAGCCATAAGTAACCGGAGCAAGAAGCGTGACGTTTGGAATATGAGAAAGAAAGGCAACGTCAAATATTCCGTGATGCGTAGCGCCGTCGCTCACCGCAAGTCCCGCTCTGTCTATAATCATTCTTACGGGTAAATTTTGCAGGGCAATATCATGGATTATATTATCGTATCCTCTTTGTAAAAACGTTGAATATATAGCAACGTACGGCTTGAGTCCGGCCGCTGCCAATCCTGCGGAAAACGTCAATGCGTGTTCTTCCGCTATGCCTACGTCGAAGTATCTTTTGGGATGCTTTTTACCGAACAAATCAAGTCCCGTTCCAATTCCCATAGCCGCCGTTATTGCGGTAACGTCAGAGTTTTCATCGGCAATCGCTATAAGCTCGTCGGCAAAAACGCGATGCAACGTCAAATCACTCTTCCCTTTTCCCGAAATACTGTGGAATCCGTCAGGAGCTTTTTCGGCGGGCTCGTAGCCCTTCCCCTTTTTCGTGAATGCGTGAACAACCACGCATTTTCCGGTTTCCTTGGCTTCTCTTAAAGCTCTTTCCATAGCCTCGCAGTCATTGCCGTTTACAGGCCCGATATAATAAAGTCCAAGATCCTCAAAGTAGCTTGCGGGATATATTAAATTTTTGATAGTATTCTTCGCAAACGAGAATAGCTTATAAAGTGGTTTTCCAATAAGAGGAAGATGGTGAAGCACAGAGCTTGTGCCCTTCTTCCATTTTCTATAACCTTTTGAAATTCTAATTTTAGCAAGATACGAAGCGAAGGCACCCTTGTTTTTTGAAATTGACATACGGTTTTCGTTTATAACAATTACAAGCTTCAAGTCGCGCTTGCAGTTATTTAACGCCTCGTGCACCATTCCGCCGGTATAAGCTCCGTCACCTATTACACAAACCGCGTAATCATTTCCGTTTGCAAGCGAATTTGCCTCGGCAAATCCAAGTGCTGCGGAAATTGAAGTCGAACTATGCCCCGCTCCAAATGGGTCATGCTCGCTTTCTCTTCTCGTTGTAAAACCTGAAAGACCGCCGGGCTCACGCAAGGTTTTAAAATCTGCTTTGCGTCCGGTTATAATTTTATGAACGTACGCTTGATGGCCTACGTCAAATATTATTTTGTCATTTGGAGAGTCAAAAACTCTATGAAGCGCGACGGTAAGCTCGGTAACTCCGAGATTGGATGCCAAATGCCCACCTTTGCGCTCTACGTTCTCTATAAGAAAGCTTCTAAACTCCGAACAAAGCGCGGGAATATCAGATGCTTCCACGTTTTTTACATCCTCGGGAGAATTGATATTCTCCAAAAATTTATAATTCATCATTTATCCTTTCGGCTTTCAGTCCGACCTTTACGTTTCTTTTGAGGTAGGCGCTTTTCCAAGCACCTTCATGTACGCTCTGTAAAACGCGGAATAATCTCCAAAGCCAACCTTATAAGCGGCGCCCGAAGCGGTCTCTCCCGACTCTATAAGCTGCTTTGCATACACCACTCGCTTTTGCGTAATATACGAATGTATCGAAACACCGGAGTATTTCTTAAAAGCGCGGCATAAATAATATTTGCTGACAAAGAATTTTCTTGCTATTATATCGAGCGAAACATTCCTGACGAGATATTCGTTTATATACCTTGCAACTCTTGCTCCAAGCTCACATTCATCGTGGGCTATTTTTTGATTTCCGAGAGAGGAAAGTAAAACAAGAAGCTCCGCAAGTATAATTTTATAATAAAGCTCTTTCTCCTCATTTTCAAGATGAGTTCCTTCTTCAAATCTATCGAAAGCGGACACTACGACTTGAGGTATGGAATCGGGAGTATAAAAAACTCCGCTGCTTTCATCCGAATCGCCGGAGAGCTTTCTGAGAATCTCTGTTATTTCTCTTATAACGAAGGAATCGGAAAAATGAAGAACGTATCTTTCGTAAACGGAATTCGCCTCAACTTCCACGCAATGATATTCGAACGGTCTGATGAACACAAGCGTTCTTGGCTTAAGTTCAAATTCAGCGCCCTCTATAAGATATCTGCCGTTGCCTTCCGCAACGTATAAAACTTCATATTCATTATGACAATGTCTTGTGCTAAGATTCTCATTCGGCTTATCGCACCTATGAGAAAAATCGAAAGACTTTAATGAAACCGAACAGCTTTTTTTCATCTTTCCCTCCGCTTCGCAAAAAATACCATTATATATTATAACACGCGCGAGCAAGTTTTGCAATAGTTTTCGCAACAGTTACAATAAATATTTTTATTTAGACCTTGCAAAAATTAATCCAATGTGCTAAAATATGGGCAGTAAAACAAAACAAAGGAGAATTTATATGAAACTCGGCGCACAATTTTACACTCTTCGCGAGAAAAATAAGACTCCCGAAGGACTTTACAACTCTTTTAAAGAGGTTAAGAGAATCGGATATCAGGTCGTTCAGATGTCTGCTATCTGCCAGATAGAAGCAGAAAGGCTCAAATCCTTCTCTGACGAATTTGACCTTCCCATCACTTGCACACACTCCGCATTTGACCGTATCGTTGGTGACACCGATGCGCTTATCAAAGAGCATATTACATACGGATGCCCCGTAATCGGTATCGGCTCTATGCCTAACGAGTATCGCGGAAGCATCGAGGGCGCTCGCGCTTTCATGGATAAAATCCGTGAACCCATGAAGAAAATGGAGGACGCAGGTCTTCGATTCGCTTATCATAACCATGAATTCGAATTCGTTGATCTTGGCGGTGTTTGCTCCTACGATCTTCTTATGGAAGAGCTTCCCTCATTGAATTTCATTCTTGATACTTATTGGTTCAAGTATGCTGACCGCAGTTATCTTGACTACATCAAGCTTATGGGCAACGAAAGACTTACCAACGTTCATTTCAAGGATATGAAGACCGAGCCTCAAGGCGAAATCTGTCCTTGCGGTGTTGGTACTATCGACTTTGCTCCCGTAGTAAAGCTTTGCGATGACCTCAAGATTCCCTACGCTCTTGTTGAGCAGGACAACGCGCCTAAGCTCGGTGACGAGTTTGAGCAGCTTGAAACAAGCTTCAACAACCTCAAGCATCTCTTCTGATTTTTTACAACGAAAGGATAATAAAATGGCTAAGTTTGTATTTTCAGCTTTTGCGGATGAGGCAGGCGCTTCTCTTGACGAACAGATCAGCGCTCTCAAGGACAATGGCATTCACTACATTGAGCCTCGAAACATCGACAACAAGTGCATTGTTGATTTCACCGACGAGGAGCTTCTCGCTATCAAGGCTCGCCTTGACGAGAACGGCATAAAGGTAGGCTCTCTCGGTTCTCCCATCGGTAAGTATCCTATCACTGATGATTTCGATACTTACATTCCCAAGGTTAAGCGCGCTATCGAGGTAGCAAAGCTTCTTGGAACAAATTACATAAGAATGTTCAGCTTCTTCGTTGAGCAAAGCGAACTTCCCAAGTACAGAGATGAGGTTATCAGAAGACTTCGCGAGATGGTTAAGATCGCAGAAGCCGAGGGCGTAGTTCTCTGCCACGAGAACGAGTCCAAGATCTACGGACAGATGCCTAACGAGGTTCGTGACGTTCTTACGTCTGTTCCCGGTCTTGGCGGAATTTTCGATGCGGCAAACTACAGAATGAACGACGCTAACACCATGGAAGGTATCGGTGCTACACTCGTTAACTTCAAGTATATGCACATCAAGGATGCAATCTTTAAGGATCAAATGATCGTCCCCGCAGGCGAGGGCGAAGGCAGAATTGGCGACGTTATCGACGTTATCAACGGTCACACTGATGCAACGGTATATCTGACTCTTGAGCCTCACCTTCACGCATTCAATGCGTATAAGCTTATCGACGATCACGAGCTTAAGGGTAAGCACGTATTTAATAACGGCAGAGAGGCGTTCAACTTCGCAGTTGGCGCTCTTGAAGAAGTTCTTGTAAAACACGGATACGGAAAGGATGAAAACGGAACATGGAAAAAGTAAGATTTGGTATTGTTGGCTGCGGTAATATGGGTAGCGGCCACGCAAAAAACTTCCTCGCGAACAAAATAGTTAACGGAAAGGTTAGTGCAGTTTGCGATATAGACCCCAAGAAATTTGCATTCTTCAAAGAAAAGTTTGGAGATGACATCAAATATTTCGAGAACGCAGAGGATATGTTCAAGTCGGGCGAGTGCGACGTTGTTATAATTTGCACACCTCACTACATTCACCCCGATCTTGCTATTATGGCAATGGATAACAACCTCAACTGCATCGTTGAGAAGCCTGCAGGCGTTTATACTCTTCAGGTTAAGAAGATGCTCGAGAGAGCTAAAACCTCCGACAAGATTCTCGGTATCATGTTCAACCAGAGAACCAACCCCGCATTCAAGAAGATGCGTGAAATGGTTCAGAACGGAAAAGTTGGAGAAATCAAGAGAACTAACTGGATAATTACCGACTGGTATAGAACACAACAGTACTATAACAGCGGCGGATGGAGAGCTACTTGGAAAGGTGAAGGCGGCGGTGTTATTTGCAACCAGGCTCCTCACCAGCTCGACCTCTTCCAGTGGATCGTAGGTATGATGCCTACTAAGGTTCACGCTTTCTGCCATTACGGAAAGTGGCACGACATCGAGGTTGAGGACGACGTTACCTGCTACGTTGAATATCCCAACGGCGCAACCGGCGTATTTATCACAACAACCGCAGACGCTCCCGGTACAAACAGATTTGAAATCACCGGTACCAAGGGTACTCTTATATTCGAGGATAATAAGCTCTTCTACAAGGAACTCAAGGTTGACGAGCGCGAGTGGTGCGCTACTTGCGAAGAAGGCTTCAAGAAGCCCGAGTGCCTTCCCACAGTTGAGGTTGCTCTCGAGGGCGAAAACACCCAGCACTCCGGTATATGCAACAACATCGCTAACGCTATTCTCGGACTTGAAGAGGTTTACGCTCCCGCAACCGACGGTATTCACGGCGTTCACCTTGCAAATGCAATGCACCTCTCCTCTTGGCTCGGCGAATCGGTTACTCTTCCCATCAACGATGAACTCTTCTATGAGGAGCTTAAGAAGCGCATAGCTATCTCAAAGCCTCACGAGGTTCACGAGAAGACCGAAATTCAGGGCTAATTAACTATAAAAAAGAATATGCTACCTCTTTTTAGGGGTAGCATAAAAGGTACTCATCTATGGATATAATATATAAGGTGGCATTAGTTGGATGCGGAACTATCGCTCCTAACCATCTTCGCGCATTAAAGGCTCTTCCCTACGTCAAGGTAGTCGCTCTTTGCGATCTTGATTCGGAAAAAGCGGAAAAGAGAAAAAACGAATACGGGCTTGATTGCAGCATTTACACAGATTTTGACGAAATGTTATCAAAAGAAAAGCTTGATTCGGTTCATATAGCGACACCTCACTATCTTCATGCGCCTATGACCATTAAGGCTCTTGAAAAAAACGTTAACGTTTTCCTTGAAAAACCAATGTGCATAAGCAACGATGAAATCGTAAAAATCCAAGAGGCTGAATCAAAAAGCGGTGCAAAAGTTTGCGTTTGCTTCCAGAACAGATTCAATCCTTCTACGATTCTTGCAGAACGCATCGCAAATGAAGACGGTGGTGTTAAATCTGCTTTCGGAAGCGTATTTTGGTACAGAGATGAAAAGTATTATACGAATAGCGGTTGGCGCGGAAAATGGGCAACCGAAGGCGGCGGAGTTATGATAAACCAAGCTATACACACGCTTGATTTGCTCTGCTATTACCTCGGTACTCCGAAATCCGTGATCGCAACGATTGCAAACCATCATCTTAAGGACATAATAGAGGTTGAAGATTCTGCCGAGGGTATTATTACGTTCGAAAACGGCAAAAAGGCAAACTTCTATACCACCACGTCTTTTGAAGGCAGAGATGCTACTATACTCTATCTCATAACAGAGAAAAAGCGCAGAATTCAGCTTCAGTATTCTGCCGTATACGTCGATGGCGAAAAGATTGAAGACCCATCGCTCGTTTCGGATTTCATTGGCAAGGAATGCTATGGAAACGGACATATGTATTTGATTGAAAATTATTACGATGCTTTGAAAAACGGCAAAGAAATGCCCGTAACTCTCGAAAGCGCGCAGTACGCATTGAGAGTTCTTCTTGCATCATACAAATCAAATAACGAAGAAACTATTATATAAAAGGACGAAAAAAATGAAATTACCATTTAACGTTGATTTAACAGGCAAGGTTGCGGTTGTTACCGGAGCCGGCGGTATTCTCTGCTCTGATTTTGCAAGAGCTATTGCACAGTGCGGAGCAAGCGTGGCGCTTCTCGACATCAATCTTGACGCTGCAGAAGCCGTTGCAAAGGAAATCAGAGATAACGGCGGTAAGGCAATTGCAGTTAAGACCAACTGCCTTGAAAAAGCAAGCATCGAAGAAGCAAAGGCTATAGTTGACAAGGAGTTTGGCGTTTGTGATATCCTCATTAACGGCGCAGGCGGAAACAACGGCAGAGCTACTACTGCAAACGAGTATTTTGATCCTGCCACGCTTGACAATCCCGACGTTCAGGACTTCTTTGACCTCAGTCCTGACGGAATCAAGTTCGTATTTGACCTTAACGTAACTGCTGCTTTTATCACAACGCAGGTATTTGCGCTTGATATGGCAAAGCGCGGTAAGGGTGGAAATATCATTAACATTTCCTCTATGAACGCATACCGTCCATTGACAAAGATTCCCGCATACAGCGCAGCTAAATCCGCTGTCTCCAACTTCACGCAGTGGCTTGCGGTTCACTTTGCAAACGCAGGTATCCGCGCTAACGCTATTGCTCCCGGATTCTTCGTTACAAATCAGAACAGAGCGCTTCTCTTCACAGATGACGGAAAGCCCACCGCAAGAACCGAAAAGATTCTTCGCGGCACACCTATGAATAGATTTGGCGAGAGTGACGAGCTTCTTGGCGGACTTCTCTTCCTTCTTTGCGAAGAGGCTTCCGGATTTATCACCGGTACAGTTCTTCCTATCGACGGCGGATTCTCCGCATACTCCGGTGTTTAAAGCATTATGATACAGACAAAAAAGCTATCATACTACGGTAAAACCCTTATGGTTGCCCATATGGGCGCAAAGGGTCTTGAACCCGAAAACACGATTGCTGCTTATATTGCTTCGGCAAATCGCTCCTACTACGGAATCGAAACAGACGTTCACATAACAAAAGACGGATACGTTATTGCAACTCACGATGACAATGCAAAGCGCGTCAGCGGTGTTGATATTAACGTTGAAGAAGCCAACTTCGAGGATTTACGCAAATTAAGACTATATGACAACGACGGTGTTACAGTCCGTCAAGATTTATATATGCCGAGCCTCGAGGAATATATAAGCATCTGCAAAAAATACGGCAAAATTGCCGTTCTTGAGCTCAAGAACAAAATGAAAGAGAATGATGTTTATAAAATTTATGACATCGTTGATAGCCTCGGCTACAATGACAATACCGTATATATATCATTTGCTATTGACAATCTTCATGCTATAAGAGAAAAGAATTCAAATCAAAAGGTTCAGTTTCTTATAGGCCGAGAAGTTCCCGAAAATCTTTTCGAGATGCTTAAAGAGTATCGCTTCGACCTTGACGTATATTCTAAAGCTGTAACGAAAGATCTGGTTGATAAATGCCACGCTATCGGAGCTACTGTAAATGTTTGGACTGTTGACAATACAAGCGAGGCAGATGAGCTTATCGCTTTAGGCGTTGATTTTATAACAACTAACATTATCGAATAATATATTAAAAACGAGACGGATTTGCAAACGTTAATGCATTTTCGTCTCGTTTTATTTTGCTTCTTTATTCACTTCAACACAAATCGCGTTGTCTTCTTAAAATTTGTTATCAAATCGCAAATTTACCAACAAAATTAAATATTCCGGCTTTCAATTTCGATGGTAAATATTTCGGTTGAAATTCGAGCTAATATAATTTATTTCTGCCAAGGCGATTTTTTACAAATTATATCGCACTTCCCTTCGGGAAAAACGTCTTTAGGTTCTTCTTCTGTTATAAAGCATACGTCTGAAATTTCAATGGGCGAAAGCTTCTCTTCGGATTTAACGTCTGCCAGGTATAACGGCTTATCCTCTACGCCAAAGCCATAACACGAAAGCGTCATCGTTTTTTGAACATCTTCAAATTCCGAATACATAAATTCATATACGTCAAAATCAAAATTGACGTCCACCCATTCGCCTGCTTTTGTTACAACGTTATAAACGAATCTTCGATAGTCGATTATACTTTTTTCCATTGAGGTTGCATGGCTCATAGCAACTTTAACGTATCTTGAAGCTGTATCATAGAGCTTAAAGCTAACGCTGAATTTTCTTCCCATGTCCGATGAAGTCATAGGCTTATCGCCTGCAATCTTATCAAGAATTAATGCAACGTTGGGATAGCTGTAGAATTCCTCGCTCGGATGCTCCGTTATGGTTTCAAATCCCGACATCTCAATCGCTTCCGTTCCGTCGGGAGCGAAAGAAATTCTGCATTTACTCTTTCCACCCGAACTAAATCCGCTCATTGAGTTTTTAAAATCGCTCTCATAAGCTACAAGAGTTTTATCCTCGGAACTTATCTTTAGGCAAGCGTTATCAAGCGCAAAATCGGTTACGTTTATTCTGTAAGTCCCTTTTCCGCACACGTTTGCAAAAGTGAGCTTTTCCCCTTTATCGGAAAGAAGAGATACCTTTCCTACTCCGTCATTTGAAACTTTAAACTCAATGTATTTTCTTCCAAGCTTTGCTTTTGGAAGATTAAAGTTAACACGGTCACCGTTTACAGATGAAGCTAAAGGCACGCGAGTAGTTTTTGGAGAGATAAATTTGAATTCAATATTCTCACCGATACTCTTCCCGTTATTGCCCGAAAGTGTAGCGGGAACAGTAACTGTATATTCGGTATAATACTTAAGCTCATTCGGAATGAATATCCAATCAATTCCGCCGGCGTATCCGCGCCATTCTCCGTTAACCCTCTCACCGTGTCCGGAATTAACGGTAATTTTTTCTATCTCTTCCTTTTCTACGGAACCTGAAAATCTTACAGATACGGAATACGGAAGAGTTTCGCAGTTAGCCTTTATCCCTACAACCTTAACCGCGTCATGTTTAAGAAAATATCCACAAAAATCGAAAAACGTTTTATACGCATCAACACCGAACACAAGATCGTCACTATACACGATCGTATGTGGAAGATTAACGTCAACGTTCATTACCGGAACGTTATGATTACGGCATGCGGCATACATAGTATTCGAGGTGCTGTAACAGCTCGAATCTCGTCTGTTTGACGATATAAACATTGGACAGTGACCTTCTGTAATAGATTCATCCAATCCTCCTGTCGAAGAATATATCAAATCTGCCCTACTTTTTATAGCGATTTCTCCGTTTTCCATCCACGGCTGTTCTTCACCGCCTCTAATCAATCCAACGGTTTCGGTATTACCCACTTCAAATCTTGTTTCATCATGATGCCCCGCAAGAATACGTTTTGACGTCAACTTTTCGGGATTCTCTTCGCCAAGGAAGGTCATCCAAGAGCCCTTGGAATTTCCGTACACACCAATAGCGTCAATGTCGAATGCGAACTTCTCATCACTGAGCGCAAGATAACGAATGTATCTAATTGCCGCAGAGAAAATTCGCTTATCATTATAGAAGCTCATCGAATACGTCGCGTTATCTCCTGTAACGTATCCCGCTTTAGGATAGCCGTCAAAATATCCGTAGTGGTCAACTCTCGCCATGGGGGTGTATCCGTAATCAAACATCACACCCGCATATCCTCTGAACAAAAATCCGTTCAAATGGGGTCTGTCTTTAGACGCCGAGCCGTTAGCGAGATGCTCCGTTGACGAAGACAAGCACATAACGGGGACTCTTTCATTTGGTTTTACGGGGTATATAAAATGCATATAGAGGTTGAGGTCGATAGGATCACCGTTCGGCTTAACGCAATCGGTTATACTTTCGGCATACGTGTATTTTAGCTTTACATATTCTCCGTTTTTATCTTCCTCACCTTTTGAATTGCACCAGAATGGCTCGCTTCCGTCGGTTGCGGTTACGGTTTTCTTTTTATTGCCTTTTTCATCCGTCCACTTCACGAGCCTTTCCGCGTTCGTACCCTTGAAATCGTTATTCCAAATCTCAGTTATTTTTTCAAGTATTCCGTCAGCTCCGTGCCTATCGAACGCCCAATACGGCTTTGAAAGATCAACATCATAGCCGGCGGGAACAACGAAGGTTTCAAGATATTTTTCCTCTCCAAAGAAGGAAAGCTCGTCACCTTCCTTTTCGTCAATAATTCTCTGTCTTAACGCTTGTACCGAATAATCAAGCGCGGGCGAAATTGCACGTGGATTGTTTTTATAGTCGAGCAATATCACGGCATAACCGCGGTAGAGCATCGAAGAAATGATTTCTGTGTCGCTTGCCATACCTATTCTTTCAACTGCGGTGTTTAAAACGTATAAAATTATCGGTGTACCGCCTGCGCCCGGTTTTACACTGCCGAACGTTTTTTCATCGTATAAAACGGCAACGTTCACAGGAACGCCAATATAACCGTCATTTTCAATCTCAACCACGCTTTTAAAAACGCGACTTTTAAAGAATTCGAGTATTTTTTTCAATTTAGTCACCTCAAAAGTTTATTGTCTTATTTAAATCTGTTAAACCAATAGAGCTGCTCCTCTTTCATTACCGAAGTAATGCTATGACCAACTCCGTCGAGCAAATGAATTTCTGCATACGAGCCCGATCTATGGATAGAATTTATAAACTCTATCGCCATTATGGGATCTGTAACAACGTCGGCAGTTCCCTGCCAAATTTTTATCGGACACGGCGGTATAACCACTCTTTTTCCGTCAGCACCAACGTAAGAGCGCAACTTGTACGAATTTGAGCCGATAGTATTCTTGCCGCACCATTCGTCACTCGGAAATCTAAATACTTTTGCAACACGATCGTGGGTACTTAATAAAGCTCCCGGATTTTTTTGAGTTTTATCCCACGTTCCTATACAGTAATGTCCGTCAACCTCAACACCGTCGATATTAAGACGCGGAAAGAATATTCCGACCGCTAAAGATATTGACGGAAACATCGAAGCGAAATTAAGTGCCGTCTGCCCTCCCATTGAAGCTCCCGAAAGAAGCACCGATGAGGTAAGGTTATAATGGTTTACAGCATATTTATACGCTTTATAGAGAGCGAATAAATGCTCGGGACACCCCATGGTTAAGCCGTGAGGCATAGAGCCCGAAACATCGAGCGCGGCATATCCAGCGTCTGTGCAGCGTGAAACGTAATCAAGACCACCTATCATATTATGTTCTTCCTTAACGTTACTGCCCGCGCCGTGACAAGAAAGGATCAATTGCGTTGGTTCACCTTTATCACTATAAGTTTCGGGTAACACGAGAACGCACTCGCATTTTTCTATTTGCTCGCAATCTCTGAGTGCATTTTCTGTATTTTCGCTTACATCTCTGAAAGCGTTAAACTCCACGTTGAAAAATATATATTCGCGTTCCTTTGCATCAGCTATCGGTTCACCCTTTTTATTACAGGGGATACATTTCTTTTTAATTTCCATACGCACCTGCCGAAAATTTCTTACGATTCAAATTATACCACCCTTTTTATAACAAATCAAGTTGTTTTTTATATTTACATAAACTTTATATCTCTTTTTTACATTTGGAATAAAATTATCAACAATATAACACCTATTTTATTATTTATTTTTAATAAAAGTATTTACAAAAGCAAACATTTATGATAGACTTATAGGGTGATAATTTAAAAATCCGTTTTTGGAGGTAATAATGAAGAAAATAATTTTAACGCTTATAGCATTTTTCACGCTCGTATCAATGTGCGCTTGCGGTTCCGAAGAGCACACGCATACTTATGATGACGGTACGGTTACAGTCAATGCCATTTGCGGCGGTATAAAAACAGTAAAATATTCTTGTACGGGTTGCGAGCATACCTATACAAAGGATTACACCGTTGTTCACGATTGGAAAAAGGCAACCTGCACAGAGCCCAAAACCTGCTCAATCTGTAACGAAATTGACGGAGATGCACTCGGTCACATTTATGTAGATAATGTTTGCGAGGATTGCGGATTCGAATCTTTCGTAACGGTAACCCTTCCCGACGTTAGCGAAAATTCTATTCTCATTACGAATTACATTAATAAAGAAAAAGTAACCTCATTTAAAGTTACCGCAATTGATTATAAATACGACACTTCAAACAACGATGCGGTTAAGCTCACTGTTTACGTATCGGGCGAAAAGATTTCAGATGAAACATCCGAAAGCGTAAGCTCCACCTGTACTCTCGTTTATAAGCTTTACGACTCAGATGGTCACGTTGTTTATTCCGGTACTTATACTACACCTTATCTCGCGGTAGGCGATTCCTTTGCAAATAAGGAATTCTCTGTTTCAAACCTTACTCAAGGCGAAAATTACACTTTAGTATTAACCGATTACTACACAACAAAGTGATCTGATACATAAGTCTAATAACAGATACTGAAAGCGATAATCGGTCTTGTTTCGATTATCGCTTTTGCATACAATTCGGTTTTCAAAATAACGGTTCTCGGAGTAACAGTATGATTGAAATTAAAAATCTAAACAAAGTTTACCATTCAAAGAAACGCAAAAAGTGCCACGCTTTAAAAAACATTAATCTCACGCTTCCCGATACCGGGCTAGTATTCGTGCTTGGCAAGAGTGGAAGCGGTAAATCAACGTTCTTGAATTTAATAGGCGGCCTTGACAGTATTACGTCTGGGAACGTAATAATCAACGGAAACGATTTATCAAAATTCTCGGAAACTGATTTCTGTAACTACAGAAACGATCATATCGGTTTTATTTTCCAAGATTATCATTTGATAGAAGACCTTACGGTTTATGATAACATTGCGCTCTCATTACAGCTCAAAAACGAATTTGGAGAACGTGAAAGAGTTTCGGAGGCATTAGTGCGAGTTGGTCTTGCGGGTTATGAAGCAAGATACCCTCAAGAACTTTCGGGCGGTGAGCAGCAAAGAGTTGCTATAGCGAGGGCTCTTGTAAAAAATCCTCACGTTATTCTTGCAGATGAGCCTACCGGAAATCTCGATTTTGCTACCGCAAAGGACGTTCTTGATATCTTGAAAGAGCTTTCTCGAGATTGCCTCATTCTTGTAGTTTCCCACAACGTTAACGATACGTATAAATACGCGGACAGAATCATCGAGCTTTCTTACGGAGAAATAATTTCAAACAGGGTAAAAAACCACCGGTTCCCGACGAAGCTTGCGCTATCCGACGATGAGATTGTCTATCCCGAGAGCTATTTCTTGACAGACGAAGAGATTAGACTCATCAATAAGAATCATCATAAAAAGATTGTTAAAAGAACCGATAAATTCGTTGAAGTTGAAAACGAAAACGATAAAGGACTAAAAATAAAAATATCCAAAAACAAATTCAAATTTTCAAACAAAAGAAAGCTATCGTTTAAATTTCTTAAGCATAAATCATTGAGTATTGTAGTATCAAGCTTCATGATGGCTTCGCTTATGGTAATTTTAGCCTTCGCACAAACTATCATATCATTTGATAACAACGATACGATTTCAAGAGAAATGAATATAGCCGGCATTGATTCCCTATATTTCAGCAAGGAATCTCCCGGAGTCGTTGATAAATATCTTGATTCTGACTACAGATTGCAGATTTCTCCGAATGATATTACCAAAATAAAGGATGTCGGTTACAACGGAAAGATATATCCCGTATATAACGTTACCGTTCCGGCAGTGACATACGGAAATTCGTTTGGATTTAACGTCGGTATATTCAGCGATATTTTTATCAAAGAATCGCTTGGAACTATGGCGGTTGACGAAGAATTTTTAATAGAGAAATTCGGTGCCATCAATTACCTTGCAACCGCCGAAGAAACCAAAGAATACGGAATAATAATTACAGACTATATTGCCGATTCTATTCTTGCTATCTCCGAATCTTTTGTTGGAAAAACTTACAATAGTATAGTGGGAGAATACATTCCTCTCGGTTGGAACTACGATAACGTATATATTAACGCTATCATCGATACTAATTACAAGTCAAAGCACAGAAATATTCTTAACAGAGCATCGGCGGGGGAAATTACATCGCTTAAAGCTATCTACAACGATCCCGAATTTTTATCCATAATGGGTGATATTTACGATAATCTTGGTTTTTCCTACTCGCTCGCTCCAAACTTTGCGGAAATAGCCTATGAAACGCGTTCCTATTTCTCTGCTTCAAGAATGGTATTTAATGATACGTTTACGTTCATTTCCCCGAGTGCCGAATTCATTTCCTTCATCGACTCGAGCAAAACCGAACACCTTGGCGCTAACGAAATGTCTATGTCCATCGAGAAATACAATCAAATTTTCAATACTCGTTACGATGCATCAAACATCGATACATTCATACCTCACCAGGTTAATCTCACTTACTATAGAATTTATGACCTCGAAAATCAAAATCCCATTTTTAACGTGAACGTCACGATTGCGGGACTTCACGAATGGTCTGATGTTATCCTATTCAACTTAAAAAACTCTAATGACCTGCGTAAGATTATCGGCAGTGCTGATACCTATGCTTACGGACTTTATCTCGACGGTAATGATGGAATGGATTTGGCAATCGATTTGATGTACAAAACGGATTACAACGCTCAAGGTTATACAGTAAGCGGAATTCGTACCATGTCAAAGGCCGTTGAAATCTTTATTCCCGTTTTTGAATTGATAGCTATAGTTCTCTGTGCAGGCGCAGTTCTCATTATTCTCAGCTTCTCCTCAAAAATGATAACCGATAAAATGCACGAGATAGGAATTCTAAAAGCTTTGGGTGCAAAAAACAACACGGTCAGCGCCATATTTGGTTTGCAAATAATTTTCATGGCGTTCTTAACATCGTTTATGTTAAACGTTGGATATTACGTGTTCGTAGGATTTGCAAATACGTTGCTATTCAACTCGTTAAAACGCCTTGCTCCTTATAACGTTGTGCTTGATCTCGATTTTCTGTATTACAAGCCCGCAATTGCCATTGTTGATTGTGCTTTGATTTTCGCGCTCTCGTTTATAGCATTACTGCTTCCTCTTATTAAGGTTAAGGCTATAAAGCCTGTTAAAATTATAAAGACAAAAGAATGAGACAACTATCATTTGTTTTTGGGCTTTATTTTTAGGCAGATTTTCCATAATAAGCTTTTACAAACAATTCATTTGGAGTTACAATATGATTAAAATACAAGGATTAAACAAAGTTTACCGTTCGAAAATGCGCGCTAAGTGTCACGCTTTAAAGGACATAAATCTTACTCTTCCCGATTCGGGAATGGTGTTCGTGCTTGGTAAAAGCGGCAGCGGTAAATCTACTCTACTGAATTTAATCGGTGGGCTTGACAGTATTACCTCCGGTAATATAATCGTTGATGGGAACGATATAACAAAGTTTTCCGAAAATGATTTCTGTAACTACAGAAATGACCACGTCGGATTCATTTTTCAGGATTATCATCTTATAAACGATTTGACGGTATATGAAAATATTGCGATATCTATACACCTTAAAAATGATGTTGGAGAACGCAAAAAAATAACCGATGCCTTGGAGCGTGTTGGTCTTGCAGGTTATGAAACGAGATATCCGCACGAGCTTTCGGGAGGTGAGCAACAACGAGTTGCAATCGCAAGAGCGCTCGTTAAACGCCCTCATGTTATTCTTGCAGATGAGCCAACGGGAAATCTTGATTTTCTCACCTCAAAGGCAGTTATTAATATTCTTAAGGAGCTTTCGCGCGATTGCCTTATTCTCATCGTTTCTCACAGCGTAAACGATGCTAACGATTATGCGGATAGAACAATCGAGCTATCCAAAGGCGAGATAATTTCGGATAGAGAGAAAAATCCTAAATTTCCAAGCGAATTGACATTAAGCAATTCAAACCTTCTTTATCCCGAAAAAACACCGCTCAGTGATGAGGCTATAAATATTATCAACGAAAATCCACAAAAGGATATAGTTAAAATCAACGATAAGTTTTTGAAAACCAAAGAACCAATCGGTAATGGTAAGGATATTTACATATTCAACAAAAAATTATCGTCACGTCACAAAAGAAGACTTTCGTTTAAATTCTTAAGAAACAAGTATTTATCCATATTTTTATCCAGCTTTATGATTTCAGCTATCATGGTTATTGTTTCTCTTGCGGAAACTATGATAACATTTAGCGGAAGCACCATGATAAGAGATGAGATGAATAAAGCTAATATGGATTCCATTTACCTAAACAAAAACCTACCCGACGAACAAAAGGACGCCTTTGAAAATAACTTGCACATAGAGGTTGACAAAGAAGATATCCAAAAAATAAAGGATTTAGGTTACGAAGGAAAAACGTATCCTATATACAACGTTACAGTTCCCGTCTATTCAGCGGGCAATACGTTAGGATTTGAATATTCGCCTTATCTTCATCATTTCTTTATGGCAGAAACGTTTGGAACTATTGTTGTTGATGAGGAATTCTTAGATGAAAAGTTTGGCGGTATAGAATATCTTGCAAAAACGGACGATCCGACAGGTAACGGAGTTATTATAACCGACTATATTGCGGATTGTATTCTTTACTCAAACAGTAACTATTTATACACCGATTATAACACGATTTTAGGACTTTACCATCCTTTGGGATGGCGTTATGACGGCGTGTTTGTCAGTGCAATCATTGACACAGGTTATAAAACGCGCCACAAGGATATTGTTGACAAAATGTTCAACGGAGAATTTAATTACATACGCGACTTTTATGACGACGAAAACAGCGCAGATTTCATTACTGAAGTTTACGATAGTCTTGGATTCTCATATTCGCTAAATCCCGATTTTGAAAAAGCCGCGCACACAACGCGTAATTTCTTTTCCACGGGAAATCTTGTTTTTGACAACACGCATGAATACATTCCGGAATCCCCCGAAATTATATCATTTATTTCACTTCATAACAGCGCAAGCCTCAAGGAAGGCGAGGTTTGTATGTCACGCTCGGTCTATAACTCTATTTTTGGAACTAATTACGATTCAACAAACGTTCACGAATTCGTGCCGCACACGGTTACATTATCGTCATATAAATTATACGATACTAACTACGAAAAACCGCTATACACTATAGAAATAACCATAGCGGCTCTCACCGGATATTCCGACATTATAATATTCAATCCCGAGACGTCTCAAAAATATCAAGAGATTATAGGTCAAGCGGACACGTACGTTAACTCGTTATATCTTTTTGGTACCGATGGACTCGAAAAGGTTATCGATATCGCTTACGAGTTGGATTATAGTATACAAGGATACATTGTTTCGGGAATTCGCTCTATGACGAATGCCGTTGAGGTGTTCATTCCAATGTTTAAACTCGTGGCAATGATACTTTGCGCCGGAACTGTTCTTATCATTTTCAGCTTTGCTTCAAAAATGATAAAGGACAAGATGCACGATATAGGCATTCTTAAGGCTTTGGGCGCTAAAAACGGAACTATAAGCGCTATTTTCGGATTGCAAATATTCCTTATCGCATTCTTAACGTCGATTATGTCTAATATCGGATATTATTACTTTATCGGTATAGCGAACACCGTACTATATAAATCATTGCGCCGCATATCGCCTGTAGATATGGTTTTGGATCTCGATTTCCTTAAATTTACTCCTTCTCTCGCAATTGCAAACTGTATTATAATCTTTGCGCTCTCATTAATCGCTTTAATTGTTCCGCTTGTTAAAATCAAAGCGATAAAGCCTGTTAAAATTATCAAGGCGAGAGATTGATACTTTTATCCTACTTATTCGGCAAAAAACAAAATACCTATTTTGCTCTTAAAATTCTCTTTTCCAACAATAGAGAGATAAAAGATTAAAAGCAATAACGAAAGACGCATCGCGAAGGATTTTCCTAACGATGCGCCTTTTACATGTGGTTGCTTTTTATTCTGTTTTATTGTAATTTAATTTTGCTGCGGTTTCTATTTCGTTATTTTATTCATTTGCCTTTAAGTTTTATGACTGTTATCTCTAAAAGTCGATGGGGGCGATCCGATTTCGTTTAAAAATACTTTTACAAGATGCGAGGTATCGGTAAAGCCTACCTCGAGCGCAATTTCATACTCGGTTAGAGTTGTTTCCTTAAGCATCTGCTTTGCTACGTCCACTCTATGCCTTCTTAAAAACTTTGCCGGGGTTTGACCTGTTATAGATTTGAATTTCTCTATGTACGCATTTTTTGACATTCTTGCTATGCGCGCAAGCTCTACAACCGTCAATTTTTCTGCGTAGGCTTCGTATATTTTAGACATACTTGCCAAAAACGCAGAATCCTCGGTATCACTCGAGTTATGAGTTTCAGCACGGCCATCATATATCGAGCATAGCTCGGCAATTATTATTAGTGCTTCTGCGTTCGCAATAATCATATCAACAGGTTCAGAACGCTTCGAATGAAGAAAAAGCGAATCTAACGTGGGCGTGAGCATAGATATCTCTTCCTCGGTTAGTCTAAAATGAAGATTTGCCGAGGTTCTTTCGCGCATCAACGGATTAATTTTAAAAAGCTCCGCAAAAGCAGACAAGCGGCGAAGCTCGGAGAAGTTTTTTTCAAGAAACTTCGGATTTATCAATATATGATAAACGTCAACACTCTCGTTTCCGTCATAACCGTGAAGAACTTTTGGCGGGATTATGAAAGTATCTCCTACACTTACTTTTATAGTTCGCTGACCGATATAATGATTTGCGCTGCCACGAGTGATTATATTGATCTCATAAAACTCTTGCAAGTGAATATTAGCTTTGAAATTCTTTTGAGTAAATCCGCGGATCAGCTTTGTTGGCGGAATAAAGCATTCTTCTGTCGTATAATGGCGGTACGGCTTGCTTTCTTTGGAAATATCGATACTCATAATGCTCCTCCGTGCTAATTTACAATTAGAAATGTACAAATATACATTGATTATAGCATATATAAGTGATACAATCAAGTAGCAAAGTAAATAATGTTAAAAAATAAACCCAATAATATTTCAAAATAAAGAGGTACATAGCTATGGCATTATCCGAAAGAATGCAAATGCTTTTCGAACGTTCAAGAAAGGTGGCGTTCGCTCCCCCGAGAAACACATTTAACAAAGATATGCACTACGCTGCACTTCATATCTATAATGATCTTCCCACCTGGGAGAAGCAGGCTCGCGCTATGGCTTACGCAATCGTAAACCAGGAAATATATATCGAATCGTACGATAAAATTATCGGAAGAGTTTACTACTTCAATGAAATCCCTCCCGAAGAGATGGATTCCGATTTTGACTTTAACAAGCAGCCTCGCGCTGAAGCGGAAAAGAACGATCCCGAATACGACGAGCTTTGCCGCAACCAGCTTGCAACCTGGGGCGCGCCGGGACATATCGCTTGGGACTGGAACTCCTTGCTCCGCAGAGGTACCGAAGGGCTTCGCGAAAGATGCAACGTTGGACTTGAACGTTATAAGGGTGACGAAGAAGCTGAACATTTCTACAAAGGCGTTCTCATAACCATCGAGGCTCTTGAAGCTTGGAATGACAAGCACGTTGAGAAGCTTATCGAAATGGGTAAGACCGAAGAAGCTGAAATCTGCAAAAGAGTTCCGAGATACCCCGCAAGAAGCTTTAGAGAGGCTTTGCAGTGCTTCTTCATGCAGTTTATAATAGTAATGAAGGAAAATCCCTACGGCGGAAACAGCCCCGGACGTCTTGATTATTATCTCTGGCCCTACCTTGAAGCAGACCTTAAAAAAGGTATTATCACTATGGAAGAGGCGGAAGAGCTTTGCGAAGAGTTATTCGTTCGTATAGACGAGCGTCTTTATCGCCGTGATACTTGGGGCGAGAGCGTTGTTCTCGGCGGTTGCCATCCTAACGGAACTTCCGCGGTTAACCCTCTCACCTACGCTATGATTCGCGCTTATATGAAGTATGATATTATTCATCCCCTTCTTTACGGCAGAGTTCCTAACGATCCTCCCAAAGAATACGTTGATCTTCTTGCAGACTACGTTGTTAACGGTAAGAACCGCGCGCAAATCATCTGCGACGAGGCTGCAATGAACGCTCTTATCAAAAACGGCGTTACCGAAACAGATGCTGCCGATTATTATTGCGGCGGTTGTATGGAGCTTGGTATCCAGGGCAGAACGAGCGACTTCCTATTCACAGGTTATCAGAATATCGCGAAAATGCTCGAGCTTTGTATGACGGGCGGTTACTGTTTGATTAACAAAAAACAGCTCAATTACGTAAATATTAAATCCATCACAGATTTCGATAATTTCGAAGATTTCTACGCGCACTTTATTCACTACGCTGATAAGTGGTTGACAAGAAACCTTGACTACCAGGATAAGCTCAGCGCGCACGTTGAGAAAAAGCGTCCCTCATATCTTATTTCCTCGATGGTTGATGACTGTCTTACAAGAGGAAGAAATATGCACGGAGGCGGAGCAAGATACCACGATTACGGCTCTGCGCTCGTTGGAGTTCCCAATGCGGCAGACGCACTCACTGCAATAAAGGTTGCGGTTTATGATAAGAAATTCTGCACTGCAGAAGAATTACTTAAAGCCCTTGAAGCTAACTTCGAAGGATACGAGGCTCTTCAAGCAAAGCTTCTCTCTATTCCTAAATA
>JAZRDI010000026.1:0-44656 GCA_045660185.1 Eubacteriales bacterium | reverse complement strand
GCTGTGAAGATTGCCCGTACCTACGCTGTGAATATAATCATTTCTGAAAAGAATAACACTATCAACGCCTTTTCCGCTATTTGCAGTCTTTTCAATAAATCCTACGCTGTCAAGCGCGTTTTTCCACGAATCAAAAGCACCAATAAACGTTTTATCCGCTCCAAAAACTACTATGGGATACTTTTTCGAATCTACGTAATCAAAAGGAATAGTTCCGTATTTTGTTTCTTCATTTTTAATAGTGCCGTTATAATAAACCTCAAATTCCGAAATCTGAAGTCTGTAATGATCGTTGTTCGAACCATCATTATACGCCGGAATACCAAGCTTAGTAACGGTAAGCTTAACGTATCTTGCGTTTGTTTCCTCAAATCCATAGCACTGCTGCTTGAATCTTGGATTTTCTCCATCCTTAACTGTTACTACGGTAGTATAGTCAGTTCCGTTTTCACTTACAGAAATCGTAAAATCAACAGGATAGTTACAGCTTAACGTCGAATCAGCTGTCCAGCTGTCAAATCGCGGGAACATTGAAACCTGGTTTATGGTTTGTATGCTTCCGAGATCGAAAGTAAGCACGAATGGCTTAGCGCTGACGTCGGCACTACTCTTCCAACCTGTAGTATAACCCAATTGAGTTTTTGAAATTATTATACCATCCTTGAGGTATTCCGCCTTCCAATTGGTGTTGCTGGTCGTATCACTTGCGGTAACACTCGAAATAGTTTTCTTGCTTACTGAAGATTTCTGAGTGATAGAAAGAGAAACGTCTGTGTTATCAGTAAGATTTACAAGCATTTCTTCCGTAGCCGTGCCATTTAACTTTACGTCATAGTTGTTTTTGCCTGCAGGCACAACGGTGATATTTATCCTTGAACCACTTGGGAATGATCCGCTGTAAGGAAGCGATACGAGAGTACCGTTTACGTAAACGCCGACGGCATAAGTTGCCATTTCTGCGTTCTGGGGAGTAATTGTGAGAAGCTTATTTTCTACGGGAATTTTCTCAAATACGTAAGTGAGGTTCATATCAGATTTAACCGTATAGCTTTTCTCGGTTTCCTTGTCGCTGACAACAAACTCGGCATAGCTTCCGTTTATGGCAACCAAACGATATCCATTATCAGGAGTAGCTGTAACGGTAATGTTATCGCCATTTGCAACAGATATAGTATGAGTCTGTGTATTCACCTCAAAACCGTTTACCTTAATGCTTCCGTTTCCTATTACGCTAAGAGTTACATTATAAGTATTGCTTTCGGGTACAGTATTTTCTTCCGAGGTAAAGCTATAGCTACCCGAACTAACGTTAAATCCTATAAAGTCCTTATCCTCACAGGCATAAGAAACGCCTGTGGGCATATTTGAACTCATGGCTTTTCCATTAGCATATACAACTTTACCGCCAAGTTTGAGCATTGTATCCATGCCATCAATACGAGGAACGTAAACAACGCCTCCGTTGGCGCCGTCGGGAATCGTAACGCTCATTGCGTATCCCACGTCACTCTTTTCAACGCTGACAAGTATAATTCCTACCGCTCTCTCAACCTTTGCATTTATGCTATTAAGTGTGCCGAGCTGAGGTCTTATTTGGATTGTATTAAATCCTGGACTGGTTGCTGTAATACCCGCATTATACATATATAATAGCGAAAGAGGAGAACCTGTCCAAGCGTGATTTTTAGTTTCATCTCCGTTATAAAGAGTTTGATCAAGCCATATTTCCGGAAGTGTAGGATATCCATCTTCCGTGAAAGGAGCAAATCGGTCGAGCGTTCTGGCAAGTGCTTCATCATCTGCACCCATCATATACATTGCTTCAAGCACGTATTTTTCCATATACGGTCCGGAATTATAGGTTGTTTTAAGAACCTCTAAAATACCGTCATATCTAGACAAATCAGCAAGTCCTGTATAGATTGCCATAGCGTTTGCTCTATCATCAACCAAACCGTTATCAGTAAGATTGTAATAAGCATTCTTAGATGCATCCCAATAAAGTGTATCAAAATTTTTCTCTATGAGAGTCATTCTTTCTTCAAGGAATGCGATATCGCTTTCGGTAGCGCCCGATCCTTCGAGATTTGCTATATTGAGAACTGCCTTTAGTGCTTCGTAGTACCAGCAATTTTCGATAATTACGGTATCCGGATGACTTCCCCAGTCATACCAATTCCAATTTCCGTCTCGGTGTGTTATAACTCCGCTCTCCGATATATCCCAAAGCATAAGATAATTGATAAGCACAGGATATGCTCCAAGCACAAGCTCTTCATCACCGTAATACATATAATACTGCCAGAATGAATGAACACCCGCAAGCGACTGCATAGGCAATTCGAGATCCGGTCTTCCAAGCGCAATTTTTGAAGGAATTGCACCGTTAGACTGAACATAACCTAAAGCCTGAGTCAATGTTTTTGCATAAAGAAGCGCAGCCTTATCATCCATCGAATATGCCGCCTGCTGCATATTAATTACAGCATCACCAAGCCACTGAGTTCTTTCACGGTCAGGACAATCCATATAACTGTCACGCATACAAACGTAAAGCGTGTCATAAGCTTCTTTATATAGCTGATTAATTATTTCATTATCCGTTTCAACGTATCCCGTTGCCTCGGTATCATAACCCGATTTGCGGAAGCCAAGCTCTATAACTTCAACACTTTCCGGCATTGTAAATGTTATAACATAACCGTTCATCCAGCCGAGAGCTTCCCAGCTTTGTTCCCCCGGCTTAGTTATGTACTGATGTGCTATAGAAGAGGCGTTTCCTTTTTTCCAGGCATCTGTAACTATGCTGATCGTTTCTCCTCCGGAAACACTCCTTACCTTAATATATGGTGTACCTTGGATGTTTGTGGGATTGACAATTTTATATGTCGATGCAAACTCACCGCTATTTACTGCACTACGGCAATTGCGTACAGACACATAAGACTCTCCGTTTATATCCTTTGCTACTGTATTATAGGGACTCGTATAGGTAGAGTTCTCTTGAGTTAAAATTGAAAATCTCGAAACGGTATCGCCCTCGTTGAGCGAATTTATTCCGGCATTATAAAGTTCTGTGCCATTCGCGTCGGTCACCTTGAGAGAATATATATTGAGGAGCTCGTTTACATCCTGTCTCAAGCCTATAGTACTGCCTTTTCTTGCAAGCTGAGTATCATTCACGGTTCCAACAAGAGTACCGTTAAGGTAAGTTTTAATTGCAGTTTCTGTAACTTCTATTTTTACGGTATGTTTTGTATTGTATCTGTAATCATATGTTCCCTTGGAATACAGCGTTTTACCAAACTCTGTGTTCGTAAGGTCGGTTGTTGTTGATTTCCATGTGCCGTTTACTCTCGTATGCGGCTTAAAACGCACACCGTCAAACTGCGATGCCTGGCGAAAGCTTATCTGCGGCATATATAAATTGTTCGCATCTGAAACACATACGCAAAATCCAATAGTAGCACCAACGCTTCCGGCGCCTGCGTACTGAATAGGTTCCTCTACAACTACAACTGCTTCAAGCGTATATGCGCTCGGGAGTGAAAGAGGTGCGAAGTTGTACCCATCGCTTGTTTTAGTCCACTTCTCAGTTCCATTGGCGCCATCACCTGTAAATACGTTGATTTCATCAAGTTTGAGCTGAGGAATCGCACGCAGAACGAGTTGTCTTCTTGGATCTACGTTCTGAATAAGCTTATTTTCGTCATTGTATATTACATTGGTTTTTATTTTTTCGTCTTGAATTACCGCACTCTTCCACGTGCTATCATCGTAATTTTTATCAGTCCATCTGTTGCCGCTTTCGTCTATCATTTCTTTCGAGGCATTGTATTTTATATTAACCTCTCCGTTACGATTGTTGTTTAGGCTGATAGGTTCTTCATAAGCGGGATCAAGTACCGCTTTCCATGTGTTATCACTGAATATACTGGCGCCATCGCCTTTGGCATCGAAAAGGAAAGACGGAACTCGTGTGTTTATGGTGCTTCCACTTGCTTTTCCCGAATAAAATACTTGAACGGCAATCGCATTCTCTCCTTTTACAAGATAATCGGAAATATCCACTTTATCATAATACCAGGTGTATTTTCCATTGCCCATTTTAAGCTGCCCCTCAAATACAACCTGCTCACCGTTTATCCAGAGCCAATATTTAGTATCTGCACTGATACGTGCAAACAGCTCGCTTGGAACCTCTTCGAGCATAAAAGTTTTACGCATAGACACCCACTGTCCGGGCTTAACCTCCGCATCAGCCCAAATCCAGTTTGCATTAAGCTCGTATCCGTCATCAAATGCAGATACAGAATTCTCACTTGACACTGTCGCGTTTGCGGAAGCGCCAAAAATTGCCGTGGCTGTTAGACCAAATACCATTGATAACGCCATAATGAATAAAATGGATTTTCCTAAAATCCTTGTCCTTTCTTTCATATTTGCTTACCTCCTTTGAATGTTTAAATAACATAATCCAATTTTATTTTATCATATTAATCTTGACAATATGTGTCAATATGTGCTACAATTTACGTCAGATAGTTACTTTTTGTAAGGAGATGATTTTGGATATGGCAAATATGCCTAAAGACGACATAAGGTTTTTGCGCACATTACACGATGGTAATGCAATTTTCGCTTATAAGGAACATAGCAAGAATCTTAAGAATGCAAACGCATTTGAGATGGCGATACACATACATCCCAACGCGGAATTTCTTATAGTTACATCGGGGGAAATTTCTATACAAAAAGCGGATAAATCATTAGAAATTATACATCCGGGCGAAGCCGCTCTTCTGTTCCCATTTCAGCCGCACGGATATTCGCGACAAATCAATACAGAATATTTCAGAATCAGCTTCTCTTCATTTTTAGCTAAAAGCTTTTTTAAAGCAAATGAGAACGTAATAGGAGAGAAGGCAGTATTCTCACCCAAACTTGAAGATACGATGCCGTTTCTTAATAAGCTTCACAAAAAGGAGCGCCCAACCTTATACAAGATTAAAGGCTTTATTTACTCAATGCTCGACGATTATCTAAGTCAAGTTGCGCTGACAAAAAAGAATTCTGACCAACAACTTTTAAACAAAATTATATTCTACATTGACGAGCACAAACTCGAATCTATAACTCTTGGTGACGTTGCTAACGCTATCGGGTATAACGAAAAATATCTATCACGATTTATAAACAAAGCATCAACTTTAAGTTTTACAACCCTGCTTGCAACGCTAAGAATGGACGATGCAAAAACACTACTTATCGACACCGATAAAACTATGCTGGAAATAGCGATGGATTGTGGATTTGGTAGTGAAAGAACATTTTACAGATATTTTAACGAGCTTGTTGGAATGTCACCGAAATCCTACAGAAAGCAAAATAATCATCCTGCGAAGGTATTAGATGATATTTTGTTGTAATAAATATCCGAAACTTTCCGCCTTAGAGTGAAAAAACACGTTATAGAATAATGGAACATTATATCTCACGTGGTATTAGCGCCTTTACTTGCTTTGCGTGTGTAGCGTTTTCTTTGCCTTCTGCGATTCAATTTTTGATGTGTGAATAGCTGCTAGACGGTAAAAAATCCACGGATATGTATCATTGACATTTCCGTGGATTTTTGATATAAAATTGTGTTATACGATTTTTTAAATGAGTGACTGCAGAGCTTTTCCGCGACGATGATTTGTGGGCAATTTGTGGTTGACCACAGTTTTGACCATCTACAACTTTGGACTACTTGGAAACAGTGTGACGGGGAGCACTCGAAAGCATCATTTTTGGACTCAAAAGCATTAAAAGGCACACAAAAGTAGTCAAAAAACCTATGTAGAGTTGTTTGGGAGCAAGATGTCGCAGGTTCAAATCCTGTCATTCCGACCATAAAGGGACGTTTGTCGCATTGCGAACAAACGTCTTTTTCCTTTCTCGTCAGATTCCGGAGTTTGATGTATGCTACGCATACCAAATCTTGTTTGCTACGCGGGATTTATTGATATGATGGTTGTTCCGCTTAAGCTAAATTATAGTTACAAGGATAAAAATTAAGGATTATTTTTCTGCATTTGGAAAATGAAACAAAAACACGGAGAATTCTGAAAAAAATTCTCCGTGTTTTCGTCGACACGCTTGCTTTTTAAGTAACTCGATACATTCTCGCTTTGCTTAAGCTATATTGATGCCGGATAGAATCATATTTCGATTACGCTGTTCTCCGTCTCACCGAGGATATTTGAAACCGTTTCCTTTACATTCTCGTCAAAGGGGAGGATCGGGGGCTCAGCGGTGTGGTTTGCACCAAACTGGCCGAGCATATTGCCCACCTTCTGCGCGTAGGTATTTCCGTGCATTTTGGGGAGACTCGTTTCTTCTTTTGCTACGATATGTATCATACGGTAAGCGGCACGGAGGAACACGTTGTCCGCGATCTCAAAGTCACGGGCGGTATTTTCATAGCTCCAGCCCTTGATATGAGCAGGGGTGTTTACGTTATGGCGTTGCTGACCCCAGCCGTAGCCGGAATCGATCATAACGTTTTCCGTTATTTTACAGTTCTCAATAAGGCTTTCGGTATCTCCGTTTTCCTTCTCAAGAAAATACTCTATCGAATACACGCAATCCTCGATAAGATTGTTGCTATAGAGGATGTTTTTGAGCTCGTATTTATTACCACCGGTGCTTATCTGGTGGGTGATGCCTGCATCGTACGACTGATAGATATAGCAATTTGAAACCTCGTAATCATCACAGCCGCCGTAGATCTCAACACCGTTGCCGTATCTCGTTACGCTGCCGCGCTTACCGGGAACGTAGTTCGGATCAAGTCCTAAGTAGTTCTGAATATTTCCACCTACCCAACCAATCTCACAGTTGGTTACCTTAAGTCCTTTGACACAGGGACCGCCTGCGCTGACACCGAATTTAGCGTACTTTATAGTGATATTATCTATTCTTACGTTATCGTTTCTGCGAACGTAGAACGCGGGAAGCCACGTCACTGCCTCTATTGAGTCAAACACCTCTCCGGGATTTCCCTTGTCGCATCTGAGATAAAGCTCTCCGAGGCATCTATCGTCCATAATCGGAACGGGGAAGTCTTCGCCTTTTGAGGGGGTCGTGGTAAGTCTATCGCAGTAATTGCAGAAAATATCAAGATCGCAAGTCATTTCGGATTTTAAGTCAAATTCCTTATCTTCATTATCTCTGCAAACGAATTTTCCGTGTCTGTATGACGGAATAAGCTTTCTCGAATGAGCCTCTCCGTCATTGAAAACAAGCGTTCCGCAGTCGGTTAACTTGTCTTTATAAACCCAGATTCCGTGCTCGGCATCGTAGGGTATCCAAAGGCTTGGGTCAGCTAGGTCACGAGGACCGCCGTATATTTTCGGCTTTTCGCCTTCGCCGTATGCGCCGTAAGTAACGCCCGCTTTTGCAATAACCATTCCTCTGAAAAGATCGCCTCTTTTGAAAAGAACGCCGTCACCTGCCAAAAGCTCTGCCGATGATACCTTATTAATCGTTTTCCAAGCGCAATTGGGGGATTTTCCGTCATTTGCGTCATCTCCGTCAGCGCTAACGTAATACACGGTGCCGTTTATCTTCAAATTATCCTTTGATGAACGTATTTCTTCTTTGCGCTTTTTTGCAAACTCTTCTATTTCTTTTATTGAATTAAACTTTAAATTAGGCATAGCTCCTCCGTTTAGTCAAGTTCGTATTTCAAACCAAGCATACCGTATTTCGCGCCTGCCATTTTATTATAGGGCAAACGCTCCCACTTGCTATTTCCGACAAGACTCTCTATCTTTGATAGATTGTCTTCCGTATCCGTAATGCCGGGAATAAGAGGCGTTCGTATTACGTGCGCCTTACCGCTTGCTTGAAGTTCCTTCAGGTTTTCAAGGATAACGGAATTATCCACACCCGTATAAAGCTTATGCTCTTCCGGGTCTGCAAGCTTTATATCCATTATTACAAAATCTACTTTTTCTATAACTTTTTTGAATACAGATTTCTCGGCATAGCCCGAGGTTTCTACGGCAATATGAAATTTGCTCAATAAATCTGCCGACTCGAGAAGAAATTCCCACTGCATAAGCGGTTCTCCGCCGGAGAAGGTAACTCCGCCAAACGAATCACCCAGCACCGCAGCACCGCGCTCGATCCTTGCGGCAAGCTCTGATGCTTCTATATCTTCACCGACTATCTGTAAAAGTCCCGACGGGCAGGCGCGCACGCATCTTTTATACGGCTTGCACTCAGGGTGGGCGCACTCTTTTTTGCAATTGTTACAGCCTTTACAAAGCGAGTATTTAAACATAAGCTCGCTTGCACGGTGCAAGCCCTCGGGATTATGGCACCACTTACATCTAAGCGGACAGCCCTTGAGAAACACGGTGGTTCGTATCCCCGGCCCGTCGTGGAGTGCCATTTCCTTTATATCAAAGATGGTTCCCATCATACCGAGTACGCCTGTCTTGCTATAACGTGATTCTGATACTCGGGCGAGAGCTCAACGAAATACGCGCTCCAGCCCCAAATTCTTACTATGAGATTTCTATACTGCTCGGGATTTTTCTGCGCATCAAGAAGGATCTCTTTGTTGACGGTATTAAGCTGAAGCTGATGTCCGCCAAGCTCTACGTAGCGTTTAACGAGCGTGGCTATCTTATCAATACCGTCAAGGTCGTCAAAGACACTGCTATGGAACTCAAGCGTAAGAGGTCCTCCGTTTATTGCGCGGTCAAAATGCGGCTTGCTCATTGAAGCAATGACCGATATAGGTCCGTTTATTCTTGCAAAGAGGCTGACCGAGAAATTAGTGCCGAAGGGCTCACCGCAACGTCTGCCGTCGGCAGAGGCTCCTATCTCATTTGCGTGCCAGAGATAATACATAGCACTTCCGGTTCCTGCGCGGTATACACCGCCGAGGCAGTTAACCTTGCCCGAAAGAGACTCCGAAAAGGCATCGAGAAGCTCGATTGCGATATTATCAACGAAATCGTCGTTGTTTCCAAGCTTGGGGGAATTGTAACGCAAAAGATTAAGAAGCTCGGGGGCGTTCTCAAAATCCGTGTCAACAGCTCTTACAAGGCTTTCCTTATCTACGCTTTTTTCCTCAAATACGTATTTCTTGATTGCGGCAAGAGAATCCGCGGCGGTAGCTATGCCCGTTCCGTGTATGCCGAAATTGTTATACTTGCCCTTGCCCTCGATATCGGTATGCATAAGCGTGCTCATAAGAGGTGAGGGTATGAACCACACGTTATTTATAGAGGCGCATATTTTTTCCGATTCCTTGTTTATTTCCGCCTTTACCGCACCGAAGAACTCATCGTAGGTCTCGGCGTCAGCTAGCGCGTTATGAAGGGCGATATCGACCGCCTTTGGATAGGAGAGCGCGGATATATTCGCTATATCGGCGCCAACCGAGGGGATTATAAACTCCCAGCAAGCTGCAACGGTATAGTCGGATGCATCCTTATGCTCGTAGCCGAGCGCTTCAAGGGCGGGGATAACGACGTCGTCGTTGGAATACTGCGGGAAGCCGAGTCCACATCTCGTAAGCTCGGTCGCCTGCTTATATATTTCTATATCCGTGTTTTTGCTAACACGAAGATTTATTTTCGGATCTATCATTTTGTTTTTTGCAGATGCACGAAGAGATAACGCGGAGAGAAGATTGAATATCTCGTTTCCGTTCTCGTCAACACCACCGAGCATCATACTCTGACCGTTATCACCCTGCTGAACACCGGGATAGAGGTCGGAATCCTTGTTAAAGGACAGGAAGAAATCACAAACCAGATCGAAAGCCTCCTCTTCCGTAATTATTCCATGCTCTAAATCATTTTTGAGATAGGAATACATGTGCTTATCAAATCTGCCGACGGTTACGTGATAATTTCCTTCAAGCCAGAGCGCGTAATGCAATACTCTGAAGAACTGCAACGCTTCTCTGAAGGTTCTCGCTCCGTAGCGAGGTATTCTCGTGAAAATCTCTGAAAGATCGTCTCTGCCGACTCTCTTTGCTTCTTCTAAATATTTATCGGCAAGGGCAATAACGTTATCTATTGCTCTTTTACCATACTCATCCGCACACTCTCTTTTTGCAAGAAGTCCCGACGCTATCGTGCTGTAATAATCGGGAGCAAGGTTTGAGTGATATCCAAGTTCGTGGATATAATGCTTTGCCTTTATGTCCGACCATTCTCTATCGGTAAAAATATCGGGAATATTTGCTACCGTTCTGAGAAATGTTATTTTTTCTCCCGGGAGAATGACCGCACGTTCCTCGCGACACATTCGAGAAAATCTGTCACTCATACGCTCCTCGGGGGAAAGTCCGAGCGCAGAATATTCCTCAGCGAGATCCCAATCCACGCGTCTGCGATATTTATGATGCTCTTTATTAAGTATTATGCGGTAGAGTTCGTTTTCCATATTTTTCTCCATAATATTTCTATCTGAAATTTTTGCATTGATCAAGAAATTTATATATGCGGGAGGACCGAATAGTTTTACAGCCCTCCGGCTTCGTTTGGAGCTTTGCGGCAAATGCCGCAAAGCTCACTTCATTTAATTTTGCTTCTGTAACGCCCAAAACGAGCGTCTCAAGGAATATATCCTTATTAATTTACGCTGATCTCCCAGCTTCCGTCCGTTTCCTCATACCAAGGAGTTTCGGTGCCAGGGGAGGTAGTAAGCACGTCAGAGGCGTTGATCTCTACGACCTCGATTTCGGGGTTCGTATACTTTTTCATTTTTCTTGCCTCCTTTATTACTTGCTGATTACGGAATTTCTGTAAGCCTTTGCGGATACGGAATATTTCATAAGTGCCTCAACGACCGCAACGAGCTCGGGAGTCGAATTTGCGTTGTCGGGATCGGTTGCGAACTCGTAGTAGGAATAGAGGTTATAAGTTCCGCTAACGCCTGTGCCCTTAACGGTGTATGTAACGTCGTCGAGCATCATATACGCGTACATTGTGATTTCGAGATAGTCACCTTTTCCATCAGTTCCAACGATTGCAACTGCGTTTCTATTACCAACATTGAAGGTGAAGTCATCAGCTGTATAACCGCTTGCAAGGTAGAATCTGAAGGAAGGAACTTCGCCAACGTTTACTGCTATGTTTGTGAAGTATGTATTGCTTACGGGCTTCTTTGCTTCGCCTGTGGGAAGAGCTGCACTGTAGCCATTAAGGAGAGTCGCGATTTCTGCGAGCTTATCGCCAACAGTCGCAGTGTTCTCGAAGTAAGTATGAGCAGCAGAAGCGTAAACAAGCATATCCTTCATAAGAGTCTTGGTTGCATCGTTGTAATCGTCTGCAAGAACTGCCTTGGTGTACTTGAATACGTCAAGAGTCCAGTTTGCATCTACAGTTGTGTTTCCTGTGATAATCTTAACGGTAAGCTTGATGTCTGCAAGAGCTTCGCCTGCAGCAAGATTTACTGCTACGTGGTAGTAGATTACGCCGTCAAGTTCAACCTCTTCATATTCAACGTTCGTCATACCGTTAACGGTGAAGCTATCTACGTTTTCCTTGGGAATGTAGATGTTGTATATGAAGTTAGAGTAAAGGGTTACGCTGGTCTTGATGGTATAACCAACCATTGCAGTGGGGTAAAGCTTGTAGGTTGTGTTTTCTCCGTTGACGGAATCCTTTGTAAATCCGCATTCAATGCCTGTGTCAAGAGTAACCTTTGTGTTTACTGCGGAAGAGGTTATCTTGGTAGGAACGGTTATCTTGAGATAATTGCCGTCGCTGCCCTTACCGAAGGTTACGTTACTGAGCGCATTGGTCTTGTAAATAGCAGAATTAGCCGTAGTGCTGCCAAGAATGATTTCACCGCCGTTAACGGTAACCGTTGCCGCAACGGGAGTTACCTCTAACGTATCGTTGAAGCCAAGCACGTTGGTAGTGTTCGTAAGTCCGTTTACGTCAAATACGCAATCGTTAAACACTATATTATAGTATACGGGCATAGTCATAGGCTGGCTGCCGTTGGTGAACGTTACAAGGAAATTATCGCGATCAATACCGTAAGCTGCGGTTATCTTAACGTTTGTGAAGTTAAGATTTGCGCTCTTGTACTGGTCATAAACTGCATTCGACTGAGTTCCGAGCGCAAGTAACGTACCGCGAACTACTATCTCACCGCCGTATACGTTAAGAGTATAGCTCTGAGCGGTTGCGCTATAGGTCTTCGTTCTTGTGAAGAAGAGCTGAGTGGAATCTGTCTGCGTAACGGTAAATCCGTTAAGGTTTACGTCGATAGTACCGACAATTGCGCCAATATTCTGGTCGTTCTTCGTAGCGGTAACGTTGCCGCGAAGAAGAATTTTTCCTACGCGAGAGCCATCAGCATAAACCTTTTCGCGCGCTGCCGTCATTGCTTCGGTAAATTGAGTCTCGGTATATGCTCCAATAAAATCTTCGCCGTGGAATAATACTATAGGATAAAGATTTGCATTTGCTTTATCTGCGGGAATTGTGCCGTAGCCTTCTATATATACGTCAGTTTGTAAGGTATAGCTTACAAAATCGCCTATAGTTACAGGGTTAACGTACTTAGCTTTAACTCCGGTATCGGTATAGAAGTCGGTTCTGTCAAGAATAGTAGGTGTGTTTTTAGCGATGTAGGTGTTTATATCGGTATGAGCGGTAAGCGTGAGATAATTGCCGTCGCTACCCTTACCAAATGTCACCGAAGCGTTCTCACCTACAGAATAAAGCGCGGTTCTCCAAGGATGCGTACCGCTTCCGTCACCCTTGCCCGCAATGATTTCACCACCGTTGATTTCGAAATCAATATTGGTGTTAGCAGCGTTCAACTGGAATATCTGGTTTGCCTTAACCAATTTAGACAAGTCAATAACGCAATCGTTAATGCTAACGTCAAATTGAGCCGCGGTATCGTTAGTACCGGATACTGTGCCGGAACTTGAAACAACGAACCAGTCGTTTGTTCCCATAGGACCGCTAAGGCTTATGTTAAGATTGGTGAAGTTTAATTCCGCATCCTTAAGAGGACCGGTGGTAGTACCGCCGTTCTGAGTTCCTACCGCAAAGAACTTACCGCCGAGAACTATATTTCCGTTATAAACGTTCAAGGTGAATTTCTGCGCGAAATTGTTTACGGTCTTTGTTCTCGTATAGAACAAGTAGCCGGTATGAGTTTGAGTAAGAGTGAAGCCGTTAAGATTAATATCCAATACGCCTGCGGTCTGACCGAGGTTTTGATCTTCGGTAGTAACTGTCGCATCTCCGCGAAGAAGAATCTTTACGGGCGCGGGATCAGCGTCGTTCTTGAGACCTAAATTCGTTCTGGGATATTCAAGAGCAGCGCTGAACTCGTTTTTAGCGAACGCAGCCTTAAACTCTCCGTTCTGGAAGATAACGATGGGATAAGCGTCTGCATCTGCTTTATCAGCGGGGATAGTTCCGTAGCCCTCAACGTAAACCGGCTTTTCGGTTCCGTCCTGCAAGCTATAGGTTGTAGTGTAGGTTGTGGATCCGCTCTGAACGAATTGAGCCTTTTGTCCGTTCGAAACACCGCTATTGTTGATAGCAGCATCAAGGTAAAGAGCGTTGTTCTTCAAAACGGACGTTGTTGTTACGTCGGAAGGAACGGTGATAGTCATATACTCGCCGTTGTTTCCCTTACCGAACGATATGGTTGATAAATCGTTAATAGCGTAGAGCTTAGTGTTAGTTGCGTATCTTGAGAGCTTAAGCTCACCGCCGTTTATGCTGAATTCAACTGCGGGCTTAATCGTAACGTTAGAATTCAAATTGAATACGAGAGAATTTCCGGATACTCTGCTTAAATCGAATACGCAATCGTTGAACTTGATTGTATAAGCTACGTCGGTATCTGTGGTAACGCCTATAGAACCGTTAGAGGTCGAAATCAAGGAATCTCCGAGCTTTAAGCCTCTGTTAACGTTTATGTTAACGTTTTCAAAAAGAATTTCGCCGTTCTTGAATTGACCGGACGTATGAGTGCTGCCCGAATTGTTTTGAGTTCCTATTGCAAAGATATAAGAATTTAAGTTAATGCTTCCGTTTCTTACCTTGAACGTAAGAGTCTGGGGGTTATCACTGTAGGTCTTCGTTCTGAGCCAGAAGAGAGCGCCGTCATGGGTCTGGGTCAAGGTGAATCCGTTAAGGTTGATATCAATCTCGCCAACCGCCTGACCTAAATTGTCATCGCGCGCTACAGAAACCGCATCTGCGCGAAGAAGAATCTTTGCAGCGGGTTTATTGGGATCCTGAACTCCGGTATGAGAGGGAACGAGAGCTCTTGCAGCAGTCAATGCTTCTTTGAACTGATTTTTAGCAAATGCGCCCTGGAATTTGCCGTCCTGGAAGAGAACTATCGGATAAAGCTCCGAGTCGGAGAAGCTTGCGGGAAGAGTTCCGTAGCCGTCTATTTCAACGTCACGGCAAACCTTGAAGGAGAAGTTGTCAAGATAAACCAATCCATCCTCGCATCTGTATACCATGGTCTGAAGGGTCGTATCCGTAGCAACGTCTGTATAGTAGCTCTGCGTTCTCGTACCGCTAAGTGTATTTCCTTTAGAGTCAACGATGCTGCAGTACGTGCTGTTGCCATACAATGCAATTCTGATACGGAAGGTATCATTTCCGGTGTAAGCGTACTGATGCTTGGGACCGTCACCGACCTGGGTGTTGTTCGCTGCGTTTTGAGACGTTCCTACTGCCAAACCAACCTGGTTGTAGTTTCCGCCGAATGCAACGTAGAGTGCTCTCTTTTGAGCGGTTCCTTCACCGTCGCCCAAGTCCGTTATATGCGCGTCAATTTCAAATACGTAAGCAAGATTAGGATCGTAGTTTTCAATTCCGCCTATGTACTTAATCCAGTTGAACTGAACGCTCTGGCGATCGGCAAGCTTAACTCTAAGAGAGGAGAAGGAGGGAGACTTTGCGCCGGTCAAATATGCGGAGTTTTCGGTTTCCCAAAGTCCGAGAGCGTTAAGGTCTGCATAGGTGAAGTAATGGAAATCATCGTCATAAGAGGAGATAACCTCTTCATCATCGGTCTCGTCAACCTCTTCTTTGTCTACAATAGTAAAGGTGTCAAGAACGAGTCCGTCAAGCTGCTTAACGGTTACCGTGATAGAGTTCTCGGTAACGTTGAATACTGCGTAAGAGGACTGAGTCTTTTCCTGAGTTACGACAACTGCGGTTTCCTCGGTGTTTACCAAGGCATCGAATTTGTCGTGGTTATACGCGCTTGCTCCGACGAGCATATAAACGGTTCCATCGCCCTTGGTTATAACGTCGAGGTTATCCTTTTTTGCGATCTCGCCATTGTTTATGGGATAGCTTCTCGTTACGAGATGCGAGTGTCCCTGAATTACAAGGTCAACGTCAAACTCGTCAAGAATATCAGCAAGAGTATCTCTCGAGTATCCACCGGTAGTATAGCGGTGATAGGTAGCCTGATGCGAAAGAACTATCGTCCACTTTGCATCCTTGTTTGCTTCAAGGTCTGCCTTAAGCCAAGCTCTTTGAGCCTTCATCATAAGGTCGTCCTGTGCGCTATATGCGCCGGAATTGTATACTACGAAATGCGCATCTCCGTAATTGAACGAATAGAAGGTTTCATCCATATACTTGATAAGGTTTTGCACCCATTTAGCATCCTTATCGGTTCCGTCTACAAGAGCGTTAATAGCATTTACAACGGTAGGGTCAAGCTCATCGTTTCCACCGTTATCGGGGTGATTGAAGTGCATACCGAAGTAGAAGTTCTGATCGTTAGTGTGAAGCTCGTCATCATGGTTACCGGGTGCTGCAAAGTGAGGAAGGGTTGCGCCTACTTCACCAAGAGCCTTGAAATAGAGATTCCACTGCTCTTCGTTAAGGCCGTTCTCAACAACGTCACCGGTGTGAAGAAGGAACGCAGGGGTGCCTGCCGTCTCGATAGCCTCGGTAATACTGCTAAGTGTGTACATGAAGCGCTGTCCCTTTTCGGTAGAGCCCTCGCCGGTACCGTCCCAGGTTTCGCCCTGAGTATCGCCTACTGCGATGAAGGTGAATTCTTTTTCGTTTCCGGTTGCGGTAGTGAAGGTATAAGCCTTGCTCCACTCGTTTACTTCGTCGGTGCTATCCTTAACACCGATCTTATACTCGTATTCGGTATTTGCAACAAGGCCGGAAACGTCTGCCTTGAAGTAATCTTCGGGCTCATAGGGGGTGGGCTCGGTGAGCTTATACGCATCAACTACTGTCCACTCTGCTGTACCCTTGACTCTATACTTGATAGCCATAGTGCGAGCGCCTATGAATTCGGCTCTTGCGGTCCATGCGAAGTGTCTTGTGGTTGCCGCGTCGGTGAAGGAGGTAACGAGGTTATATACGTCCTTTCCAAAGCCTTCGGACTCGGGAGCTGAGGTTACAACCTCATACTCGTTAAGAGTAAGATTCTCGTAAGAGAGAGTTGCGTTTCCAAGTATTCTCTTTTCATTGGTAGCAGAAAGAACGATAGCACTACCGGAATTCTTGTTATACATACCTCTGCGAATAATACCGCCATCGGGAAGAGTTACCTCTACCATGGTCATATTCTGAGAGGGGTTAACGCATACGTATACGGTGTATTCACCGCTCTCGGGAACGCCCTCTATGGTAGCGTTGAGGATCTTAAGCACGTCGTTCGAAAGCGAGAAGAGCTCGTTCGTTCCGAGCATAACGGTGATCTTGGAGCCGGTTACGTAATTCACCTTCGCGCTGTAGAGAGCCTGCTCGTTGGTAGCAAGCGAAATAGGAGTTTTAACTACAGCGGAAAGCTTAGAGCTCTTAAGATTATACGCCTTCTTCACGAACGCCTCACCCATCATCTGCTGAGTAAGAGTATCGTAATGCCAGCCGTCCTGCTGAACGAGCTCCTTCGCCTTTCCCGTCTCGGGATCAACGAGCTCGCTTCTCATATCAAGCATCGCAACGTTATTGATGCTTGTATCGGCTGCTACTGCATCCTGAGCTGCCAAAACTGCCGCAAGGCCTGCTTCACTGTTGGGGGGATAAGCGGGGTTACGGTAAACTCTGCCGTAAACTGCGGGCATATCCGAAAGATCCTCGCCTGTGATAATTCCAACGTCGCGTCTTACGTCGGATATAAGAGTTTTAAGAAGAGTAGCGTAAAGATCGGAGGTCATTGAACCGTAGTTTCCGTCTCTTTCGCCCTGCATCCACCAGAAGCCCTGAACCTCGGGAGTATATCCCTGCGCTACAAGCTGGGTAACGGCTTCCTTAACGGTGGAAATAAATCCTGCGTAAAGGTCTCCTATCTTATCGCCGTCGAATGCGATGCCGGGGTTAGCCGCAACGTACGAGGGGGGAGTCCAAGTTGCAAAGTTGTTATCAGCAGCGGCGCCCATGGCAGAAAGCTGTGTATCACCGTTTGCGTACTTGATGATTACGTGCTTTTCGCCGCTCTTGCTGAGCGCGGTTGCAATTCCGATTTCAGCGCCGGAGTTTCCGCCGCTTTTGCCTTGTCCAAAGGTAACGGGAAGGAAGCTTGTAATATCGTTTCCATATCCCTTTCCATAGTAGAGAACGTTTTCAATACCCGCGTCAAGAATAGCCGCGTCGGAATATTCATTCGGGTAATTTGCCGTTTCTCCATAGCCTACCGCGTTGGACTGACCCGCGATAAGCCATACGTTGATTTTTTTGCTCGTCTCGGTAGTTCCATTATCCGTTGCGTTGGCGCTTATAACGATCGCCAAGCAGGAGAGAATCAATACCAAGCTAAGCAACGCCAATAAAAGCTTGTTGGTTTTGCTTTTCATAGTTTTCTCCTTTTTTTATTTATTTTAAATTCAGCTTAAAACTTGAGATTTTGACAAGTGAAATTGGTTTCCATTCCCTTACCGAAAATTCTTAACTTTTCTTCATCGATAGAAATAAGACAATAAGTTTCTTCCTTAAAATCACATATTGAACGCACGGTTTTGTGAACTACACCGCGTCTTACGGCAAGTCCGCCGGGGTGATAGTGACCCGCTACGTAAGCTCTTACGTTATCGTATTTATCTAAAAGATCAAGCATTTTTTCGTATTCAACGAGTCTTGCGAGAGGCTCGGTTTCGCCGGGCTCTCTGAGGCAGGATTCTCCAAGCACGGGCACGTGACATAGGATCACGACGTCCTCACCGTTCGCCACAGCATCATCAAGAGTATTACGAAGCATCCTCCAAGTACTCTCTCTGAAAAGTCCGGGCCATTCTTGAACGGGCTCGGTATTGCTTTTTCTGAAGCTCCAATAAGCCTCTTTTTCCTTTTCGTCTCTCGAGTATCTGCTTATCTCGAATGCGTTAAGCACTATGAAGCGGAAGCCTCCTACGGAAAAATCGTAAGTCGGTGCAGGCATATTCACGATCTCCGCGTGCTCCGTTTCTCCGCGGCGGCAAAGGTCGTGATTTCCTATAGCGTACTTAACAGGGTGCTTAGACGCGGAAAAGACTTCTAAAATTTCAGGCACCTCATCTATATCGTGACCGTCTCCAAGGTCTCCGAGGCTGAAGACGAAATCAAGCTCCTCTTCGTTTAGACGATCTATTATCGATGTGAGCCTCGTTTTTGCGCCAAGGCAGTCGCGGGTTGAATAATTCTCCTTTGCCGAATAGTGACAGTCTCCGATAACGGCAAATTTTACCTTCTTTTCCATTTTATTCATCCCCCTTCACCGATTTATGCTCCATATATCCAAGCTTATCAAGCCAGATCAGAACGTGAGATGCAAATCCATGGTTGCAGCTTGCAGTAATATCCTTATGCTCCCAAAGGGTGCCTGTAAGAGTAGCCATATAATCGAAATATCCGCGTATATTCTCCTCAAGCTTATCGTATATACCGTATCTCGCAAGAAGCTCAAGACGGAGATAATTGCCTATAAAGGCGTTTGAGGGATGTATTTCGCGCCATTTTCCGCTCTTGGCTCTATCGGGCCCGAAATCGTCAACGAGCGTTTTGAAAAGATCGCCGTCCTCCTCGGGAGTTGCAACTCCCGTAAAGAATGCGTAATATTGGCAGGTTTCGGTGCGCTCACCCGAGAGGATAAGCTTTCCGTCCGTGAAGACGGAGTTGTCCGAGAAGAAGAGTCCCATACGGCTCTTTTCTCTTATCGTTTTTCTGAGCTTTTTCGCTTTTTCATTGTATTTTTCGTCGCCGTACAGCTCGTATAAGGTTCTTAGGAACAGGTAGTAAAGCATGTTCGACGGGTAGTTTACGTCCTGGGTGAGCTTATTGCACATCGACCACTCAACGAATACCCAGCCATCAAGCCTTTCGAGAAGACCGTCTGAATTTTCATATTTTTCAAAATACTCGCAAAGCGCAAGCATTTTCGGACGAAGGTCGTCTATCAGCTCACGGTCGGCAGTTCTCTCGAGATATTCGCGAAGCTCAAGGAAATACCACATTGCCCAGTTTGGAATATACTCGGGATTTCTGAACTCTGCGGGATAGCACATAGGAAGCATTCCCTTTGGCAATCCACGGTAGCTCTCTTCCATAGCGAAATTGGAAAGGAAGCATTTCTCAACCGTGCTTTTGCCGCTCAGAAGACGCTCGACTCTTGCAGTGAAGAAGCTGTCGCAAAGCCAGCCTGCGCGCTCTCTTGAAGGACAATCCATATATATATCAAAGGTATTCTGTCTGAAGGTTTCGACCGCGGCTGAATAGATGCGCTCGATCACCGCATCGTGTCTCTCGGGCTTAAGCCTCATCACTATCTCCGAGGCGTTAAAGTCAGTCCTTACAACTCCGACGTAGCGAAGCTCGGCTTTGCCGCCGACGTTTATCACGCTCACGTATTTGAAGGTGTACGGCTCTGCGGTAAGAAGCTTGTAGTCACAGCCACCCTTGAGGCGATAAAGAATCACGTTTGAGGTATGGTTTCTCGTATAATCAAGCTTTCCGTCAACGAGGAGCTCGTCAAAGGCAACGTAAAGCTCGGTGTCCTCTATACAGCGGATCTCGGTCTCGATGAGTCCCGTCGTATTCGATTTCATTGAGGCGCCGATAAACGTATCAGATTCCATAAGTGTAGGGAATGAAACGGCGTCACCCTCCTCGCAAAGCTCAAGGTGTTGGAGCTTATGTATGCTTACTACCTCCGCCTCATCGACCGGGAAGCCGTCCACCGTCGTGCCGGCGTTCGCAACTGCGCGATCCGAATAAAGACGCTCGGGCACTACGTGAACAACGGAGCCCGAGCAGTACAAGAACTCGACAGACTCACGGGGAAGCTCCGGATAGCTTATCTCTCTTTCAATAAACTTCTTATCTTCACAGAGCTCAAGCTCGACCTCGCGGCAATCGTCCGCGCGGCTCATATCGTATACCTCGGCAAAGGCGCGCTGATATGAATATCGCTGAACGCGCTTTATTCTCTCGCTAAGAGAAAAGGCGCGCCATCCATCGCCGCCCGTGTAGGCAACTACCTCGCCCTCCGAGACGATCTCGGCACAGAAGAATGAAGGCTCCTTCAACCACTCGAACGTATCACAGTAATAGCCGGTGGAAATGACGACTATCTCGTTCAGCTTATTTTTGAGATGCTCGCTTATATTTATCTCGTCGGTGCGATAATATCCCCGCCCCGCCCTTGCCGGACCCAAGTGGATAAATTCACCGTTTACGAAAACCTGATAGCCCGTATATCCCGATATCCGAAGTATCGCGTTTTCACTTTTCTTAACGCTCGATACGAATTTCAAGGAGTGGTTAAGCTCCTTTTGCATTTCGCGCTCCCATACCGGACGAGCTTTTATAAATTTTTTCTCTTTGAATATCATAGGTTCAACTCCATATTTATTTAAAATATTAAATAATACTCCGTATTTTTAATAATATGGTCAATTCTATTATAAATCATTTTCACGTTATTGTAAATAATCAAATATAATACACTAGCTTTATCTTGACAAGTAAGGTTTCTTGGTGTATAATAGACAAAAATCATTTTTTGGAGGTCAATATGGAGCTGCTTCAATTAAAATACTTTTGCGATGCGGCAAAAACTCAGAATTTATCAGAGACGGCAAGAAAATACCACGTTCCCACCTCTAATATTTCAAACGCGATAAAAAGACTCGAAAACGAGTTTAACTGTAAATTTTTCGATCATTTTTCAAACAAGATCTTTTTAAATGAGCATGGAGAAATATTTTACAAAAAGGTGTCCGAGGCGCTTGCTCTTCTTGACGATGCCAGGATAACGATCAATGATGATTCGAGCGTTATTTCAGGCGAGATTTGTCTGCGTTGTAGGAGCAACCGAAGACTTGTGACCGAGGCAATGGAGGAGTTTATCAAGGAGTATCCTAACGTAAGATTTAAAATGTGCTTCGGTGAGGCTCCTATGAATGATATAGATATTCTCATTTCCTACGATATGCCTATAGAAGCAAAGGAAAAGATCCTTATCGTAGAGGAGGATCTTCTTATCGCTATGCGCAAGGACAATCCGCTCGCGAAGATGAAAAATCTCACTGTTTACGATCTGAAAAACGAAAGATTTATCGTCGGTCTTGCTACCGAAACGGATGCGGAATGCAAAAAAGCGGGCTTCATTCCAAACGTTGCATTCGAGCTCAACGATCCCACATACGTCAGAAAATACATCGAAATGGGTCTCGGAATAGCCTTCATTCCCTCGGTTTCCTGGAGAAATCTCTTCTCCGAAAATGTCGTTTTGAAAAACGTAGGAGTAAAGCGAAACACCTATGCTTATTTGCCGATAAACCGACATACAAAAAAATCCGTATCTATCTTCATTCAATATCTTCTGGATGCGGCAAAAAAAGCACTTTGTGAATGTAAAAATTAAAATGATAAAAACGCAAGGGGCTGTCTCATTAAGATAGCCCGAGAAAAGAAAAACGCGAATGCTCAATACCTTTTTTGGTAAAGAACATCCGCTTTTTTCTTTTTTCTCTTCAATATCCGACTTGCTCATGTCAGAGCTTTCATCATATGACATAAGTCGAGCATCTGCTATATAATTTTTAATTTCTCCAAATTATCCGTTTTGATTATATTTCTATTTCAAGTCCGTCGTATGCTACTTCTATACCGTCTTTTTTCATTCGCTCGGCAAGCTCCTCGTGCGAGGTGTGCAAAATTCTTGCCATGTGGCAAATAATCCATCTTTTTACATGCTCATCAAGAGAAGCCTTTATTTCTCTTACCATATTCAAGTTGTTATGCTCGAAAATTCTGAAATCTCCCGGCTTTTCTCCCGACGTAGCGTCGATGATAGCGAGGTCAACACCGCCGTCTTTGATAGCCTTAACCTCGTGATACATAAGCCAAGCGCCGTCAAGACCGTAAAAGAATTTCTTTTCTCCGTCTGTTATAATGAAATGAACGGGATTCTCAACTGTAGAATGGTTTGCCGCAAGCGCTGTAACGGTGTATTTTCCGATAAACTTTGTTTCGCCTGCGGACATAGGAATAAATTCCGCCCCATGGAGTGATGCAACAGTATCTGCGTTGAAATGATCTCTGTGATTATGCGAATTAATTATATACTTTATCGAATTTTTATCCTTTTTAAACGTTTCAATAGCATCGGGAACGTGAGGACCCGGATCTATAAGAAGAACGTCGTCCACCAAAACCGACGAATTGCGTCTGAAGCCTTTCATGTTTTTATGCTCATCTAAATACCAATCGGCAGCTCCCGTGCCTAAAAAAGTCAATTTCATATTGTTTCTCCTTTTTCATAAGAGTGATTAAAATCTTGTTGTAAAAAATACTGTATCCCGAGTTTTAATAGACTCAAAACGGCTTTAATATATTTAAAGCATAAAAACGCGCAAGCTTTTGATTTGTTGCGCCTTCGCTGAAAACCGAATGCTTCGCTGAAGAAACGACGAATTATCGGTTTAAAATTTCACTCCATTCGGATTCCTTAAATCCTACAGAAACAAAGTCTTCGCCAATAAGCAACGGGCGCTTTACAAGCATGCCGTCGCTTGCGAGAAGCTTTAACATTTCTTCGTCACTCATAGTGGGGAGCTTGTTTTTTAAATCGAGTGATTTATATAATAAACCGCTTGTGTTAAAAAACTTTTTAAGAGGTAAACCGCTTTTTTTGTACCACTCGGTAAGCTCGTCAAGAGTGGGATTGTCGAGCTTAATATCTCTGAATTCATAATTGATTTTGTTCTCATCGAGCCACTTTCTTGCCTTTTGGCAGGTTGTGCATTTAGGGTAACAAATAAATTTCAACATATTTTTTTGCTCCTTGAAAGAGTATTTAATTCTTGTATAACGTTTATAATAATCGTCAAGCTATCAGCCAACATTATTTTACAACCAAAATGCAAAAATGTCAACACGCTTATATGAATAAACGGAGTTTTTATGAAAAGCAAATAAGAACAGCAAAAATAGAGCAGGGGATTATCCGAAAATAATTTCCCCTGCCGGTTTTAATATATGAGATAGGATTATTGATATATTGTTTTGTCATAACTGTGAGAACGTTATATAAACGGACGTCTGTCAAGCACGAGGCGAAGCGGCTTTTCGGTAATTATTTTTCCGGGAAGAGCAGTCTGAAGCTCCGCAAGAGCGCAAAGCGTACCGAAAAGCATGTGTAAATCGTTGAAGCCATCGTGTGTTTCGTGGTCTAACGAAAGCAGATAATCAACGTATTTTTCAGCAAAATCCGAGAGCAAAGCGAAAACTTCATCTCTTCTGTGAGCGGTTCTTCGAGATGAGCGAGTCAAGCAATAAACGAGATCCGCCTCAATGAAATTTATCTGCTGACCGAATTTTTTCGGAAGTCCGCCGTTGTAGTACATATTTATACACGAATCGATTATCTTCTCGGGATAACGGATTGGCATTCTTGCATATTCAAGATTGAATATATAGTGAAAAGCTCCGCCCATATAAGAAAATACCGCGTCGGGCGAATTTCTTCCGTTGGGATAACGCTCCGACGTTAACGGAGCCTTTTCGGTATATCCGAGCTTCCAAAATCCCGTTTCTTCGCTCGCGTTATTCCATAACCATTCAAAATAATTATTTTGAAATTCCTCGGTTATCTCACCCGCGTTGACAAAAGAAGCGTAAATTCCCGCACCCTTGTGCGACTCGGGCCAAGGATCGTTCCAATCAAGACCGTCAAGCAGGGAATAAAGCCCCTCCTTCGTCGCGTATTGCTCAAGCCCCTTAAGCGCGTATTTTGGACGAGCGTCAAAAAGCTGCAACGCTCCGAGGCAGTGAGCCGTTGTATGAATGGTGTGATGAGTAGCCTCGCTGAATAAACCGCTCTTCTTGTTTTGAAGCGCAAGAAGAGCGTTGATTCTCGCCCTTCTCGTTTCATCGTCGCATTCAAACTCGTTGATTGTGTAAAGAATGTTCATAGCATCGGCACAGCCGTATTCATTAACACCGAGATCACGCGTTCCTTTTTCATCTTGCCAAAGCCAACGGCAATAAGAGCCTCTGAAAAGCTTATGCTTTTCAACCGTATTTTTTGCCGCGGTGATTAATGGACGTATATCGAGTTTTTTATCCATAAAGCTTATTTAACGGTAACCTTGAGATTCTTGAAATTCTCCGGAGCAAACGTAGTCACGCATTCCGCGCCGTTTTCGGCTTTTATGTTTGAGATTGTAAGCGTTTTAGGTGTAACGTAGGGGAAGGGATTCGAGGGAGAAGCTCCGTCGCAATTATCCAAGACCGCAAAGTTCGTTTTCTCTTTAGGCATATCCTTTCCGTTATAGAGAGTGAATCCGTCAACGATAATATTGTTTGCCATAATGCAAGTGTAACCGTAGTCGTGGTCACCTTCGTTTCCTTGGCTTATTATATAGTAATTCTTCCGGGGCTTTTCTACGTACCATTCGCAGTTTCTTATGATAATATCTCCGTCCCAAAGAGAGCCGTAATCTTCTCTCAAAGCCATAAAGGAGAAGCGGTTGTTTACCATCTTCGAATCCTCGATAACGAATTCTCCGTGACCGATAAGTCTGATATGCTGATGTCCGAGAGTGCAGTTCTTTATATAAGCGTTCGTTACGCCTTGATGAGCGTCAAATCTTGAGAAAATGCAATTGTCAAGGTAAAGATTTTTGCAGAAATTAGAGGTATAAACGCCCCAATATTTTTCATTTCGAACGTCTATGGTTTGCTTTACGTTTATACAGCTTACGTCTATGGAAGACCAGAAGCTTAAGTCGTACGAGCCCATAGGCACAAATTTGGTTGGATCTCCGCGGCTTACCGTATAGTAGGTGAATCTCGGAGTTACGATTGAATCTCTTACAACAACGTCATAAGACATTTCCGAGCGAATAAATCCGTGATACGGAGCACCGTGAGTGCCTTCGTTTTCAACGTAATGCTCGAATCCTTCTACCGTTACGTGAGCGCGCTTTATAAGAAATCCTCTTTGATGATATCTGTAGAACGACTCCTCTTCGTTTGCAATAGTTGTAAAAATTCCGCCCTTAACGGTTATCGGAGCATCGTCGCACGATCTTGCAACTGCGCGAGTAACCTGTTCGTAATCCCAGTCGAGAGAGGGATAAATGCTACCGTCATTACGAAGAATAAAGCAGTCGGTTTTTGCAGTTCCGGAATTAACGTTAAGACCCTTTCTTATGAAAATATTTTTATTTTCATCGAAAATTCTAACGTATAAATCACCCTCGTGCGGAATATCAAGGTGAGTTTGAGTCTTTTCAAGCTTGTCAATTTTAACTTCATATTCGGGATGCTTTGAGGCAATAATAAAGACATATGAGGTTATTTTTTCAAGCTTTCTGTCATCAATAATAAATTTCGATTTTCCAAAATCAACGTCGGTGTTGATTATCGCGCTTTTATTAGCGCCGCTTATATAGTAGGTGGCATTATCGTTTGTTTTGACCGTAGCGCCGATTCGGTTAGCTTCCTCGTGGCAAGCGATAATAGCATCAAAATCGTCATGCTTTCCGTCGCCTATCGCGCCGAACTGCTCGTAGTTTAAAATGTTTTTCGTATCCATAATGTGTTTTTGGGATCCCCACTCCTAAAAAATTAATCTAAATGCTAAAATAATTATAATTAACCAACGAATAAAAGTCAATACTATGTGGGCAAAAAAAACAACAAAATTATTGACAATAATATGTGCAATATGTTATACTTTAAGCGTTTTTGACCGTGTAGCCGACGAAAAAAACAGCACGGTTTAAAACGTAAGAAGAAAGAAAAAGATTTTTTCTGAATTGTTTGCAGAAAATTTTAAATACAAAAAATATGGGAAAGGAATGCGAAACGGTGAAAAAACGCAAAAATGAAAACAATTATATACCAAAATACGCAAAAATATTGATTTTGTTAGCCGTTTTGTCATATGTTGTCCTTTTCATAGGCAGAAGAAATATTGCGTTTTCCGAGTGGGTTACCGCAGGTGTTGGATACTACGTTCGTATGGCGCTTGCCAAAATAACGTCGGTAGTTCCTTTTTCGTTAGCGGAGATTCTTTTGGTGCTTTCTCCCGTTATAGTAGTCAGCGTTATCGTCATCGCCGCAAAGAAAAGCGGAAGAAAAAACAGAATAAGATTTCTCTCGGGTGTCCTTGCCGCCGTCTCGCTTTTTTATACGGGCTACGTCTTTACGCTCGGAATAGGCTATAACAGAACGCGCCTTGAAAATAGACTTGAAATAGAGTCGGTAGAGATAACCAAAGAAAATCTTTACTCAACGGCATTGATGCTCAAATCCGAGTGCGAAGCGCTTCTTGATGAAATCAATTTCAATGAAGGCGGCAGCTCGGTATCCGATATTGATTTTAAGGAGATGTCAAATCAAGCGCTTATTGGCTACGATAGACTTGACGCAGATTTTGAAACGCTTGAAATAAAAAGCTTCTATTCGGTTGCGAAGCCCGTGCGCTTTAGCCGTGTTATGACGTGGCTTGACCTTCTCGGCGTATATACCTATTTCACGGGCGAATCGAACGTAAACGTTCATTATCCCGATTATACAACGCCCTTCACAGTTGCGCACGAAATGGCGCATCAGCGTGGAATATCGAGAGAAAACGAAGCGAATTTCGTCGCATTTCTTGTCTGCGCCCGCGCGGATAGCGTTTACGTCAGATATTCCGCGTATATGAATATGCTCGAATATGTCGGCTCGGCGCTTTATAAAACCGATAAAGAGCTTTACCGCGAGCTTGTTTCTTCGTATGACAATAGAATTAAAGGCGAAATGAATGCGTACCGCGATTTTTACCAAGCAAATAAAAATGAATTGCTTGGCAAAATATCCGATACCGTAAACGATAACTATCTTAAAGCGCAAGGAACTGAAGGAGTAGTCAGCTATGGTCTTGTAGTCCGCCTTTGCGTTGCTTATTACGAAAGCGAAAAATAGCCAAAATCCCCCGAGTAACCACGAAAAAGAGTAGCGAATAAAATGTAGTATCTTATCAAGGGAGCTTCATTTTATGAGCAAAATAACGGTTACGGGCGGAAAAAGACTTTTTGGAGTAGTTGAGCCTTCCGGCTCGAAAAACGGCGCGCTTCCCATAATTTTTGCATCGCTTGCATGCAGTGGCGTGTCCCGCCTTCACGGCGTAGCGGATATAGGCGACGTCGCGGTAGCGGTGGAAATAATAGAAAATTTCGGTGCGCGAATTGAGAAATTCGGTAATACGCTCGTAATAGATACGAGGGACGCGGTTTATAAAAAGCCACCCTCGGCTCTTACTTCGAAAATCCGTGCTTCATCGTATCTTATGGGTGCGTGTCTTGCGAGATTCGGAGTTTTTGACCTCTCTGATATTGGTGGCTGCAGCTTTTGCAACAGACCAATTGATATGCACGTTAAATCCGCTCTTGCCCTTGGCGCAGAGTTGAAGGATGGAGCGTTATACGCAAGGAAGCTTGTCGGCGGACGGATAATATTTGATAAAAAATCGGTTGGCGCGACCATAAACGCGCTAATTATGGCATCTTTTGCTGATGGTGAGGTTGAAATTATCGGCGGCGCAGAAGAACCGCACGTAAAGGCTCTTGCTGAATATCTCGTGTCGGCAGGCGCAAAAATCGAGTTTTCAAGAGAGCGGATAAACATAATTCCGAGCGCGCTTTCGGGCGGTGTGGCGAATATAATTCCCGATATGATAGAGGCGGGAACGTATCTTTTGTTAGCGCCGTTGACTGAAGGAAAAATAACCGTTAAAAATTCAGCTCTCCTTGAGCTTGATAGCTTTTTTGAAGCGCTTACCGATTCGGGAATCTCGGTTACTCAAAACGGTAAAGACGTAACCGCGTGTGGCGCTCCGAGGTGTCCTATTCGTGTAAAAACCGCGCCGCACCCGGGATTTCCAACAGACCTTCAGCCGCAAACTGCGCCGGTTATGGCAAAGTATTTCGGCGGCATTATAGATGAATGCGTGTGGCAGAACAGATTTTCCTATCTTGATACGCTAAATTCGTTTGGAGTGCATTCTTGCAAAAACGACTCGCGCGCAATAGTCCTACCGTCTGATTTGAGGTGTGGAAAATGCGAAGCGCCCGACCTTCGAGGTGGAGCATCAGCACTTATGTGCGCTCTTTCTGCGGAAGGAGAAAGCGAGATAGGGAAGTATGAAATTATAAAAAGAGGATACGATAGCCTTGCCGCAAAGCTAAATTCGATAGGTGCTACTGTTTATGAAATAAACGACATTTAATAAAGCTGCGATCTATGAAAGAAAGATATTCAATTTGATCCGCAGTTCTTGAAACGAAGATGTTTATTTAAAACTGTGACTTTTGAAGAAGATATTTAGTTAAGTTACGGTATTTTGAAATGAAGATATTTAATTTAGAGGTATAAATATGAAAAGAATAATGACTATTCAAGACATCTCCTGCGTTGGAAAATGCTCGCTCACCGTTGCATTGCCGATAATAAGCGCAGCGGGAGTAGAGTGCGGAGTGATGCCTACTGCAGTCCTTTCGACACATACCGCATTCCCGAAATTCACCTTCTGCGACCTTACTGATGAAATGGAGCCTATTTCGAATGCCTTTTCAGAGCTTTCGATAGATTTTGACGCGGTATATACAGGCTATCTCGGTTCTGAAAGACAGCTTGCTATCGTCGATAAATTCTTTACCGACTTTAAGAAGGACGATACCCTTATCGTTATCGATCCCGTAATGGCGGATAACGGAGTTCTTTATAAAGGCTTTACCGAAGATTTTGCGGCAAAAATGGCGGAGCTTTGCAAAAAAGCCGATCTTATAATCCCAAATCTTACCGAGGCATCATTTATGCTCGGCTTCGAATATAATCCCGATTATGACGAGGATTACATAAGATACGTTCTTAAGAAGCTCACAGACCTCGGAGCAAAAAGAGCAGCCCTCACGGGCGTTCAGCTCGCCGACGGCAAGATAGGCGTTTACTTCTACGATAGCGTAAAGAATAGCTACTATTCTTACTTCAACGAATACCTCCCCGTAAGCTATCACGGAACGGGTGATATTTTTGCATCTGCTACACTCGGCGCGCTTATGAGAGGAATGAGCTTTGAAGACTCTCTCTCCCTCGCGGTTGATTTTACTCTCGAATGTATGAAGAAAACAATGGCAGATGAAAACCGCCGCTTCTACGGAGTTAACTTTGAAGAAGCAATCCCGTTCTACGTGGATAGAATCAATAATTCCAAGTCCAAGAAAAAGAAGTAATTTGTTTCGGTAACCAAAAAAGAGTCTGAAAACAAGTAAAAAGCACTTGTATCTCCGACTCTTTTTGTTTTTACCTAAAATACGTTTTTAATTCGTTGCGTCATATACCTATCTTATTTTGCACGTGAAACCGCTTTTTATCTATGCTTTCGTCTTGTCTTATCTTTCTTTAAAAGAGAGAGTAGAAATGCAACAGTAATGAAGCAAATCGAGCTTGTCAGTGCGCCGAATTTGATACCGCCCGATATGATAGCGGAAATTAAAAGATAGATTATAACGGCGGTTATTGCGGAAAACAATGGCGCGTTTATGGGGCAAGATGCAAAAATTCGCTTGTTTGCAATCGTACCGAGCGCGCCCGCAAGCATAAATGCAATAAGAGAGAAGAGAGCGGTGCTTGCAGTTGGGTTTTCACCGGAAAATAGAACTACCGTGAAAATAAGAGAAAAGAGAAGGAAAAATCCCCAGATTAAAGAAACACCCAAAGCAATAGAACGGACTGCGGAGCTTTTTTTCGCGCCGTGTCGAATTTTTTTCATAATAAAAGGCCTCCGATACTTTTTAATAAAGCATATTCGGAAGCCTTTTATTTTATTCGCAAGGATTACTTCGTTTCGTCTGCGGGAGTTTCTTCTGCAGCCACTGTTTCAGGAGCAGCGGTTTCGTTCTTCTCCGCCATAACTGCAGCAGCGATGTCTGCAGCCTTAACGTCAACGCTTCTGATAGCGCCCTTGAGGAAACGAATCTTTGTCTTATCTCTGGTTGTTTCGAGAACAAAGGTTTCGCCCTTGATGGAAACTACCTTACCGATGATACCGCCGATAGTAGTTACCTCATCGCCGATCTCGAGAGAGTTACGCATCTCAGCGTCCTTCTGCTCCTGCTTTTTCTGCGGACGGATCATAAAGAGCCAGAAGACGAGAAGAAGCATCGCTATCATAAGGAGCATTCCTGTACCGTTAGATGACGTTTCAAGTAAGAAATTAAGCATTTTTATTTACCTTTCAATATTTTTTCTATTGGCTATTATACACCATAATTATGAAAAAAGCAAGAACAAACGCAAGTTTTTTCAAATATAAGGCTCAAATTAACGTCTTACGCGCGCTTCTTTTTGTTTTTCTCCGCCTCCGATGTTATTGTGCGGATAACCTTTGTGGGAGAAGCCCACCAGTCACGGCTCCAAACTCGAAGAAGAGTCCAACCGCGTGATTCAAAGAATTGAGGCTTGCAAACGTCACGCTCAATGCAGGATTCCGAGGAAGCGAAGGCATCTCTGTCAAGCTCAACGCCAACGAGATACTTATCGGTGTCCGGATCGTAAACTGCAAGAGAAATACGGCTGTTTTTGTTACCGAGATTAACGTCAACCTTGTAGCCGAGCTTTTCGAGTCTGTCCTTAATTTGATTTTCAACAGAAACGAGGTTTGCATAAGACGAGGTCTGCTTATCTGCATCGTCGATGTCCGCAAGAATTGCGCGCACCTCCTCGTTGTCACCCTTTGCAACGGCTCTAACGTAGGTGAGGTATTTTTTGAGAAGCTTTGGACCGAGATGCTTTGCGGTTTCAACCTTAAGGTCCTCGGGCTCAATACTCGTAACGACGATGATCTTCGTTTTAGCTCTCGTTATAGCAACGTTAAGACGGTTTTCTCCGCCCTCTGTTGAAAGAGAACCGAAGTTCGTGTAAATTCTGCCAAGCTCGTTTTCCGCATAGCCGATAGAGAAAATGATAATATCCCTCTCGTCACCCTGAACGTTTTCGAGGTTTTTGATAAAGAGGCTTGTATCCTCTCCGTCATCGGTACGGATTTTCTCTTTGAGAACGTAAGAGCGGAATTCGTGATCCTTAGTGCATTCGCGGTCTATCATATCTGCGATGCAGGATTGCTGATCTGCGTTGAACGTTATAATACCGATGCTCTCGTTGTTCTTTCTGGTCTTGAATATGTCCTTAAGAACTTCAACTATTTTCTTCGCTTCGGTAGTATTGCGTCTATCAACCCACTTTCCGTTAACCTTGTAACGCTCGATGGGGCGCGATTTCGAGTTTCTCGAAATATTGGGCGCAATTTGAAGCGTCATATCGTAAAACGCGTGGTTAGAGAAGTCTATTAGCTCCTGGTTTTTACTACGATAGTGGTAGGTAAGATTTGCGCTCGTGTATCTCGAAACGGCGAGATCGAGAAGGCTCTCAACCTCAAGAGCAGCTTGAACGGAATAATCCTCTTGATTTTCGGGGTCTCCGCCAAGGTATCTCTTCATGAACGTAGTTGAAGGACGGAGCTGTTTTGCATCTCCTGCAACAACTATATTCTTACCTCTGTAAATAGCGGGAATAGTGCTTTCTATAAATACCTGCGATGCCTCGTCGAAAATAACGAGGTCAAAGAGGTTTTTGGTAAGGGGAAGAAGGTTTGAAACGTTTTCGGGAGAAAGAAGCCAGCAAGGGAAGAGTGTGAGAACGAACTCACCGTAAACCTCCATAGTCTTTCTTATGGGCCAGAACTTCTGCTTCTTGGAAATCTGGTAGAGATAATCCTTGTTGTTTGAGGAGTTCTCGTAAAGCGTTTCGTAGTCGCGACTCGCCTTGCCCTCGCAAAGCTTTATGGAAGCATCGAGCTGTGCCTGCTTATAGCGGGATATTCTTGAGGTAATGTTCTGGAAGTCAACTATCTTTGAAAGCTCTTCCTTGCATTCATCCTCGTATTTAGCCGCCTCGTGATAAATACGTATTTCAAGAAGTCTTGAAAGTATTTCTTCGTAATTCTGTCGGTTTTTGCAAATGCTGTAAGCGAAGTTGAGTATCGCCGTCTTGTTCTTGTCAAGGCTTTCAAAGAGCTTTGAAACGTCAAGAAGGTCGATGTAATTATTAAGAGCGTCGGAAACGTGGCGTATGTAAGAGGTGTTTCCACGCAAAATATTGTCGATAACAGCAAGGTATCCCTCGGGAGTAAGTACTCTGTAAAGGCAGTTGAATTCCTTCGTTGCGGCAACGATAGCATCACGCGTTATGTGAAGCTGCTGTTTGATAACTTCCGGCTTTTCGTTAGAGAACTTGCGTGCAAGCTTAACAACCGCATCGTATCCTTTGTCATTTTCAAGCTCGTAGTAGTAAGCGAGAACTTGACGGTAGAAGGGATATTTTGCAGTGTTGAAGAGTCCTTTCTTCGACTTTTGAATCTCGGAAAGTATTCCGCGAACCTCGCAAAGCGTATTTGTATCAACGTTTGGAAGAAGGTAGTCGATGATAGGATTCTTGTCCTTCTCCTGAATGTAGCTATAGTAAAGGTCTTCAAGGTTTTTAGCCTTGATGTCAAGAAGCGCCTCGCTAAGCTCTTTGTAAGTGAGAGTCATTATTTCGGGGCAAGCTATAAGGTGATTATATATTCCGTAGTCCACCGAGTTCTTTTGAAGCATCGTGGAGGAAGAATACATCTCTGAAAGCGAAAGACCGAAGGGGCGCTTATCGTTGAGAACGTGATAAATATTATCAAGCTTTGCCGTTTCCTCGTCAATCTTCTCTTGAAGCTCGTTATAAGAAGCCTGAAGCTTGTTAACGTCAACGAGCGCGGAAATCATATCCTTTTGGTGCGCGTCAAGACATTTATCGTAGAAGTTTTTCTTTTCCTTCGTTTCGTCGGTTATATACATCGCCTTCTCATTAAGAGGGCCGAGACGGTTATAAACAACGTCGAGAGCTGCCTTCTTTTGCGAGATAACGAGAACTCTCTTCTTTTTGCTCATAGCATCGCTTATAATGTTAACGATGGTTTGCGATTTACCCGTACCGGGAGGGCCGTATATAACCATATTACCGCATTCGTCAACGCGGCGAACAACTTCGGACTGCGCGTAGTCGAGCATCTTTACGGTATAGCTGTTCTGCGGAGCGCGCTTGATGATTTTGCCCTTCTTGAAAAGAGGCTTCTTTGTTTTTCCCGTGCGGAGAAGCTCGGAAATAGCGTCGTTTGTGAGATGCTTTCTTTCAAGAGCACTGTAATCGTTGAATATGGAATTGGAAAGGGAAAATCTCGTAAGAACCGCTGCATAGCGCAAAGAGAGAGAAGGCTTTCCATCGGGCTCTTTAAATCTGCCGTAGTTGTAGATGTTTTTCGATTCGTATTCACTTCCGTCAAACTTAATATGGAATGATTCAAGATACTTGATAACCGAACCGATGGTGGGGAACTGCGAAAGATCGTCAAACTCGGTATCCATAAGATCAATATTAAGCTTCTTTGACTGAGCGTAAGCAAAGATAAGAGCTCTGTTAAGCTGAATCTTTTCTCTTTCGTTAATAGATACTTCAACGGTATTTTCGTCGGGAATATCAATGGTAACGGGGAAGAGAAGAAGAGGAGCTTTTATCGTTGTCTTCGTTGGACCTTGATTTATAGTGCCAAAAACGAAGGGGTAGCCTATGTAAAGCTCGCAGCGTCCGGTTTCCTTTTCGATTTCTTCAACGTCGCGCTTGATTTCCTTAATTCTGTTTATTTCAGCCTCAACAGCCTTGTTGCTCTCCTCGCGTCTGATTCTGTCATTTTTCTGTGACGCCTTAAGAAGCTCGTCACCCGTAAGATCAGTGGTATCGAGCGTTCTTTTGTCAAGCTTACTCTGGATGTCGAGATTTTCAACTATCTGTTTTTTCTCTTTATTTCCTATTATGGTAAGAGGAAATCTTTTGTTTGTCCAAAGAAATTCGAGAAATTCGGAGACCTTGTCGCCTCTTCCTTCAAGAATTCTTCCTATATCGTAAGCACCTCGTTTACCAACGTTTTTAAGGTAAAGACATTTATTGTTTCCGCCTATTTCAATAAGGCGCTCTTTGTAATAAGTGTATATGCCTTTTCTCATTACGGTCTCTCCAAAATATATTTTTCGTATTTTATTTCAACATATATTATATCATAAGGAATATTAGAATGTCAACGGCAAAATGCGAAAAAATATAATAAAATTCTACACGGTATGCCACTAATAGCAGTAAGATCGGTAAACGCGATGTTTTTGAAAAATATATGTTGTACAAAAGCAACAAAATCCGACTTCAAAATTTGCCATATTGACGAGTTGATTTTTGACTGTAATAATGCTATAATATATGTGTGTATTATTTTAGCAAACATTTTTGAGGAGAAAATTATGAAAAACACAAGAAAAATTCTCACATTCCTGCTTGCATTTGCGCTTCTTGTGGCAGGTTTCTCTCTTACAGCGTTCGCTGCAGAGGATGAACTTACCGAAGCACAAATCAATCTTGCCAATTACGAAGCGGCTCTCGCGGAGAATAGCAAGGTTCTTGAATTCTACGAGGCAGGTACTTACTTTGAGTTAGATGTTGACGACTCTGATAACGTTGTTATTAACGAGTCCGAAGAGGGTAAGCTTCTTAAGGGTGGAGCTTACACCGAAACTGTTGCTGACGGCGCTGTTTCCATTAACTCCGTAAACCCTACGAAGTTTAACATCAATCAAAAGTCCCCCGCATCCTTTGGTGTAAACATCCGCGCAAAGATTACCGAGGCATCTCCTATATCTCTTTGCGTTGTTTCAGCTGAAACGGGCGATTTCCTCTCCCTTTGCACTATCTCCGTTGGAAAGGTAACGTATAGCTTCGATCCTGCAAGCCTTTCTTACAATGCAGATGAGTTTGCTATCGTAGCGGGCGAGTTTTTCAATCTCTCCGTATATCTTGAGAAGACCTCTACTGTGGATAACGTTTACATAACCATTACCACCGACGGTGGAGAAAAGTGGACCAAGGAATATTCTTATGCTAATGATGCTACCGATTTCCTTGAAGGAAAGTTTAAATTCGATTCCGCATATCTCGCATCTACTGCACTTACTCTTGAGTACGTTGAGATGTACCCCGGTACGTTCGAGCGTTTAGTAGATAACACGAAGAACGTTGACGTTATCGCAGAAAAGCTTGACGCTGTTTACGCAGCATATCTTCAGAACAAGGACCTCGTAGGCGTTCCCGCCGGTGCGTTTGATCTTGCTGAAATTGTTGCAAAGGTTGCAGTTCTTTACGGCTATCCCGTTGCAGATGTTGCAGACGCAGAGCTTCAGGCTACTCTTAAAACAGCGTTTAACGATTGTATCAATGTTGTTGCTACTGCTTACACAGACGTTGTAACAAAGAACGATGCAATTATTGCTATGGAAAACAACGATACCAAGGATTATAATGATAGACTTGACGTTGTTACCGAATCTCTCTCCTATAAGGAATTTATGGCATTGCTCGAAGTGAGCGCTTATGCCGAGGTGTCCGGCGTTGATTTTGCAACCGTAAACGTTGCTATTAAGAACGCTGACGAAGAGCTTGCAAAACTTCAGGCTATCGAGGCTGATACCGTTTTCGTAATCGAAGAAACCTCTAAAATCGCAAGCATCTATCTTGCTACCTACGAGGAGCTTAAGAGTGCTTACGATGCTATAAAGGACGTTGAAATCTGCGCAACCTATTCCTCCGACGTTTATTCTGATGCAGACGTATTGGAAGCAGTTCAAAAGAAGAATATCGTAATGGCAGACTATCCCGTGCTTGATGCGAAGGCTAAAGCTTTCGTAGAGAATATGATCGTTGCTAACGATAGCGCAAACGAATTCTCCGTAAGATACGCTGCATACGTTTCCGCAAAGGAAAATCTCTTCGACGATAATTCTTACGATAAGTACCTTACAGATGTAACAATTGCAGAGCTTAACGATATGTTCGTTGCTCTTGATGCTGAAATGAGAGCTGTTTCTGATGTTGCAGAGGAATTCCTCTCCAAGATTCGCGTTGCTGCTCTTACTCCCAGCTATACCGTTAAAATCATAGCTCTCGACGAAGCAAAGCCTTACCTCAACGTTGTTGAAAAGGGTTATCCCGAGATTGAGGACGCTATTGCGAGCTACTATGCAATGAGAGAAGATATTGCATCGAGAAAAGAAGCCGCAAAGAGATACGTTCAGGCTGTAATCAACGTTCAGATTGCCTCTACCGTTAAGGAAAAGATGGTTGCTATCGAGATTGCAGAAGCATTCGCAGTACTCGGTAACGAATCTTCCGTTGAGGTTGAAGGAATGAAGATGAGCGTAACTGAGGCTAACATCGTTCTTTCAAACGAGAAGTCCGCTATTGCTCTTAAGGCAACCCGTATAAGCAATTACGTTTCCGCAGCAGCATCTATTTCCTCTATGGAAAACCTTCTTGAGCGTCGCCAGGCTATCAATGCAGCTCTCGCTCTTAAGACACTTCTCACCGAGGATAAGGATGAAGAGGACGTAATCAGCGCAACCGCAGTTCTTGATGCAGCTATCGCTCTTTACAATGCAGATGTAAACGCTGCAAATACCACTGCTAACGAAAGTGATAACAGTGCACTTGCTCTTCTTTCCAAGTCGGTTCCCGCAAAGCGTATAGCAGAGGTTGTTGCTATCGTAAAGAAGTTCTACGAATAAGAATAACCTTCTAAATAGAAAACTGCCTGCGAACTTTAAGCCGCAGGCAGTTTTTAAAAGAATTTTTAAAAGCTAAAATTAAAACTAACCCTTCAAATCGACGGTGCAAGCGTATAATATTAAAAAGCCGTCATAAAAGGAGAAGCTATGAACGAAAAAGAAATTAATTTTGATTGCGTATGCCGAGCGCTTTCGGCATTTGATGATCCAAAAGGAGTAAAAACTCCTGTTAAACGCGAGGTTATAGGTGTGCTTCGCGATATGCTAAACGTTATATTTCCTACCTATTTCCCACCCTGCGAGCATTGCGGATCATCGCTTGAAGCTATATACAAACGTCTTTGTGAGCAGATAAGTCTTGCAGAGGTGTTTGTGCATGGAGCAAGCGACAATGCGAATGAGGAAGCAGAGCGCCTTGTAAAAATGCTCCCCGAAATAAAAGCAATGCTCCTTAAGGACGCAGAGGCTCTTTATGAGGGTGACCCGGCGGCAACGAGCGTTGCAGAGGTAATTCTTTCCTACCCGGGATTTCTTGCTATATCAATTTACAGAATTGCTCACGAGCTTTATACGAGAAAAATCCCGATTATTCCTCGAATTATGACGGAATATGCGCACGAAAAAACGGGTATAGATATTCACGCAGGCGCAACTATCGGTGAATATTTCTTTATTGACCACGGAACAGGTATCGTAATAGGAGAAACTACTACTATAGGAAATCACGTTAAAATATATCAAGGTGTTACGCTCGGAGCAAAAAGCTTTGAGCTTGACGATGACGGAAATCCGGTTAAGGGAATAAAGCGTCACCCCGATATAGGAAATAACGTTATAATTTATGCAAACGCCACGATCCTCGGCGGTAATACAAAAATAGGAGACGGCACCGTTATAGGCGGAAACGTATGGCTTACGCATTCGGTCGATGCGGGCTCAACCGTTTATTACGAGGGCTTTACAAAGAGAAAATAGCATATATAATATAAATGAAGAAAACAAAATCTCCGCGGCTATATAAATTCTGATAAACGTGGAGGTTTTGTTATAGGTGTTAACAATGGTAGTCAAAAAATGTTATCCAAATTGGACAAGAAAGGCAATAAGCTTTACGATAGATGACGGCAATATAGAAATGGATACGAAATTCATCTCTATATTAAAGCCCTTTGGAATTAAGGGAACTTTTAATCTTTGTTCCCCGAATCTTGATAAATACGCTTCAGAATTTTATCGAGAGCTTTATTCGGGATTTGGTATTTCAAATCACTGTAAAATGCATCCGTTTCTTTTGAAAGAGGATGAAACAAGAGAAATTTCCGAAGACGCATTTGATATAAATACAGCCGATGAAAATAAGCTTTATAAAACCGATAGAGAAGGAGTTTACTATTTCAAAGCGCCTGCAGGATGGCGAAAAAAGGCAACTCTTCCCGAATACTCCGCGCTTTTATCCGAATCTCACAACGAGCTTGAGGGTATCTTTGGCGAGGGAAGTGTAACTACTTTCGTCTGGCCCTTCGGTGACCAGAATAGTGAGGAAATTCTCGATTATATATCGCGTGAGCTTGGTTATACAGCCGCAAGAAAAACAGGTCTTGTTGAGGATAAAACGGGCTTTGCCGTACCAACGGACAGAATGCATTGGAGCTATAACGCATCGCATAAGAATTTGCTTGAATGCGCTGAAAAATATGATAAATTCATAGATGACGGAGAGCTTAAGTTCTTCTCCTTCGGCGTTCATTCTATAGACTATGAAAACGCAAATTGCTGGAATGACCTACGCGAGTTCGCAGAAAAATACGGCAACCGCGATACCGATTTTTACTACGCCTCGGTAGAAGATATATTCCGCTATGCCGACGCGGCAAACGAACTTAAAATTACCGACACCGCCATAGAAAATACTTCGAATCTCACCGTCTATATAGAAGTAAACGGCAAAAAAACAATCCTCGCTCCGAGAGAAAAGATTGAAATCTAATCAAAAAATAAATACACTTTTTAGAGTATCTTTATTAAAGATTAAAGTCTTTTCGTTAATAGTGGAGTAAAAAATCAAATATCAAAAAAGCCGACTTCATAAAAGCCGGCTTTTTTGATTGATTTTATTCAAGAGGTCCCGCGTCGGGGTATCTGCCTTTTTCGGCGAAGCCGTCGATTTCGCTTTTGCAAATCGCCTTGAATATGCGGTGCTTAAGACCGGTATTCGTTCGCTCAATATCGGCAAGCAGATTTTTCATATTTTCTCTTTCGGTGTTGTGGTCCTCGGGGCAGAGGCTCGTAAGCACCGGCAACGCTTGTCTTCGCGCGAAGTACACAACGTCCTTTTCGGTTGCGTATATCATCGGGCGGATGAGCGTTATTTTTCTGTTCGAAAGGTAGGTAACGGGCGAGAAGCAACCAAGTCTTCCTTCGAAGAATAAATTCATCATAAACGTTTCAACAACGTCATCGAAATGATGCCCGAGAGCAACCTTGTTGCAGCCCATCTCCTGCGCCGTGAGATGAAGCGAGCCTCTTCTCATTTTTGCGCAAAGAGAGCAGGGATTTGATTCTTTTCTTATATCGAAAATGATTTTTGCAATCTCTGTTTTGGTAACGCGGTATTCAACGTTTAGATTTTTGCAGTATTCTTCGATTGACGAGTAGTCCGCGCCCTCGAAGCCCATATCTATCGTGATGGCCTTTACCTCATATTTTTTAGGATAAAATCTTCGCATCTCGGCAAGTGTTTTGAGGAGCGCAAGAGAATCCTTACCTCCTGAAATACCTACCGCGATAACGTCACCTTCTTCAATCATACCGTAGTCATCGACTGCTCGTCTGATGAAGCTTAACATTCTTTTAAGTTCGTTCATGTATCAAAAAAACTCCGAAAAGCATAAATTGTTAGTAAAATGGACGGATAGCTCTCCGCCTAATGAAAGGGAATTGTATGGCAATAAAGGTATATATAGATCAAGGTCACAATCCGCGCGCTTATAACACGGGTGCAGAAGGAAACGGATATTTCGAGCAGGATATAACGTATAGAGTCGGTATCCTTCTCGACGGTTATTTTAAAAACAACCCGAATTTTGTAACCAAGCTTTCGCGTCCGACGCCCGATACGCTTCTCGGCACGTCAAACTCGACGAGTCTTACGGCCCGCGTGCGCGATGCGAATACGTGGGGAGCAGATTTGTTTCTCTCAATTCATACCAATGCATCTGTAAATCCTTCAGCAAACGGCTCCGAGTGTCTGATTTACAGCTATTCTGCCGAGCAGGCGTATGCCGTTGCAGAGGATATACTTGAGCAAATGACTCTTATAACAGGACTTAAAAGCCGCGGTGTTATAGAGCGACCGGGGCTTTACGTTTTGAGAAGAACCGCGATGCCCGCCACGGTTATAGAAATGGGCTTTATAACAAATCCAACCGATGCCGAGCTTATGGCAAATTCTCCCAATCTTTTCGCGCTCGGAATATATCGTGGAGTGCTTAGGTATTACGGACTGTTTTAAAATCCGCGAATTAGACCTTATCCTAACTTTATTTCGTCTGTATTAAGATAGTCTTCTGCTGCCGCAGCCGAAGCGCATGGGAAGAAGTACGTAGACTCGCAGTCGGGGCAATACACCTGGATTCCGCCGGGAGCGTATCTTAAATCGTACGATCCGCTATGGCAAGGGCAGTCGATTTTTCCGTCTGCTTCAAGGTCCTTAACGACGAATCTTATGAGATCGTAAACCGATGCGTCGGGAAGAACATCATCCTCATCCATATCTTCGGGCTGAAGGTCTTCGAGAGTTTCAACGCCCATTCCGGCGATAAGACGCTGAAGCGCCTCGCCGTTTTCATATACCGCCTCGTCAACCTTGTCCTTGTCGCCGATAAATACAACGTTCACGTTTGCATAAGGGCAGCCGCCAAGGAATATATCTCTGTCAAAGAAGAGTGCGGGTGAGATAACGAAAGTATGAGAATCTCTGCAAAGAGTGCAGGGAACGGCAAGCTTTATTTTTCCATCGTTTGTAGGAGAGAGCGTGAGCGCGGATTTACCGCAAGAGCAGTTAAGGCGCATCATGCTTGTTGTAAGAGCAAATTCGCCAACGAGTCCGTAAATTACCGTATTGCATTCGGGGCATCTGTACGCAATATGCGCGTGTCTTTTTTGCGAGGTCATATTATTTAGTCCTTTTTGAATGTTATTGTTATGATTCCAAAGCTCTTTTGAGCATATCTTCCCACTCTTCCATAGTGATAAGAACGTCACGAGCGTGAGCGCCGTTCTTTTCTCCAACTATGCCGAGCTCTTCCATAATATCTATGTATTGAGCTGCTTTTCCATAGCCTATGTGAAGCTTTCTTTGCAGAAAACTTGTAGCAACGGAGCCATTTCTTACAGAAATGAAAACTGCGTCTAAAAATTTCTTATCATTAAGGTATCCACCTTCTTGAGTATCGTCATCACCAATGTTGTCATCTTTATCTTCATTATCGTATTTTTGCGTTAATATATCTATATTTTGGGTAGCTTCTGCATCGTAAGGATTACCCGTAAATTGAGCCTTGATGAAGTTAACGATAGCCTCTGTTTCGGAGTCGGAAACAAATGCGCCTTGAACTCTGACGGGGGATTTACCGAGAGTTGAAACTAACATATCGCCTTTGCCCAAAAGTTTTTCTGCGCCCGTTTGTTCAAGTACCGTGCGAGAGTCAACCGCCGTTGAAACCTTGCAAGCGATTCGCGAGGGAATATTAGCCTTGATAACGCCGCTAATAACGTCAACCGAAGGACGTTGAGTACCGATAACCAGGTGAATACCCGCAGCTCTTGCCTTCTGCGCGAGAATCATAATAAGGTTTTCCGCTTGATTGCGAACTCGAACCATAAGATCGTTAAGCTCGTCTATACAGATTATTATTTTAGGCATATAAGTGCCAAGTGAAGGATTTTCTACAATCGCTTTATTGTAATAATCAATATTTTTAACACCGACTTTTTCAATCATATCATAGCGTTTGTTCATTTCGTCACCCGCCCACATAAGCGCGCCTATCGCATACTTTGGCTCGGTGATTATGGGAGTCAGAAGGTGGGGGAGCTCTGCATAAGGAGCATACTCAACCTTTTTGGGATCTATAAGTATGAACTTTACTTCATCGGGGCGAGCTTTATAAAGTATGCTGGTAATAATCGAGTTAATACATACCGATTTGCCCATGCCGGTCGCACCCGCAATTATAACGTGAGGAAGAGCTGAAATATCACAGTAAACGCCCGAGCCGTCAATTGCCTTGCCGACACAAATACGAGTTTTTGATTCGTCTTTAATAAATTCATCGTTTTCTATGAGATCGCGTATGTAAACTTTTGAGGGTGTTTTATTAGGAACTTCAATTCCAATAGCACTTTTTCCGGGAATAGGTGCTTCGATGCGCACTCTTTCGACTCCGAGCGCGAGCGCAATGTCAAATTCAAGCTTAACTATACTTCTAACGGATATGCCTTTTGAGGGAAGAATTGAAAATCTTGTAACCGTAGGTCCGCGTTCTACATCGTTAATGCTTACTTGAATGTTAAACGAATCAAGCACGTTTAATAATTCGGTAGTAAGCTTTTGTATTTCGTTGCTTGAAGTTTCAGGGTCTTCGTCAATGCCTTTTTTGAGAAGCTCAAAAGAGGGGAAAATATAGCCTGAATGATCGGTATTTGAGGATTCATAGTTAATGGATTTCTTGAATTTTTCTTTGATTTCGAATTCATCGGCAATGTCGAATTTATCGTCATCAAACACGTCGAAAACATCAAGCTTATCATCTTCGTCAAACTCATCGTCATCGTCGAGATTTGAAAAATTGAATATCTTTTTGAATTCGTCAACCGAAAGGTCGAAGGAAATTCTGTTTTTTGCCGTATCTTCCATTATAGCTTCGGAAATTTTTGCGCTTTCTTCGGGAGAAACGAGAAGGGAAGTAAGTTCTTTTGCAAATTCAAGAGCAACGCCCATACCCTTTGCAGTAGTGATATTTCCGTCGGTAACAACACCGAGCGAAGTAATTTTAGCTCCAACAAGCTCATTTTCAAAACCGGGATAGCAGGTTGCCTCCTTGCCTTTAAGAAGACCTCTTCTTCCGAGCACGAGAGGAGCGGCGCATATAGCGGCAAGTCTGCCGCCCTTTTCGGTAACGGTATTAATTATTTTATCGGTAAATTCGGCAGCATCGAGGTTTGTTGCTCCGGGCATACCACCGGGGAAAATTACGCAATCGTAATCGTTTGCATCAGCTTGTGTATCGGTAATATCCGCTATTACGGGTATATTGTGAGATCCGACAATTGTTTTACTTCCGATTCCTATGGTGTCAACGCTTGCGCCCGCGCGTCTTAAATAATCAAGAGGTGTAAGCGCTTCAATTTCTTCGAATCCGTTTGCTAAAAGCAGAGCTATTTTCATAATTTTCCTCCTACAATTTTGATGTTTATAAAATAAAAATGCGAAGTAAATTCACATTGTTGATAAATGCGATTTTTATAGGTGAAGATGCCCTTTGAGCATCCTCACCGTTTTTTCTTTTGTATTATGAACTTGGATTTTTGCGCTTGATATTAATAATCGTCATCGGTCAAACGAGCAAGCTTTTCGTTCCATTCATCCATAGATATGAGAACGTCTCTTGCTTTCGAGCCGTTCTTTTCACCGACTATTCCAAGGTCCTCCATAATATCTATATATTGAGCCGCCTTGCCGTAGCCTATATGAAGCTTTCTTTGAAGGAATGAGGTCGCAACGCTTCCGTTTCTTACCGCAAGCTCGACTGCATTTAAGAATTTTCTGTCATGAAGGTATCCAACGCCCGATCCGCCGTCATCGTCATCGTCGTCAAATCCGTCATCGCCGTTTTTGCTCTTGTCGCACTTTTGAGCCGCGCGTTTAATATCTTCAAGAGCTTGTTCATCGTAAATTTCACCCTTAACTTGAGACTTGATGAAATCTACGATAGCTTCGGTTTCACCGTCCGAAACAAATGCGCCCTGAACTCTCTTCGGCTCTTTTCCGGGAACGGCAAAGAGCATATCGCCTTTACCGATAAGTTTTTCTGCGCCGGTTCTTTCGAGTATAGTACGTGAGTCAATACCCGAAGAAACCTTACAAGCAATACGAGTAGGAATGTTGGCCTTGATAACGCCCGTAAGAACGTCAACCGAAGGACGCTGAGTACCTATAACAAGGTGAATACCGGCAGCTCTTGATTTCTGCGCGAGAAGCATAATAAGGTTTTCTACGGGGTCGCGTACCTGAACCATAAGGTCGTTAAGCTCGTCTATGAAGATAATAATCTTCGACATAGGCGCGCCAAGTTCGGGATTTTCCGCAACCTTTCTGTTATACGAATCAATATTCTTAACTCTAACCTTTTCGATTATGTCGTAACGCTTGTTCATCTCGTCAACCGCCCACAT
>JAZRDI010000025.1:0-30245 GCA_045660185.1 Eubacteriales bacterium | reverse complement strand
AATTTTACCATAAAAAAGCAACGAATTCAATTAACAAAACAGAGAATTTGAACACCGTTTTTTGGTGATATTGAACAAAGGGCGAACAAAAAAAAGAGCTGATATAAAATCAGCTCTTTAAGGTGATATTTCAAGTTACTGAGCGGCGTCAACAATTGCCTGGAACTTGTCGGCAACAAGCGATGCACCACCGATAAGTCCGCCGTCAACGTTGGGCTTTGCAAGAAGCTCTGCGGCGTTCTTATCGTTCATAGAACCACCGTACTGAACCGTTACGGTTTCAGCTACGTCTGCGCCGTAAGCCTCAGCGATAGCGGCACGAACGAAGCCGTTACCCTCGTCAGCCTGATCAGCGGTAGCGGTTACACCGGTACCGATTGCCCATACGGGCTCGTAAGCCACGATAACGTTCTTAAGCTGTTCCTTCGTAACGTTTGTAAGCGCCATCTTTGTCTGGAACTTAAGGAGAGTTTCGGTATAGCCAAGCTCTCTCTGCTCAAGTGTTTCACCAACGCAAACGATTGCCTTAAGTCCTGCGTTAAGAGCGGCAAGTGTACGAAGGTTTACGGTCTGGTCGGTTTCTGCGAAGTACTGTCTTCTCTCGGAGTGACCGATAACAACGTACTCTACGCCTGCTTCAACGAGCATTTCTGCGCTGATTTCTCCGGTGTAAGCGCCCGAAGCCTTGAAGTGAACGTTCTCTGCACCAATCTGAATGTTGCTACCCTTTGCAGCTTCAACTGCTGCGGGGATATCAATTGCGGGTACGCAAAGAACGATGTCACACTTATCCATTCCCTTTACCATAGGCGCAAGCTCTTCGATGAAAGCCTTTGTCTGCGCGGGAGTCATATTCATTTTCCAGTTTCCTGCAATTACTGTTTTTCTCATTTTCACTTTTTCCTTTTTAGTTTTATGTTATTACGTTCAAAATCCGACGTGACCGTCGGATTTTGATACAATTGTTTACATTTTACGAATTATTTGTCCATAAGGCAGGAGATTCCGGGAAGATTCTTACCTTCAAGGAACTCAAGAGAAGCACCGCCACCGGTGGAAATGTGAGTAATCTTATCAGCGTAGCCAAGCTGCTCGCATGCTGCTGCGGAGTCACCGCCACCTACGATGGTTATAGCTTCGCTGGATGCAAGAGCTGCTGCAACCGCATTGGTTCCCTTTGCAAGAGTGGGATTCTCAAACACGCCCATAGGACCGTTCCAAACAACAGTCTTTGCGTTCATAACAGCTTTAGCGAAGAGCTCGGATGTCTTAGGACCAATGTCAAGTCCTTCCTTGTCAGCGGGAATTGCATCAGAGTCAACGTAATCCACATCAACGGGAGCGTCAATAGGATTGGGGAAGGATGCTGCAACCGCGGTGTCAACGGGAAGAAGAAGCTCAACTCCGTTCTCCTTAGCCTTTGCCATCATCTCACGGCAATAATCGAACTTGGTATCGTCAAGAAGCGAGTTGCCTACGCCGTATCCCTGCGCTGCAAGGAAGGTATATGCCATACCGCCGCCGATGATGAGGGTATCAACCTTTTTAAGAAGGTTATCAATAACGTTAAGCTTATCAGCAACCTTTGCGCCGCCAAGAATAGCAACGAAGGGTCTTTCGGGATTCTCAAGAGCCTTACCCATTACAGCAATTTCCTTCTGAATGAGGTAGCCGCAAACAGCGGGAATGTAATCTGCAACGCCTGCGGTGGAAGCGTGAGCTCTGTGAGCTGCACCGAATGCATCGTTAACAAAGAGATCTGCGAAGGAAGCAAGTTCCTTTGCAAGAGTGGGATCGTTCTTGGTTTCGCGAGCATCGAATCTTGTATTCTCGATAAGAACAGCCTCGCCTGCCTTAAGGTTAGCGATCTTTGCCTTTGCATCCTCGCCTACGATGTCTTCGGCGAAGGTTACCTTCTCTGCACCAAGAAGCTCGTTAAGTCTTACTGCAACGGGCTTAAGGGTGAGCTTTTTCTTATCATTCTTAAGAGCCTTCTCAAGATATTCTGCGGTAGCTGCTGCCTTCTCTGCTTCGGGAAGAGCGTCAACTGCCTTCTTTTCCTTTTTAGTAAGACCGAATCCCTCGGTAAAGATGCTGTGAGGCTTACCCATATGAGAGCAAAGAATTACCTTTGCGCCGTTATCAAGAAGATACTTGATAGTAGGAAGAGCGCCAACTATTCTCTTATCAGAGGTGATAACTCCATCCTTCATAGGTACGTTGAAGTCGCAACGAACAAGCACTGTTTTGCCTGCAACTGCTACGTCTTCAATGGTTTTCTTATTGTAAGCTGCCATTGTTTTTTCTCCTTTTAGAGTATATTTTATTACATACGTATTTATATTACCACAGAATTGACTTTTAGTCAAGGGATATTGTTAAAAAAATATCATCTTTATTTATTAATTTTTTATACAAGCGTGCATTTTATTTTGTACAACTGTAACAAAAAGTCAAAGAGACTTGCTTTTTTAAAATATAAATGATTAAGTTTTATGCTTTTTCTTGACAAAAAGCTTTCCCTCGTGATACAATTATACCATAAAATTCATTTATAAAACATTTCTCTTTGGAGGTGCTTATGCTTTTTGATGAAAAGCAATTCAAATCAAGACTTACAAAGGTTTTTGATAAAAACGGATTCTCATCTATGCTTAACATGGAACGCGTGGAGAAGTTTGCGCGTCTTACCGATATTATGCTTCGGGAGAACGAAAAATACAATTTAACCGCGATTAAAGAGCCAAACAAAATAATACTCAATCACTATGCGGATTGCGCGGCACTTGCAGCGGTTTTACCTAAGGGAGCAAAAATTGCCGACGTTGGCTGCGGAGCAGGCTTCCCTACCCTCCCTGTTGCTATTATGCGACCCGATTTAACTATTCTCGGTATCGACTCTACCGCAAAGCGCATAAACTACGTGAATACAGTTAAGGACGCTCTTGAGCTTGGCAACGTTACCGCAATGGCGGCAAGAGCAGAGGACGTCGGTAAATCCGAGCTCCGTGAAAGCTTTGACATCGTTACCGCAAGGGCAGTTGCCGCAATGCGCGTTTTGTGTGAGCTTTGCCTTCCACTCGTTAAGGTTGGCGGGCAAATGATAGCAATGAAAGGTAAAAACGCAGAATTCGAGCTTTCGGACGCTAAAAAGGCAATCTCTATTCTCGGCGCAAAAATCAATGCAACGCACATGGTGCGCCTCTTTGATGACGACGAGGAAATCATTCATCCTTTGATTATACTCGACAAAAAAGCAAAAACCCCCACAGCATACCCACGCCCATTCGCGCAAATATCAAAAAAGCCTTTGTAATCAATACAAAATATATTAAAGGTCTGAGCCGTTTTTTCGACTCAGACCTCATTTTATAATTCAAGTGACTTTAAGTTTAAATTTGCGTTTTATTGGAATCAAAAAACAACTTTTCTAACGTAAATTTTAACTTTCAATTACTTTAAAAATTCAAGTCCCAAATTCCGTCACTTTCCTCATACCAAGGAGTTTCTGTTCCGGGGGAGCTTGTTATAATATCCGAAGCCATAACTTCTACAATCTCAATTTCGGGGTTATGATACTTTTTCATCTGTTTTACCTCCTTGAATTACTTGTTTACTACGGAATCTCTGTATTCCTTTGCGGAAACCGAGTACTTCATAAGCGCTTCAACTATTGCAACGAGGTTTTCATTGCCGGTTGAAGTTGCATAAGCGTAGTAAGAGTAAAGATTGTAGCTTTCACTCACGTCTGTGCCGACTACCGTATAGGTAACGTCATCGAGCATCATATATGCGTACATTGTGATTTCGAGGTAGTCACCGTTTTCATCATTGCCAACGGTTGCAACCGCATTTCTCTTTCCAACCTTGAAGGTGAAGTTATCTGCAGTGTAACCCTCTGCGAGATAGAATCTGAACGAAGGAACTTCGCCAACGTTTACTGCTACGTCTGTGAAGTAGGTGCTTGATGCGGGCTTCTTTGCTTCGCCTGTGGGAAGAGCTGCACTGTAGCCGTTAAGAAGAGTCGCGATTTCTGCAAGCTTGTCACTTACAGATGCGGTGTTCTCAAAGTAAGTATGAGCTGCGGAAGCGTAAACAAGCATATCCTTCATAAGACTCTTGGTTGTGTCATCGTAGTTGCCTGCAAGAACTGCCTTGGTGTACTTGAATACGTCAAGAGTCCAGTTAGCATCAACCGTTGTATCGCCGGTGTTGAGAGTTACCGTAAGCTTGAAGTCGGAAAGAGCTTCGCCTGCTGGGAGATTTACTGCAATGTGGTAGTAAAGAACTCCGTCGATTTCAACCTCTTCATAATCCACTGCCAAGCCGTTAACCTTAACACTGTTAAAGTTGGTTACGGGAATATAAATGTTGTATACGAAGTTAGACCAAAGAGTTACGCTTGTCTTGATCTTGTAGCCAACCATAACAGCGGGATACAAAGTATAGTTTGCATTTTCGCCATTTTCGGATACTTTCACGAATACGCACTCAACTCCGTCGGTCGTAACGTAAGACTTGTTCAAATCGCCAAATACAACGTTATTTGCAAGAACAAAGCTTGTATATACGTTAGAATATTTGCCGAACGAGAACGAAGATTCTGCGTGAGCTCCGTTAAGATTTACAAAAGTCAAGCCCTTAGTCTTAATAGTACCTCCGTTGATCATAGCCTTTGCGTTGCAAAGATTCGACGTGAAGTCAAATAGAGTTACGTTATCGTTTGCGGAGCCAATCAAATCAAGGGTACAGTTGTTAAGCGTGATATTGCAGAACTCGTTGGGATCACCCGCCTTAAATGCGTTAGTAGTTAACACGTTATTGGTGGTAGCGCCCTCGATTAAGGTGATATTGATGTTTTCAAACGTCAAATCGAATCCGTTTCCACCGGGATACGGAGTCCATCCGCCCGTTGCGGGATCCCAGCTTGAAAGCTTGATAAGCGGATTGTTTCCAAGCACGAACGTTCCGTTCTTGATGGTGATATTAGTGTTGTTAGTCGTTTTCTTTTGAGCAGAGAATACCACTCTATCGGTAGACGTGAAGGTATATCCTCCAAGATCTATCGTAATGGTATGAGTCTGGCTCAAATTGTTATACTGACTCTCTTTGTAAACGAAGTCACGGCGCATAAGAATTACAGTGCCGTTAACCTTACCGTTACTGAGCGCGCTGGGGTCGTTATCTCTTCCAAAATAAGTAGCGGCATAAACAAACGAGCCGTATCTAAATACTATGAAAGGATAGGTATTTGCATCGGTATATCTATAAGGAATAATTCCATATTCGGTCACAACGTCTTCGCCGAGCGTGTATGCGTAGCCGTCCACTGTGTAAGTGCCTTCGGAATACGAAAGAGACTTATCATCAACAGATACAAACTGCTCGGTAGTAATCGCAGTTTCACCTACAAGAACACACACGGTATAGCCGTTAACGCCCTTACCAAACTTAACTGCATCGTCACTATCCTTGTTTGCAATCTCTGCGTTACCTATAGTTCTATCTGCTATTATTTGACCGCCGTTTATCGTTATGTTGAATATCGCGCGCTTTGCGCCACACGTAAGTCCGAGCATTATCTCGCCTTCAGCGTTACCTGTATAATCGAATATACACTCGTTAAATACAACGTCTGCATAGATTGCAGCCTCGGTAGCTCCGCCGTTATCCCACGTTTCGAAAATAACGTTTTTGCCAGTTTGTTTTGTAAAATCGGAACGGAATTTAACGTTTTCAAATTCAAAGCCAAACGTTACGTTACCCGAAAGAGATGCGCCGTAGTTATAGCAGAAGAATGAACTCCACTCACAATTTACGAGAGTTCCGTTCTTTACTGTAAGCGTGCCGCCTTCAAATGCTCCGCCGCCGTAGTAGCACTCGAAAATATATGCAGTGCCTGCCTTAGTAAGCGTATGTCCACCAAGGTCAAGCAAGATATTACCCTTGAGATTTGATATGAACGTTCCCGTGGTCTGGGATACATCCTTTCTCATAAGGATTACGTAGTTACCGTTAGGATTATCTATTGCCTTTTTAGCCGCTTCGGTAACGTTATCGTAAGCTCCTATGAAGCTCTTTGAAGCAGTGAAGAGTACTACCGCAGAATTTTCATATTCCTTGGGAATAATTCCGTATTCGGTAGTTATATCGTACGCGCTTAATGCGCTTGCTGTGAAGGTTACGTTTTCTCCGTTGCATACGAAGCTATAGCTCATTTCGTCGAGCTTATCAAGGATGGACTCGGTAGCGCCCGCGCCTACCTTAACTGTAAGAGATTTAAGCTCGTAGGTATCCTTAACGTTGAAGGTTACCGTTACCGCTTCGCCATTCTTGTAAAGACCGCCACCTATTACGCTGACGTTATTTCCTATCATCTCAACGATGTATTCACCGTTTATGAGGTTAGACTGCTCCACAAAGCTTCTTCCAAGATAGCTTTGAGTTGCAGCGTTGAAGTGCCACTGATCCTGGGTATCGTACTCGGGGCAATTCTTGGGGCTTACAAGAGCAGAATAAGGATCTGATGATACGTATGCACTCTGCTCTGCCTGAACTGCATTGATTCCCTCTTGAAGATCCGCGCGCTTTTCGGTGTATATCTGTCCTATTATAAAGGGCATCTTTGACATATCGGTTTCGGTGATTTCTCCAAGATCGCTTCTTATGTCGCTTACAAGATAGGTAAGAAGCTCTGCATAGGAATCTGCACCGCCGTTATACGTTTCCTCTTCACCTTGCATCCACCACATTCCCTTAATTACGGGAGTATAGCCCATATTGCGAAGCTCGGTAATTGCCGATTCAACTGTGTTTATGAAATTAACGTAGAGATTTCCTACTTGATTTCCATTTGTTGATACGTTCTTCGCTGCGATGTAGGAAGGAGACGTCCAAGTTCCGAAGTTCTTTGCTGCCCACGAATCAGTAACGGGATAAAGCGCCGTCGCACCTTGCGCGTATTTGATTATAGCGTTCATTTCGCCGGTATTTCCGAGAGCCGCCGCAATTCCGAGTTCAGCGCCAGATGCGCTTGCGGTATTACCATAACCAAGCTTAACAGGAGCAAACGAGGACTGCCACTTCTCTGCATATCCGTAGTAGAGAATATTGTCAAATCCGTTAGTATATCTGGGGTCGGCAAGCTGCTCTGCCGTAAGTCCATTTGCGTAACCTACCGCATTGGACTGACCACCGATAAGCCATACGTTGATTTCTCCCTTATCCGTAGGCTGATATTTAACCTCTTCGATGGTGAAATCAAACTGGTTTCTTCCGTTAAAGAGAACCTCTTTATCGTTGTTCATCGCCGTTTTATAGGTTGAAACGTATTCTACCGATACGTCCTTTCCGCCATTTCTGAAGTAGAACATAGCAACCATTCCCGTTTCAAAGCCGTATGCTCTGTCCATCTTCTGCGGGTCGATAAGGAACTGATGAACGGTGTTACCGTGGTCACCTATATCCTCGCGCATAACGATATTGTTATAGTCGATGTGTCCCGAAAGCACAATAGCTATATTCTCGTGCTTTCTGACAAATTCTTCCCAAATTTCATCACCGTTATTATATTTAAGGTAATGTTCGTTATCCGTTCCGTTAGGCTTGGGAGCAGCATAATCTCCTCCGTCAAGCGTTGTACCATCGGAATACATATAACCATGAGTGGTAACTATAACGCGTCTATGCTTATTGGCAGCAACTATATCATTTGCCCAAGCAAGAACATCGTCATTCGCACCGTATTCGAGAGCAAGAAGCATATAAGGAGTACCCATAACCTCAAAGTTTATATAGTAGTTATATACTTCTGTGCCTTGATAATATCCGGTTATATTGTCGGTAAAGGTAGTTTCATTTCCAAACGTAGAATTGAAACCGGTGTCCCACGGACGCATAAAGTCGTGGTTTCCACCTATTACCGAGTAAGGAATATTATTAGCGCCAAGAGTGCTTACGATAAGATTCTTTGCATACGCCCATTCTGCGCTTGCAGAAGAAGATCCATCTGCCCATTTTCCGTTGTCTATTATATCTCCGAGTCCGAATACGTATTTCATATTCTTTGCATCGTAATTGTCAACAATCCAATCGTAGATATATTCGGTATAATTAGTTCCGTTAACAGCATCCTGGTACACCATAAACTGAGTATCACCTACTACAGCAAATGAGTAATCGTAATCCTCTGTTGTAAAGTCCTTCTCGTAGAAGAGGTGCTGCATATCATAGCCGTTACCGGATACGTCCTTTATCGTTTTTGACGTCGCACATTCTCCGGACATATCATAACAAGCGATTAAGCTTGAAGAATTCGCCATTACACCGTTATCGTAAGAATTTTTTACTTCTTCTGCTGTGAGCGGCTTGTCATGGAGTGCCACGTTCATAATTCTGCCCTTGTAAACTTGAGCGGCACGAACGTCGCGACCAATGGATATTGGACCCGTATATTGAATTTCCTTCATATCAAGCTCATATACGTAGTCCGTTTGAGTGTATGTATCGACAAGAACACCATCTACATAGCACTTGAATACGGTATCCTTATTATTAACCGTCTGCTGCGTTATAACAAGATGAACCCACGCATTTTTTCTTACGTCGTAATTAAACTTATAGTTTGTTTTAAGCTCACCGTTTTCTATGATGTATATTGAAGGCTTTCCGCCTGAATATATCTCAAAATTCACACAATTCTGCGTGGCATTTGGGTAGTTACCCCAAATAACACCGGTTCTGTCAATATCCTTGGGAGCGTATATCATAGCCTCATACGTAAGAGGAGCCTCGGTATAATCCTTTGCGGAGTACAATGGCTCGTCTGCAGATGAGAACGCTCTTCCTGCAGAAGAAGTAAGCAAATGATTTTTGTTAGGTGACTTATCCTCTATCATTCCATTACTCACTACTGTGGCATCGTGTGCAAAGAGGAGATTTGGATCGGTAGTGTCATAGAATGCTCGAGCGTTGTCAAGGGCAATTTCCGCTTCTGTACGGATACCCTTATACATAGCAACACTTCTGATGTTTCCTTTAAAACTTTGAGCGTTGCCGGGGCGTCCGTCACCGCCTACCCACAACTGGCTGGTAGTGTTGTACATATTAGCGGTTAACGTGCTCGACGTATTCTTTCCGGTTGCTCTCTTTATGCCGTTTACATAAAGAACTGCATCGCCGGTAGAAGTATTTACAGTTACGGCAATCTTTGCATACTTAGGGTTAGCGTCGGTTCCCATATACTGCGTAACGCTATGATTTATATAGTTTATATCACCGTGACTCTGCGAGAATACTCTCACGTGTCCACCTGCCATAATTTCAAACGCCCAAGCTTCCGTATAAATTCCTCCGTCATAGTTGGAAATTATAGCTCCCGTTCTCTGCGAACGTTGAGCCTCCGGAACGTATATTTCCGCCTCAAAGGTTATTGAACCGTTGGGCTTTATATTGCGCTGCATCTTATAAAGCTCATTTGCGGAAAAGATTTTTCCTGCATCCGCCTTATAATTTTGATTGATCGCGTGATTGTTATTTGCGGATTTATCTTCAATAAATCTTTCGTGACTTGCCGTTCCGTCAAGCGCGAACAAGAGGTTTGCATCGGTCGTATCATAAAATTCCGAAGCGTTATCAGCCGCAATCTGCTCTGCGGTGCGAACACCCTTATACATTGCAACGCTCGTCATAGTTCCCTTGAAGGGAAGGCTAAGACGTTCATCGTTTCCGATGCTAACGGTATTGGTTTGGGTAACTCCGCTTATAGTCTGCGTAGAGTTATACATAGTGCTTGTAACGGAAGAGTTTGTAGCGGTTGCCTTCTTCTCACCGTTTACATATAGAACAACGTTATTAGACGTAGAAGACGTATCAACGGTAACCGCAATTTTTACGGGAGTGGGATTATCGTCGGTTCCCATATAATCCGTTACCTTGTGATTTACTACTACGTTTCCGTACGTTTGGGAAAATACTCTTATTTTACCCTCGCATCCTGCGGCGCTGCTTCCTACCTCAAAAGCGAATCCGCCCTTGTAAGTGCCTCCGTTATACGTCGAGAGCAACACTCCGCGGCTGTTACGGTAAGCCTCGGGAATGTAAATTTCAGCTTCGAACGTTATAGAGCCGTTAGGAGTTATCTCCTTATTCAGCTTATAAAGATCGTTTGAAGCAAAGGTTCTTCCGGGAACGGTTACTGTATCTGCAGATGCAGTGAATGACATTACGCCAACCGCAGAGATAACCAAACATAGTACCGAAAGAAGCAATAGAATTTTGCGAGATTTCAATGTTTTTGTTTTCATTTTTTCTCTCCTTTGATTAAATATTAGAAATTAACGGTACTTGACACCGCCTATTTCTTATGATACAATTATAGCAGTAAAAAATACAAAATAAAATCTACAATACAAGATTTGTATACCAAAAAGATATAAAAAAGGCGCATTATGGAAAAATACACTTCATTTGACGTTATCAGAAATAGAGATATTGAACAATTCAGCGGACTTGAAAAAGAAATCTCGCTCGCACCGATTCCCGCTACCGAAATTTTGCCGATAGATATAAGCCGTTTCGGAATAACATTCCCTGACAAAAATTATAGAATTAAAAGAAATCCGTCACCGTGTTTTATCGTCGAATATATCGTCTCGGGCTTAGGATATATTGAAATTAACGGTGTAAAGCACAAGCTTTCCGAAAACGATATTTATATAGTGCATCCCGGTGATTTCGTTGAATACTATGCAGACAAGCGAAATCCTTACCAAAAATACTGGATAAACTTCAGAAGCTCGTTCTTCTTCGACCTTTTAAAAAGTTATAATTTGAATGACAGAATTATACACGGTCTCGATATTTCCCGCTATTTTGAGGAAATGTTCGAGCTTGAAAAAACCTCGCGCAAGAATGACGATCTCTATTTACCCGTAAGCAAGATTCTCTTCTCGATGATGATGGATATTGCCATGCACAAAAAATCCTCTTTAGAAAATAAAGAACTAAATCTTGCGACTCATATTAAAAACTACTTGCAATACGGATTCAACGAAGAGATTACGATGGAAACGCTCGAAAAACGTTTTTATCGATCAAAATCACAGATCACTAAAATTTTCAAGGCGGCATATAACATAACGCCTTATGCCTACCTTATAGATATTCGAATACAGCTTGCAAAGGATTTACTCGGTACAACAAAAAAGCCTATCAATGAGATTGCCGAATATCTACTCTTTTCCTCGGAATACCACTTTTCTGCAAGCTTCAAAAAGAAGGTTGGCATCTCCCCAAGGGAATATCGAAAGAGTTTGGAAAACAGCAACTAGTCGGTTAAAGATTTCGCAAATTCCGCATTATGACATATTACGAGCAATATCATTCTATATTTGTGATAAAATAAAGGCAAGACCTGACGTTTTTAACACGGTCTTGCCTTTTAGTATTTTTACTACCTATTTCTGTTCAGTGAGATTTTTTTGACAAATAGATGCGAGGAATTTTAAAATGAATATGTTTGAAAAAGCAGAATCAATAAACGCTATGCTTAAAATGGACGGCATGACTCAAGGGAAGATTGCTTCGGTACTTGGAGTCAGCCAATCGTTTATTGCCAACAAAATACGCTTGCTCGGTTTCACGGAAGATGCGAAGAGGAAAATCACGGAATATTCTTTATCCGAAAGGCACGCGAGATGCATTCTGCGTCTTGAAAGTGATGACGATAGACTTTTGGCAATAGAAAAGGCTCACGCGATGAAAATGAACGTTGCGCGTTGCGAGATTCTCGTTGACACTATCCTCGACCAAAGATTGCGTGAAAAAACGCCTTCAATAAATTTTAGCGACAGAATAGGACATTTTGAAGAGTCACTTGAGTCTTCCCTCTCGCTTCTGCGCGAAATAGGAATAAGGGCTCGCTCAAAGCGAGAAGAGTTAGGAGACATAATTTATTTTAGTATCACTATAGGTTAGTTGTTTTTAATATACGTTTTCGAATAACAAATTACATCGAAAGCACATTAATAAAAAACCAAATTATTTATAGAACAAACAATACCATAATTTAGATTACTTCAAAGACTTTTTACATAAAACAGCACGAAAATGTAAACAACAGTTTTCTTTTTTATTAATTCTAAAAAACTTATGCTTCTAAATGACGAAAAGCGAGAGCGCTCCGAAGATTGCTCTCGCTTGTTTTTTATTGTGTTTAAAACTAAAGATAAGATTAATCAAGAACTACCTTATACACTCCAAGATCGCTCTTTCCAAGGTAGTTGATAATATCGACAAGAAGGTTAAACTCTTCCTCGGGGAACTTCACGAAGTTAAGAACGACGGTGTAATTATCGGGCATGCTTGCCTTGACCTTCATGTAGATATGCTCTTTGCCGAAATCTGCAAGAGCGTATGAAATCATCTCGTGAATTCTTGCAGTTACGTTGGGGTCTGCGCTACGTCTGAACATAAGTCTTACTATATATGACGTGTAGGTATAATTTACCACGGGCGCGGGGGTGGAGACAACTACGTCCTCTTCCAAGAGCGCATTTACAACTTCGTTACTGATAACGAATTCGTTCTCTTCGACAACGCTTTCAGAAACGTTCGCAGGCTCTTCGATAACGGTATTTTCATACACGGGTGCTATGGGAGCTCTATATTCTGCAGATACGCTCGCCTTTGCTTCAGCATTAAGACGCGCCTTTTCTTCCATTCGAAGTCTTGCTTCTCTTGCGCGTTCCTCAATGCTCTTCTTACGAGCTTCTTCGTCAATGGGAGTTTGAGCATAATACGCAGTTGCGCTTTGCACTCCCGCTCTCAACTCATCTTCGAGTCTCAATCTTTCGTCCTCTGCGCGACGGAGCGCTTCGATACGCGCTTCTTCGGTGATACGAGCAATTTCCGCCTCTCTCAACTCGGCAACTCTTTGCTCGCTCTCTTCCTTCGCCTGTCTTGCGGCTTCTGCGAAGAGATTCTTTTCTCTCACCTTTTCCTTTGCCATAAGCTCCATTTGATTGAGAAGCTCACGCTCGTGCTGCTTACGCATCTCTTCTGCTTCACGACGAGCTTCATCGGATACACGCGCAACGTCCTTAAGATGCTTGTTTTCGGATTTGAGAAGCTCATTCTCGGATTTAAGATTTTCTATTTCCGATTTAAGAACGTCAAGCTCTACCTCTGCCTCCTTACGAGCGAGAGTTTCCTCTTCAACAAGTTTCTTAACCTGCTCTATAGCAAACTTCTGCTTCTCGTTCTGCGCGCGAAGCTCGGCCGCTGCAAGAAGCTCGAGGTTCATCTGACTTTCGGCATTTTCTTTGCCAACAATCGCCGAACGAAGCTTTGCTTCAAGCTCTGAAACATTATTACGCTCTGCGTTCAAATCGTTTTCTACGCTATTCTTTACGCTGATAGCCTCTTCAAGCTTCTCCTCTACGCTCTCTCTTTCGATTCTCTCGATTTCAAGCTGATGCTTCAAATCTGCAATCTCATTTTCAAGCTTAAGAATTGCTTCGTTATCGTATTCGGGCTCTGCCGTTTTTTCTTCGAAAGCGTTTTCATATACAAGAATTTCGTTACCGCTATCTTCTGCGGCGGTATTCTCGGCATCAAGCGCCTCCTCTTGCTCATAAATTTCTATTTCAAGCTCGGGAAGGTCTGCTTCGCTTTCTTCTGCATGTTCGACATTGTCTTCAATTTCTAAATCTTCACTCTCTTCTTCAAGAGTATTTTCTTCAGCGTCAAAGTCTTCGCTCTCTTCTTCGAGAGTGGTTTCTTCAACGTCAAAGTCTTCGCTCTCTTCTTCGAGAGTGATTTCTTCGGATTCAAGATCCTCGTTTACTTCTTCGTAAACGTTTTCCGACTCGTTTACTTTGTACTCAAAGTCAAACTTTTCTTCGTCTATCTCGTTTTCGTCAAGATACTCTGACTCCGATTTTTCTTGGCTTTCAATAGCGAAGTCATCGGCATTTGCTTTGTCATCACTCTTGGGAATAAACTCCTCAAGAATATCCTCGAAGGAAAGCTCCTCTACGTTTTCTATTTCGTTTTCAAACGAATCGTCAGACTTTCCAAAATCGAATTCACCCGTTTCGTCCTCGGGAAGATTTGCAAAAACAGAACCCATATCAATCGCATCGAACAAAGCTTCGTTCTCAACCGCTATAGCAAGTTCTTCGGCTGACTCAACCGTTTCGTTTTCAAGCTCTTCGGGCTCATTTTCTGCTTCGGCGGCGACTTCTGTTTTGGTGTCTGCTTCGGTATATAAAATTTCGTTTTCTTCCGTATCGGTATTTTCGATTTCTTCTACTGCTACGTCTTGCTCTTTAGCGACGTCATCTTCCTCACCTTCAAGAACAATTTCTTCTTGAACGAAAATCTTTTCCTTTTCATCGTTCTCGAAAGAAGCCTCATCAAAATTATCTGCTTTATCAGCTACGGTTGCTACTCCGGGAAATTCGGGAACGTAATTCTCACTCTCCGCTTCACCGTTACCTAAAACGGCAAGTCTTAACGCCTCGTTAGCAATCTCAGCATCTACACGTATGTCACTCGACGTAACGGTCGGTACGCTGACTCCGCATTTTTCAAGTATCTCGGAAAGCTTATCCGAAACGGCGGCAACGTGAGCGTTTTCCTCAAGCTCATCGGTAATTTTGAAGAGTTCACCGCGCTTCACACTTCTCTTTATAAGTTCGCGCCATTCGGTAACGTTCTTTCTTCCCATAGCAACTCTATATTTATCCGAATTGCCGTAAACGAGGAAGCGATATTCCTTTTCACGTATTTTCTGCGGAACATCTTCACCGATTTCAAACACTATATCATCTGCAGTAACGTTATCATTTACGCTAAACGCTACAGAGGAATTTTTTCTTGTCCACTTAATCCAAAAATCGCGCGCAGTGCATCCCTTTGAGGAGATAAGCAATCTACGGTAAGTCACGTTTTCCGAAGTATGCTCCATATACGTATTGGGCGCGAAAACTATATCAAGCTCTATGCTGCTCTCGGGCAAGCCTTTTACTCCGCAAGCGCGGCCGATTGCGCTTGAAATTTGGCGGTTCATCTCATCAACGAAGGTTTGAGAATACTTGCCAGCTAAAATCTTAGGACTCGGAGCGTCTGTCGAAACACCGAATTTGACGTATCCGCCCTCAAAGTAATTGCTTCTGCCTTCGAGCGAATTTTTAAATGCAATCGGAACGTCATCAGCAAGAAGGAAATCTATGCCGCCGTTTCCAACGTAAGCGTAAGGCACGCCGTCCTCAAAATCAGCGCTAACCGATATATCCCACTTAATCCAAAGCACTGCGTGAATGCCACCGATAATCACGGTCAAGGGATAGTACCAATATCCGTCCTTTATAAAATCGTCATTTATGTAATCCTCGTAAAACTGAACGCCTTCAAGCGATGTGCCATAAAGCGCGTAAAGCTTCGGAACAAGGTTATCATTTACACTTTTCTCAAAGCTCTCCGTCAGAGTTTCTTTGATTATTTTATTGTGCAAAAGATCTAACGTCATTTAAACCTCCTCAGAGCTAAAAATAGGTCAATTGCTCTTATTTTATATTTTTACATATATATTTTAACACAGCCGTACTGAAAATGCAATATTTAAATGTCGAAAGTTTAAAATATTTTTAAAATAAATTGCAGAATAAAAAAACGGCAAGCGACAGACCAAAAATAGCCTTACGCTTGCCGGTTTTATATACGGTTAAAATCCTAAATTACTTCTGGAGAAGGTGGATAGCGAAGCCGCAAACTTCGTCCTTGAAGTATGCGAACTTAGGCTTGCCTGTCTTATCATCGTACGTTACGCTTGCCTCATCGAACTCAAAGCCCATTCTCTTGAAGTATGCCATAGCTCTGTCAACGAAGTTGGTACGAATTGCAATGTGACCGCACTTGCCGGGACCCTTGCCCATCATAAACTCAAACGCTTCGCCCGCGAAGATAGACTTGCTGGTTTCACGAAGAGGCATTCCGAACATAAGCTCAAAGAGCTTTGCACCGCGACGGCACTCTTCCTCGTTCTCGTTGTTGATACCCATATGGATAAACTCAAGTCCGAGCATTGTCTTTACTGCGTTTCTGGTAAGAGCGGTGATTTCATCCCACTTCTTTTCCTTAACAAGCTCGTCCTTAACCATGAACGAACCGCCGCAAGCAACTATCTTGTTAAACTTGAGGTATTCAAGAAGGTTATCGGCTCCGATTCCGCCTGTGGGCATAAAGGTGAGCTGACCGTAGGGAGCTGCCATAGCCTTAAGCATCTTGAGACCGCCTGCTGCTTCTGCGGGGAAGAACTTAACAGTCTTAAGACCAAGCTCAAGAGCCGCCTCAACGTCAGAGGGGTTAGAGCATCCGGGAAGCATGGGAATTCCCTTGGAAAGCGCGTATGCAGTTACCTTGGGGTTAAGTCCGGGGGAAACGAGGAACTTCGAGCCTGCTGCGATAGCCGCGTCAACCTGCTCGGTTGTAAGAACGGTTCCTGCTCCTACGAGCATTTCGGGATAAGTATCGGTAATGTTCTTGATAGCCTCTGCTGCGCATGCGGTTCTGAAGGTGATTTCAGCTGCAGGAAGTCCTCCGTCAATAAGAGCCTTTGCAAGCGGAACTGCATCATCGGGATTCTCAATCTTGATAACGGGAATAAGTCCGATGGAATAAAGCTCTTTCATCATATCGTTGTTCATTGGTTTAATCTCCTTAAAAAAATATTTGCACCTACATTATACTATAAGTTCGAACTTAACAAAATTGTAAAAATTGCCCCCGATATTGCATAAATTGACCTTTGTGTGCGTGCGTGAAAGATTTCGTTGACAAAACGCTTCTCGCGCGGTATAATAATGTTACTAATAAATTAGAATTTTACGGCATTCGCATCAAGAAAGGTTACACTTATGCGCATATCGCTTATCACCGATGACCCGTATCTTACAAGATATTTTAAGCTTAAGCTCGAAGAAAAATGCGACTTGATAACACGCTTTGATCAATTCGCTGATATAGTGCTTTACGACTGCGATTCGGGGCTTGAACTGCCTCAAACGTCAACTCGATTAGTGAAGCTTTCAAGGCGTAATATCGATGGCGCGATTTCGATACCTCTGCCCCACAGATTTTTTGGCGATCTACTTTCAAGCACAGACGAAAAACCAAGTCTTCTGCTATCCGATGACGGAAAATCGGCTTTTCTTAAGGGAAACGAAATTAAGCTCACGTCGCACGAATACGCGCTTCTTTCTCTTCTCATTAAAGGCGGAGAAAATTACACCTCGCGCTCGGAAATATCAAAAACAGTATGGGCAAATGCGTCCGACAGTCTTGTAAACGTTTACATTCACTACTTGCGCGAGAAACTTGAAAGCGGCGGAGAAAAAATAATAGTTTCTTCACGAAAATACGGTTACAAAATCAACTCCGCATACCTATCGCTTTCATCTAACGGCGGTAACGTTTTAGGAAAGGAGAATCAAGATGATTAATCTCATTGAAGGCGGCTTTTTTGCAGGTGGCAGAGATCTTATCAAAGCGACAATAGCCGAACGTTGTGAAAGCAAGAAAAAATCATTTTTGATAGTTCCCGAGCAAGACACCGTCGCCTCTGAAGACGAGATGGCGGAATATCTTTCGGGATCTGCTCCTCTTTTTGCGGAGGTGACCAATTTCACTCGATTTTCTGACATAGTTTTCCGCGCTCTCGGCGGCTCTTCATCAAAGAGTGTTGACTCGGTTAAACGCGCTCTCATAATGTGGAAAACACTTACGGAGCTATCACCTCTGCTCGAAGCAAGCTCGAGAAAGGGTGACGTAACGCACGGCAGCGTTTCAAAGGCAATAGCCACAGTAAAGCAAATGCAAAGCTTTGCCATCTCCCCATCAGAGCTTGCCGCCACGGAAACCGAAATTGCAAAACGAAGCGAGGATGCTCGTCTTCGCGCAAAGGTATCGGATATATCAAAGATATTATCCCTTTACACAAGCTTACTTAGCGAACATACCGACAGCGTTGACGATTCTCTGCTGCTTGCAACGGAAAAGCTTGAAACATCTGATGCTTCCTTCCTTAGAAACACAGAATTTTTCATTGACGGATTTACTTCATTTACAGTTCCTCAATACAGAATGATAGCCACTTTAGCGAAGCATTGCTCTGTCACTATCTCGCTTATTATTCCTAAATCTTCGCCTAACGCTTACGAATATTCAGAAACGAGTGACACCGATAAAAAGTTAATTTCACTCGCATCGAAAGCGGGCATCGACGTTACGCGTAAAAGAATTGACGGAAGACACGGGGTTAGTTCTCTATTGCTATCCGAAGTTACGGATTTGCTTTGGAAGAGCAACGCCAAGGTGGACAGTGACGCTCTCAACGAGGGCGAGAATTTGCGCATTTTTGAAGCGGAAAATCCTTACGAGGAATGCGATTTTATTGCCTCGGATATAAGACGAAGAGTTATGAGCGGTGAAAATTATTCTGACTTTGGAATAATCGCAAGAAACATTGAGAGCTACGAGGGCATTCTCGACGTCTCGTTTAAAAAAGCAGGCGTGCCGCTGTTCTTCGCAAGAAAAAACGATATTGCATCATACGAAGCAATCAAGCTTATTTACAGCGCGCTCGCCACGGTTTTGGGCGGTTTTAAGCGAAGTGACGTTATAGCGTACTCGAAATGCTCTCTTTGCGGATTAAGTCGCGAGCTTGCAGATGAGTTGGAGCTTTACGCGGAAAAATGGCAGATAAACGGCAAGAGATTTACAGACGGCATAGTTTGGAATATGAATCCTTCGGGATATACGGAAAAACGCCGCGCGGGAGATGAAGAAAAGCTTTTGCGTATTGACGGTGCAAGAGCTACTGTTATATCAGCTTTATCGTCTCTTGGTGAGGGTATCAAAAACAGTACGACGGTTAAAGAATACTCGGCGGCTCTCGTTGACTTCCTCACCTTACTCGACATAGAAAACAAATTAAAAGCGAAGCACGAAGAGGAAAAACGACTTTATGGTATCAATTCGGAAATCGGGCGTATTTGGAAAACAATATGCGTCTCTCTTGATAGCTTGTGCGAGGTCCTTGGAGATACAAAAGTTACCCCTGATACCTTCTTTTGCCTACTAAAGATTACATTTTCCGAAACTGATATAGGAAAAATTCCTGCATTTACACAAGAGGTTACCGCTGCATCGGCTAACATTGCGCGTATGAGAGGTAAACGTCATATCTATATTTTAGGAGCTAACGCAGGTATATTTCCCGCCACATCCGAAGAGGATTCCTACTTTACCGATAAAGATAAAAAAATTCTTTCATCTTTGGGATTACCGCTTGATTCGGATTCCGACATCAAATCGGCAGGTGAGTTGTATTACTTCACACGCTCCCTGACATTCGCGAAAGAAAGTGTAACTATAACCTACTCTTCTGCTGATGCATCCTTTAAAGCTATATCTGTGTCAGATGCAATTATAAGGATAAAATCTCTCACGGGTGGGGCTATATCTCCTAAAAAGCTATCAAGCCTCGCAGGTGCAGAAAAGACATTTTCCGCAGAATACGCTTTTGAACATCTATCAAAAAGTAACGATGATTTTTCTCAAATCAAAGGCGCGCTTTCGCGTATTGGATATGACGAAAAATTAAAGGTAAGTGACGGAGCGGTTAAGAACGCCGCCCTTAAGCTTTCGCTCGAATCAATTGACACGTTATACGGCAAAAGTATCCCCATGACTCAAAGCAAACTTGAGCTTTTTGCGAAGTGTCCTATGAATTATTTCTGCACGTACAATCTCGGGCTTAAAGACAATGAAAAGGCGGAATTTGACGCAAGAAACATAGGTAACTTTTTACACGCCGTGCTTGAAAACTTTTTCAGAGAGTTGAAAAAGCGCGGTAAAACAATTTCTTTTATAACGGAAGAAGAAAAGATAAACCTTATAAGCGAGGTTGCAGACAATTATATTTCCAAATGTTTTGAAGGAATACCAAAAACTTCGGCAAGGCTTCAAGACACCATAAAAAAACTTTCCGCATACACCAAACCGATTATCGACAATCTTTGCGATGAATTTTCCAACTGCAAATACGAGCCGATATTCTTTGAGCTTGAAATAGATAAACGCAGTGAGGACAAGCCAAACCCGATTGTTTTTAACACGGAGTCGGGCAAAAGTATATATATCACCGGAAAAATTGACCGTGTTGATGCTTATGCAAATGACGAAAACATTTACGTTCGCGTGGTGGATTACAAATCGGGCAAAAAGGTATTCTCCCCTTCCGATATTGAAAATGGTATGAATTTGCAGATGTTTCTCTATCTTAAGGCTATAGTTGATACCGACAAGGAGCAGTTCATAAAAGAATTCGACAGCGATACCACAAAAAAGATTATCCCCGCAGGCGTGCTTTATGTGAAAACGGGCGTTGACGATATAAAAGCGCAGCACGAAACAAATGAAGATATTCTTCTTGCTTCAAAGGATAGCCGCCAAAGACTCGGAATGGTGCTTGATGACAGCGAATCACTTTCAGCAATGAATCCCAACTATATCCCCGTAAGATTCAAAAATAACGGCGAGCCCGATTCATACACAAAGAAATATCTCTACACCGAGAACGGCTGGAGTGCAATAGGAGATTCTATAGAAAAAGCCGTAACGGATATATGTAATAAGATGATTTCCGGAAACATTGACGCACTTCCTCTCGCAAAGTCAAGAGGAAAATCTGACGTTTGCCAATACTGCAAATTCAAATCAGTATGCAGAAATGCAAATTAATATTTACAAATACCAAAATTTTTATCAAATTGGATAAAAAGCACCCAAGCGAACGACAACGGTTTATCGCTTGGGTGCTTTTGTTTATACGTTTATAAATTCAAACGTTTTTTGAAGTTTTTGTTGGGAAATTCAAACTTTTTGAAGCTATTCGATTATGATTATTTTGCGAAATAACGCATGGAGTTGTTATAGCAAATATCTTCAACAATTTTGCCGACAAACTTAATATCGTAAGGATACTCTCCGCCCTCTATTAGAGCACCAAGCTTGGAGCAAAGAATTCTTCTAAAATACTCGTGACGAGTGTAAGAAAGGAAGCTGCGGCTATCGGTAAGCATGCCTACAAACTGCGAGATAAGACCAACCTGCATAAGAGTTTCCATCTGCTTCTGCATACCGTCCTTCTGATCATTGAACCACCAACCCGAGCCGAACTGTATCTTTCCGGGGATACCACCCTGGAAGCAGTTCATAAGAGCAGCGAGCGTTTCGTTATCACGAGGGTTAAGACAATAAAGAACTGTTTTGGGAAGCTCGTTAGTCTTATCAAGCTCGTTTAAAACTGCAGAAAGCTTGGGAGCAAAGTTCTGGTCATTTATAGCGTCGAAGCCGGTGTCGGGACCGAGCTTCTTGAAGTTTCTTTCGGAGTTGTTGCGAAGCGCACCGATGTGGTACTGCTGAACCCAACCAAGTTCGTTGTATATTTTTCCAAGCGCAACAAGAAGCGCACCCTTATACTTTTCTACTTCATCATTGGTGAGAGTTTCGCCTCTCATAGCTTTTGCAAAGATAACCTCGCACTCTTCGGGAGTTGAGGGGAGATATGCGAAGGGCTCAAGTCCGTGGTCCGAACATACGCATCCTATTTCATCAAAGAAATACGCTCTCTGAAGAAGAGCCTTCTTAAGAGTTGCAAAGCTATCAATCTTATATCCTACAACGCGGCCAAGCTCCTCAATCCAAGGAATGAAAGTGGGTTGGTCAATCTTCATACCCTTATCGGGACGGAAGGAAGGACGTACAACAACATCAAAGCTATCATCCTCTTTAAGAAGAAGGTGATATTCAAGTGAATCGACAGGGTCATCAGTTGTGCAAATTCCCGTAACGTTAGACATCTTTATAAGTTGTCTTGCCGTGAGGTTCTCGAGCTTTGCGTTTGCTTCTGCGTATATCTTGTCCGCAGTTTCAGGGGTAAGCACGTCGTAAATACCAAAGAAGCGGCGAAGCTCAAGGTGAGTCCAAGAATAGATTGGGTTACCTATAGCGTAAGGGATAGTCTTTGCGTACGCAGCGAACTTCTCTTCGTCAGATGCAGTTCCGGTGATTTCATTTTCGTCAATGCCAAACTGACGGAGAAGACGCCACTTATAGTGGTCTCCCGCAAGCCATACTTCAGTAAGGCTTCTATACTTTTTATCCTCATATATTTCCTTGGGATTCAAATGGCAATGGAAATCGTATATTGGCATCTTCTCGGCATAACCGAAGTAAAGCTCCTTGGCAGCCTCGGAATCGAGAAGAAAATCGTTACCCAAAAATTCTTTCATAATAAATCTCCTTTTGTTAAAATATTTAGTACATTGTATAGTCTATCACATTTGAACCGTTTTTTCAAGTTGTTTTCTAAAGTTTCGCACAAGTTTTTTTGTTTTTCTTAATAAAATGTTATTTTTCAAAGTTTTTTCTTACTATGGTACAGTAAAAAATATAATTTTTCCAATTTCCCGACATTTTCTTGTTTTAAACGCAAAAATTGAACTTTTCAAAGTATTTCTCCGCATAATTACTGATTTTCTTGTTTTTTATCTTTCCTTTTCGCAAGCGTTAACTTGTTTTCGAGCTTTTTAAAATTATTACAAATATTTTGTCGGCTTTTATTGACTACCGACGTTTTTTAGTGTAAAATATATATGTAAATATTTTACGCGCCTCTTTTGAGGTCCAAAAAGGAGTTTTTTATGAAAATCAAAAACGTCTTTTTACATACCGCTTTGGTTTTACGCCATAAGCACAAGGTTTTCATTCACGCGATAAAATGCGGCATTCCTTATCGCGGACTCGTTCACGATCTTTCTAAATTTTCCCCAGCCGAATTTTTCGAGAGTGTTAAGTTTTATCAAGGACACCGTTCACCTATCGGCATCGCAAGACGCGAGCAAGGGGTTAGTCGCGCGTGGCTTCACCATAGAGGACGAAACAAGCACCATATCGAATATTGGTATGACCACGATTGTGAAGTCATTCCGATGATGCCGTATAAATACGCGGTTGAATGCATTTGCGATAAGTTATCAGCAACTAAAACTTATGCAAAAAAGAGCTATAATGATTCTCTGCCACTAGCGCACTGGGAAAGATACGGATGTAAAGCACCCTGCAATCCAAAGACAACGGCGTTTATTGAGCGCGTTTTCATCGATTTGCGCGATAACGGTGAGAAGTTCGTATTGAACAAAAAATATATGAAAAAGACATATGCCGAAATTTGTCTTTCGGATAGCAAAGAGCAAGCGCTTAAAGCGAGAAGTTAATATAACACCGAAGTGACACTTTAAGCTCCGCATTTTCTCTCTTTTTAATCTTTCTCGTTAATGTCCCTTAATAACAATCCCGTGAAAAACATCTATACTGATATAAAAACATTTTTCGAGGGTGGTTATGAATCGCATAACGAGTATTTTAGAAAAAGAAGATTTATCGGTTGGTGTTTTCGGTCTTGGCGAATCAAACTTGGGCGCGATACGTTATTTACGGCAAAAAAATCCAGGCTTAAGACTGACGGTTCGCTCCGACGAAGAAAAGATTGATTCTTCGCTTGATAACGTTTCAAAATGTTTTTTAGGCAAAGAGGCGCTCAATAATATAACCGAAGACATTTTGCTTCTATCTCCTTCTGTTAAAAGAGAGCGCAAGCAAATTTCTATGGCAAAGAAAAGGGGCGTTATTATATCTTCCGATGCGGAATTATTTTTTTCCACATACAAATGCTCCCCCATCGGAGTGACCGGTTCTGACGGCAAAAGCACAACAACACATTTAATTGCAAGGGCTTTTACGCTTTCGGGAATCGAAGCGCTACCTTGTGGTAATTACGGAAAAAGTCTTTCTTCATTACTCGATAAAGATATTTTTCCGGTCGCAGAGCTTTCAAGCTTCCAATTAAGTTATTTAAAGCCTAAATTATCCTACGCCGTTATAACCAATATAACACCAAACCATTTGAATTGGCACTCAACGCTCGAGGACTATATATTGGCGAAAATGAATATCACAAAAAACGCCGATAAAATAATTTTCGATGCGGACAGCGAGATAGCTTCACTATGGCTTGGCAAGCGAGAGGTATTTTGCAAAACGAGTCTTCTAAAAAGCTATCGCGAACTTAAAGAAATCGGCGGTAGTGAAAATTACGTCACTTATAAAGACGGTATAATTTATTTGAACGGCTCACCGCTTTTGGATATTTCCGGCTCAAAGAGAAAAGAGAGTTATAACGTTCGCAATTTTTTACTGACAACTTCAACTTGTATGGAAAAATGTAAATTAAGCGGCATGCGAGATGCAATAGTTGATTTTTTTGGTCTTCCTCACAGAGCGGAATTGGTGTCAGAGCGCAACGGCTTAAAGTTCATTGATTCATCTATAGACTCTTCTCCCGAAAGAACGATTAAAACACTATCTTCACTCGAAGAAAGGGCGATAGTTATAATTGGCGGAAAAGGCAAAGGTCTTTCTCTTGATACTCTTGCTGATAAGCTTCCGCATATTTCAAAGGCGGCGGTTTTACTCGGAGAGGTTGGCTCTCATCTAAAAGCGATTTTAACCGAGCGTTCTTTAGACTATGAATTTATCAGCGCAGCAAATATGCGCGAGGCAATAGAAAAGGCAATAGCTATATCAAAAGGCAAAGGCACGATAATTCTCTCACCTTCCGCAACAAGCTTTGATTTATACAAAAACTTTGAAGAAAGAGGCAACGATTTCAAGCGAATCGTTTTATCTTTGAATTGATATTTAGCGAATAAAGAAAACTAAAGTTTACAAAAACAACAAAAAGGATTTAGAAAATGAAAAAAATCTTATCTATCATTTTACTTATTGCTACCGCGGTGGGATTAATTTCTTGCGGTGGAAACAAGGATGGCACACCGGAAGGAATGCAACTCGTTCGCGGTGGCAGCGACGTTGGTTACTATATGTATGCTCCGGAGGAATGGACAGTTTCAAACCAGGGAAGCATCAGCGTTGCATACGCGTCAAACGTTGATAGCTCTTCGATAACCTACACCGAGGTTGAGCCTCCTAAGATGAGCGTTCAGGAATATTTTGAAAACAGTAGCAAGAGCTACACACCCGCTATGAAGTTCAAGCTTCTTTCCGCTGTGGGCGGAATCGAAACCACATTTGGTAACGCAGAAAAAGCAACTAAATTCGAGTTTGACTTTGAATATTCGGGACACAAATTCCGTTCAACACAGATATTTGCCGAATACAAGGGAAGATTTGGAATATTCACCTTCACTTCCTTTGCCGAAAATATGTCTTCAAGCGATACTATTCAATACGATTACTACAAAGAAAAGATTGACAAGGTAACCTCTAACTTCAAATACGTAGAAAAAGTTTCAAATTCAAATGCACCCGAATACGAAACAAAAGACGGTTACAAGCTTATATCAGACAAGAGCGTTTCCAAATTCAATCTATACGTTCCCGAGAATTTTCGCGTTGAATATTCAAGCGGTATCGTTTCTGCTATTATGCCCGACGGTTCTTCGGTAAATCTCTCAAAGGCAACCCAAACCAACGTAAGAGTTGACGATTATTTAAATCGCAGAATTGAAGAGCTTTCTGCCATCGTTTCCGATATTAACATCATCAAATATGAGAATGCCGACGGTGAGATTTCTAACTTCAACAAGAACGATTCGCTTGGTAACGCAAAGTCTGCAGCATCGCAGGAGTACACTTTTGTTTACAATGGCACTACTTATCACGTTTATCAGGTATGCGCGGTAACCTCGTTTAACGGTTTCGTTTTCACCTATACCGCTACCGAAGAAAACTATAGCAAGAATCTTGAAACCGTAAAGACAATTATGAAAAAGGTTGAATTTTAATGAGCATTTATCTTGACAATAGCGCAACGACAAAAATTTGCAAAGAAGCGTTAGAAAAATACATATCGGTTTCTCAAAACGAATTCGGAAACCCGTCTTCTTTACACGGTATGGGACTTAATGCCGAAAAAGAAATAGATGCGGCTCGTCTTGAAATCAGAAACTCGGTAAAATCGCGCGATGCGGAAATCATATTCACTTCCTCGGGAAGCGAGGCCAACAACCTCGCGATTATAGGGCGAGCTCTCTCGAAGGAGCGCTACAGAAAAGGCGCGAAAATAATTACAACGGATAGCGAGCACGCCTCTGTTTCCTCACCTATTTCAAAACTTGCCGAAATGGGCTTCAAGATAGCACGCATACCGACTAAAATGGGCAAGGTTGATATTGACGCTTTGGAAAAAGAAATGACGCCCGACGTTATTTTAGTCACCGTTATGATGGTAAACAATGAAACCGGCGCTTTATATGACGTACCCTCTATATCTGCGGTTATGCGCGCAAATTCGCCGGATGCTTATTTGCACGTTGATGCAACTCAAAGCTACTTAAAAGTTCCCTTTACCGCAAAATCACTCGGCGCGGATATGATTACCATATCTTCGCATAAGATTGAAGGACCGAAGGGCGTTGGCGCACTTATCGTTGCTCCAAGCGTTATCAAGGCGCGCGGTTTGAGCCCTATTATATTTGGCGGAGGACAAGAGAAGGGGCTTCGCTCCGGAACCGAAAACGTTCCGGGAATTGCTGCCTTTGCAGAAGCAGTAAAGGTTGGACTCCCTCTCATAGAAGCGCATGCAACCCACACGGAGGCTCTTCGCTCATACCTTATAGAAAAGATAACCAACGATGAAATTCTTTCATCTATTTCTATTACAAATCCAAAATCACACGCTCCGCACATTATAAATATCACTCTCCCCTCAATCAAAAGCGAAACCATGCTTCATTACCTTTCTTCGCTCGGAATTTACGTATCAAGCGGCTCTGCTTGCTCATCAAATTCCAATACAATTTCCTCAGCTCTTACCGCGTTTGGACGAAGCGCCCAAGAAGCAGACTCGTCAATAAGAATAAGCTTTTCGCACAGAAATGATTTTTCCGACGTTGACACTTTAGCAGATGCTTTAAAATCCGGAATCACGAGACTCGCGAGGATAAGAAAATGACGCATTTAACGATAATTTCGGTTGGTACTCTAAAAGAAGACTACCTCAAAGATGCGGTTTCAGAGTACAAAAAAAGGCTCTCGCAGTATGCGAGAGTCGAAGAAATCAATATAAAAGAAGAGCCTATAAAAAACGAAGACTCCCAAGCCGAAATCGATCGCGCACTCGATGCTGAAGCGGAAAAGATAATCTCGGCTATGCCAAAAGATTCTTATAAAATTGCGCTTTGCGTTGAAGGAAAGCAGTTTGATTCGCCGGCCCTCGCAAAGATAATTTCGGATGCGACCGATGCTTCGGGGAAAATATCCTTGGTAATCGGTTCTTCTCACGGCCTTTCGGAAAAGGTAAAATCCGAATGCAAGCTTCGTCTTTCGATATCAAAAATGACGTTTCCCCACCAATTAATGCGCGTAATCATTCTTGAGGGACTCTATCGCTCGTTTACAATAATCGCAGGCAAGCGTTATCATAAATAACATATCACTTACAAACGTCAATCTCGCATGGAAATTCGTACGCCATAGAATGATTTGAATATTTTCTATCCCCCGTAACGTCACGAACAACGCTTATAAAATCGGGAAAATCTATTTGCTCGTTCTCGTTTTCAAGCTCGACCTCAAGTATGCACGTATTATCCCATTCCGAATAAATATCCACTTCAAACACCTTGCCGCTGTATGAAAACGTTATTCTCGTTTTTTGAACGGCAGAAGAATTTGGCGCTATTTGTCGCTCAAGCTCGCAGAATCTTTCGCGGCTTATCTCTTCCTCGGTTTCAATTGAGGATAAGGAGCTTATTCTTCTCTTTGTATTTTCGGTATATTCTTCTTTACCGTCAGAGTAAATACGTTTTCTTATTCTATGAGTTTTATCCTTGTCAAAAAGATATATCTGTGTTATATCGCTTGACGTGAATCCGTTTTGACTCATAAGAACATTCACGTTAGGCTTTATAATAACGTATTTTCTTTCAGTTTCTATTTTTTTCATATAATACCACCCCAACTTTCAGCAAATATATTGTATCATATTTCACGTATTTTTGCAATATTTATTTGTTTTATAGTAGCTTATATAAATATAAGTAGATATTTCAGCACTTTTTCTCTATTTTGTATTGACTTGATGCTACATTTATGCTACAATAATGTGGTAGAATTATGCGCATAACGCGCTTTTGCTTATGGAGGTTATTATGAGTGATATTAAAAATGAAAATATAGAAGAAACTGTTGAATTGGAAGAAGAGCTTGCGGTTGCGCTCTCCGAGGAGGTTTTGGAATCCGGAGCCGAGGGCGAGCAGACTATGATAGAGTATCACGACAAGGACGGCGGTCTTTCCGGTCTTACCGATAAGCAAAGACGTCGCAAAGAGATTTGGGATAAGGTAACGACAGGAATACTTATTTTCCTCTTGTGCTCCCCCGTTATAATCCTTACATATCTTCTCCTTTGGTTCTTTATGAAGTAATATTTTCAATTTCAATTATAAAAAACGAAGCTTTAAAGTGTTTCCTAAATAGGATTGACGCGTTAAAGCTTCGTTTTTTTCTTTTGCGGTTCTAATAAACGTTGAGATAAATGCTCAACAAAATAAAAAGACAGTTCTATAATAAATGTTGGGGTGAATCCTCAAAAAACAAAAAAGAGAGCATAACAATTAAATCTGTTAGAATGGCGTTACCGCCAAACACTAACTGAAGCTAACCGTTATACTCTCTTTTTGCTATTTTTTTCGAAACGTTAAAGACTCCTTTAACAGTCCAAAGATTCTTAAGCTATTATTTCTTTGCTCTGAAGCAGGCGATAACGGCGCGAAGCGCGTCGGTTTCATCGGGAGTGAGCAAATCGGTCTTAATGAAATTATCGGGCTTTTCATCCTCGTCTTCATTTTCAGCGCGGGTAAGAACCATTCTGTATCCTCCTCTTGCGCCTGAAAGACACTTCGAAACTCTACTGATAGTAGCAGTACTTGCACCGGTCTTGCCTGCTATATCTATGTAGTTTACGCCAAGTCTTAAAAGTCTTGCAACTTCAAGTCTTGAGGAAAGCTCCTCGATTTCCTTAACTGTAAACAAATCACCGAAAAACGCTACGCACTCTTCCACGTCGCACAATGAAAGAAAGGCTTTAGCAAGTCTTTCGTTTTCTTCTGTAAAACCATTTTTTAAATTTTTAATCATTTTTATTTCCTCGCCTTAATTTTTAAATCATAATGAGCAACATTTAACTTTAACAATTTGCCCTTATAAAGTATATCACTTTGCTTTGTAATAGTCAATATCTTTTACCGAACTTTAATTAACGAAAAAAAACGCATTTTTATGTACATTTTGTACAATACAACTACATTATCAAAACTATGTACCTTCAGAACAATTTACAATTGGATTTTCTCAATTTAAACAGCACGCCTTTAATATACTAACCAATTTTAAAAACGATATTCCGCAATAAATCAGCAAAAAAGCGAGCGACATTCAAAAAAATGCGCTCGCTTTAATATATATAAATTGGGGTTCTATAATAAATGTTGGAATAATACTCAACAACATTTTATTGTACAGATTTGGAATTATTCCTTGGGAGCAGCGTCTTTCATAGAAAGATTCTGTCTGCCCTTTTCATCAGTTCCAAGATACTTAACACGAACACTGTCGCCTATTGCAACAACATCCTCAACCTTTTCGGTTCTCTCCTTCTGGAGCTTGGAAATGTGAACCATTCCCTCCTTACCGGGCGCATACTCAACAAATGCTCCGATGGGGATAATTCTTGTTACAACAGCGTCATAGGTCTCACCTACAACGGGCTCGAAACAAATGGCGTGGATTATTTCCTTCGCCTTGTCAGCACTTGCCTTATCAACTGCCGCGATGAATACGCTGCCGTCGTCATTGATGTCGATCTTTGCACCTGTGTCGGCAACTATCTTCTGAATAACCGCGCCGCCCTTACCGATAACCTCACGGATCTTATCGGGGTCAATGGTCATGCTGATCATCTTGGGTGCGTACTTGCAAACCTCTTCTCTGGGAGCGGGGATAGCCGCAAGAAGGATCTTGTCGATTATCTCGTCTCTTCCCTGGTGAGTGGTTTCAAGCGCCTGCTTGATTATCTCGGGAGTAAGTCCGTCTACCTT
>JAZRDI010000024.1:0-5454 GCA_045660185.1 Eubacteriales bacterium | reverse complement strand
CAAAAAAATATAATCAAAACGAAGAATTTCGGAGAAATTCAACATCATTTTATTGAAAACACGAAAAAATATAAATGGAGGTACTGAAAAATCAATACCTCCAATATTTTTTGTTTGGTTCTGCCTAAATGCGACAGCCCCGTTGTTGGTGAAGAAAATATCTTTAACAACATTATCTGCCCCCTCACCAACAGAGCGGATTTCATTGCGCGAATCCTTTCGCGCTTGTTCTATTTCTCACGCTTCTTGCATACATTTAATCAGTAACACAAAAAAGGAGAAAACGTATTATGAAAAATGAAAAAGCAAAAAGAATCTTTTCATCGAAAACTGCGAGGGGAGCTGTGGTTACTGTGGCGGTGCTTCTCATCGGGCTTGCGGTTTACCTGAACTACCGCTGGTTTTACGACCCCATCGGCGCAATCGGATACGGAGATAATAATATGGAAAACAACGTTTCCGATTCGATTGATACGGGCGCGGAGAGTGAGAACGATTACTTCGCGGCGGCACTTCTCACCCGTCAGCAGTCGAGAGATGAGGCGATTGACGTGCTTACAATGGTGAGCGCATCCGAGGATGCAGACGAGGCAACCAAGGCAGAAGCGCAGGCGAAGATTTCGAGAATCGCGACCGACATTCAGAACGAGGCAAACATTGAAACTCTCGTTAAAGCGAAGGGCTTTGAGGAGTGCGTTGCGGTAATCGGTGACGGTGCGGTGAGCGTAATCGTAAAGGCGGAAACTCTTCAAGCGAAAGAAACCGCGCAGATACTCTCGATAGTGTATGAAACGACCGGAATTGCGCCCGAAAACGTAAGCATTATCAATAAATAATCCACAGGTGAAGTTGCAAACGGCAGAAAATGCTGCGCAACTTCACTTTTATATATAAAAATGCGGCGAATGTATTGACAATTATAAAGATTTATGATAATATATAGCATATTTATTTTAACGAAGTAAATTCAAGCCGATGAAATTAAAATTCAAATCCAAATCGGCTTTCGCGCTTGAATGCGCAAAGGAGAAAAAATGGAAAAGCTTAAGGTTGGTATCGTTGGCGCGACGGGAATGGTCGGCCAGAGATTTATTATGCTTCTTTCTGAGCATCCCTATTTTGAAATAAACGCGCTTATCGCAGGTCCGAGATCTGCGGGAAAGAGCTATGAAGAGGCGGTTTCGGGCAGATGGAAGATGAAGACCGAATGCCCCGATTGGATAAAGAAAATGCAGGTTATTTCCTCCGAGGAAATCGAAACTGTAAAATCGCTTTGCGACTTTGTGTTCTGCGCGGTAAGTATGTCCAAGGACGAAACCCGCGAGCTTGAGGAAAGATATGCAAAGGCGGAGATTCCCGTTGTTTCGAATAACTCGGCAAACAGATGGACTCCCGACGTTCCCATGGTTATTCCCGAAGTAAACGACGCGCACCTCGAAGTTATCGCGGCGCAGAGAAAGAGACTCGGTACAACTCGCGGATTCATCGCGGTTAAGCCCAACTGTTCCATTCAGTCTTACGTTGGCGCGCTTGCTCCATTGCGTAAGTACGGCATCAAAGAGGTTGTTGCAACCACTTACCAGGCAATAAGCGGCGCGGGCAAAACCTTCAACGAGTGGCCCGAAATGGTAGATAACCTTATCCCCTTTATCGGCGGTGAGGAAGAGAAGAGCGAGAAAGAGCCCCTTCGCGTGTTCGGTGAGGTAAAAGACGGCGTTATCGTTCCCGCAACCGAGCCGGTTATCACAACGCAGTGCTTAAGAGTTCCCGTTACCGACGGTCACATGGCTGCCGTTTTCGTGAAGTTCGAAAATAAACCCACCAAGGAAGAAATCCTTGAAGCATGGAAGAGCTTTGAGGGTAAGCCCCAGACTCTCGGCTTGCCTTCCGCTCCCGCGCAGTTCCTCACCTATTTCGAAGAGGATAACAGACCTCAAACCGCGCTCGACCGCGACCTTTACGGCGGTATGGGAGTGTCGCTCGGACGCTTAAGACCCGATACCGTGTATGATTATAAGTTCGTTGGACTCTCTCATAACACTCTTCGAGGCGCAGCCGGCGGAGCAGTGCTTATTGCGGAGTTGCTTTTTAGAGAAGGATATTTGGTATCGTGGCACTAATGCCACGATACAGTGAAATCCGACTTCGGCGGGTGAAATCTGCCGTCATAGCTTTGGCAGATGAAATCCAAGCAAAGCTTGGATGAAATCCGTCTTCGACGGATGAATATAAAAGAAGCTGTGAAGCGGGAATTTGCTTTGCAGCTTCTTTTTGTTTGTAATGAATACGTTTAGTTGCCAAAAACACCAAAAATAGATGATTTTAGCACTTATTTGTTCATTTTGAATAAAATAGCGCGGATACTTTGCATAGTGCGCTGCACTATGCGATGAAATCCGATAAATCGGAATAAATCCACCGATGGTGGATGAATCTCTTGCGCAGATGATATCCGTCTGCGACGGATGAAATTTTAAAATTAAGAACGCGTTAGATGAGGTGTATTGACTTCGTCTGACGCGCTTTTTTACTTGCTTTTTGAGTCGTTTTTAAGTTTTGGACTTGATTTTTGTGTTGATTTTCAGGTGTTTTTTGCGGGATTTGTTCATTTTGAATAAAATCGCGCGGATATTTTTGGCAGGGGTTTGGGGCGAAAGGCTCGGTTTCCTATTGACTTTTGGTCTTTTAAAATGTATAATTATAATAGTATAAAATGCTATAATAATAAAAAGAGGTAATATCTATGAAAAAGATTTTGTGCTTACTCCTCACGCTTGTGCTTACCTTTGCATTTATTTCTTGCAACGGAATAGGCAAAAAGAACGAGGAGCCCGAAGGAAGCGTTGCGAATGTTTCCGCAACTATCAACTCCTCAACTCCCACCCAGATCGTTACTAAGGTGGACTACATCGTTGAGGGTGAGGACACTCTCACTTCATCGTACATAACCGAGAAGGACACAGTAAAAGGAATTGAGAAATTCACCTTCCACACCAAAAGATACGCGACCGTTGAAGAAATGAGTCCCGAAAGCATCAAGGAAATCGAAGGCACCGTTTGGAAGAATGCAGACGGAAGCGTTAAGAGCTCCACCGGTGACACATGGTCGAAGGCTGACGCGGTTGGATACCTTCCCGAAAAGCTTACGATCAGCGAGTCTGTTTTCAAGACCTATAAGTTGACGGATAAGGGCAATGACCTTACCGCTACCATTGCCGCAGGCGATGCTGAAAGAGTTTTTGGTGTTGACATTGCTGCAGCGGGTGACATTTCTATCGTAATTGATACCAACGGAACTTATCTCTATAAGGTAACCGTTTCGTACGTTACCGCATCGGGCGCAACCATTATGGTAACTACGTCTTATGACTACGGTACTATCACCATTAAAGACAACTGATAAATCGAAAGGAAAAGAAAAATGAAGAAAATATTAGCTATATTACTCGTTCTTTGCTGTATGCTTTCGGTTGTTTCCTGTAACAAGACCGGTGATGATACCGATGCAAATACTGTAAATGAGCTTGCAAAGTTCCAGAAGATGCTCTCCGAGAGCGTTCCCACCTCTTCCAAGACTGTTGCAACTCACGATATTAACAATACTGTAATTGAGAACACCTCTACCCTTGTAACCGGAACCGTTAGCGGTAAGAAGGCAGCTGTTTATACAAGCAGCGTAAGCACTCTCGGTAAGGTTGAGGACAGAGTTCTTCAGTACCTTAAGACCAAGAATGAAACGGTTTGGTACCTTGAAGGCTACGGCACCAGCACCAACAAGGGCGGTAGCTGGAAGGAAAGCGGTAAGGACTTCTCCCCCGTTGCAGGTTCTCTTTATATGAACTTAAGCTCTAAATACGTTAGCAACTACAAGTATTCCCAGGAAGGCGCTATTGAAACTCTTAGAGTTACTATGACCGCAGAGAACGCGACCGTTGCTCTTGCAAACTTCCTTGATGCAAACCAAGTTATCAAAGAGGACGTAACCATCACCATTACTGCAGCTGCAGAGCGTATCTCTTCTATCACTATTAAGTACACTATTCCCGAGCATGACATCGGAACCGAAGATGCTCCCGTATTCTTCGAGAATACTATCATTACCATCAAGTCGGAATACTCCTATAAGACTGATACCGGTGATATTCCGATTACTCTCGGATAATTCGACTGCTTAAACAGAAACCTTCTAAAAAAACCGAAAGGAAAAGAAAATGAAAAAGATTTTAAGCATAATTCTTATTCTCTGCTGCATTCTTGGTGTTTGCTCTTGCAACGGCATTGGAAATTCAAGCAGCGGTGATGAAGAGGCAACAGAGGGCTTTGCTAACTTTGAAAAGGCAATTGCAAACGCTTCCGCTTCCGCAGTTATCGTAACGGTTAAGACAACTACCGCTATCGGTGAACTCAACTCCAAGTATGAGGTTTACTATGGCGAGGATAACAGCGCAACCATTAAGTATTACTACGAGAGATTCAACGAAATCGGCGAAGGCGAAGCAGACGAAATCGTAACCAAGACCGAAGGCGTTCTTTACCGCGATGCAGACGGAAAATATTCCGTGGACGTAGGAGTTGACGTTTCTGCAGTTCAGGCTGCAGCGGCATTCAACATCGCTCCTTTGAGAAGCACCGCAACCGTTAACGCGGCGGGTGACGTTCTTACAGTGAATGTTCCCAAGATTAGCGCTCCCGACGTATTCGGTATGCAGTTCGCAAGCAACGTTGACCTCAAAATAGTTCTTCGTGACGGCAACCTCTCCACCATGACTCTTACCTCAACCGATAAGACAATCACCTATACTTATGACAATAAGTAATTAATTGTTTACAAAACAGGCACTAAAAACTAATTGTCTTGCTGCTTTGTAAAAATAAAAAATTCTGTTTTTCAATTCAATATAATCAAAATCAAAGCTCGAGTAGCCAAAAAACAAGCTGCTCGAGCTTTTCTTTGCGCAAAAAGCGACTCGGCACACCTCAAAATGTGAAGCCGCCGAGCCGTTTTTATTTAGTTATAAAACTACAGTTTCTTATTCCTCTTCCGGAACGTAGTTGTAATGAATTGTTGCTCTGGTGAGAAATGAGTTGTCACTGCCAATCGAAATAGCCTTCCACTCTTCCTGGCTACCGGTGTAATATACGTTCTTGAGGCTGTAGCAATTACAGAACGCATAATTACCAATTGAAGTAACGCTATTACCTATGCTCACGCTTGTAAGTCTGGAGCAACCATATAATGCCCAATCACCAATCGAAGTAACGCTATCGGGGATTGTTACGCTTGTAAGGCTGGTGCAATTATAGAACGCAGACTCACCAATCGAAGTAACGCTATCGGGGATAATGAATGTCGTATCACTTTTACCTATAGCGTATTGAATTAACGTTTTACCGTCTTTGCTATAAAGATTTCCATCTATAGATTTATATTTTTCATTTTCTGTGCCTACGTTT
>JAZRDI010000023.1:0-70205 GCA_045660185.1 Eubacteriales bacterium | reverse complement strand
TAAATATTAAATTGCTTGTGAATGAGCTCGGTATTGAACTGGGCTCATTCCTTTTAATTTAAGAGAGATTCTCTCATTGTTGTAGTAATGTATGTATTCTTCCAACCTTTCAATGAATCCCCTAGGGGATTCGAATTTTTCGCCGTAATACATCTCAACTTTTAATCTGCCGAAGAAGTTTTCCATTATACCATTATCCATACAGTTTCCTTTTCGAGACATACTTTGCGTAATGTTGTGCTCGGCAAGAAGCCTTCGGTATTCGGCATGTTGGTACTGCCAACCTTGGTCAGAGTGGAATAAAGGTCGGGCATCGGCAGGAAGCTTTTCAAACAATCCGTTCAGCATATCTCTAACTTGCTGTAGGTTAGGACTTGTTGAAATAGAGTAGGATACAATCTCGCGGTTAAACATATCAAGTACCGGCGAAAGATACACCTTTTCATCGCCGATCTTGAACTCGGTAATGTCGGTAGTAAGCTTTTCAAACGGCTTGTCTGCATGAAAATCTCTTTTCAACAAATTGTCTGCCACCTTACCAACCTCACCTTTGTAGGAGTGGTATTTGCCATTTTTGCTTTGTTTACCACGCAAATCAAGAGATTTCATTAGTTTTAGTACGGTTTTGTGGTTAATTTCGTAACCTTTTGCCTTCAAAACAGCACAAATTCTCCTGTAACCATATCTACCTTTATTGGTATTGTAAATTTCTAATATATCTTGTTTTTCGCTTTCGTATTTGTCCTTATCCTTCTGTTTCAGATAGTAATAGTACGTGCTTCTTGCTATCCCGGAAAGCTCTAACAAATCTTTAAGCGGATATGTCTGCCTTAGTTCAGCAATTATGAACGCCTTTTCCCGTTCTTTTGCTCGTCCGCAAGAACTAAGGCACTCAGTTTTTTTAAGTACTCTATCTCCATTCTGAGTCTTTGGTTCTCGGCAATGAGATCTTCTTCAACTTTTCTGTCAAGCTTTGGTGGGCGACTTTTATTAGAACCGCTTGCTTTACAAACTCTGCCTCGTCTTTCTTTCATCAGACCTTCGGCTCCTTCTTCCAAGAATATGCGTTCCCACCTTTGAACTCGATGTGTGTAGTTTGTCTCTTTGCCTTTCGCTTCTTCCCAATACTTTCGTACTGTTTCTCTGTAACTCAAATGGTGTTCTCGCATATCCATTATAACACACATCTTGAATTCTGTCGAGTACCTTCTGTTTTCTCTTCCTGTTTTACCCATAAAAAATATGCACCTCCAAAAGTGTCTAACTTTTGGGGTGCATATCAGAATAGGGTGAGGTTTTTTCTTATCCAAGTCGCAGACTTGGTATATCATCAGACTTTGGTCTGTATCTCATCACCGTAGGTGTATCTCATTACGCTTTAGCGTGCATTCATCTGCGACTTGATGTAAGGAGCGTAGCGACGGTGTAGCGAGCTTGTGAGCGTCTATATAACACGTTGTGTTGGTGATATACAAAACTCCGTTTTGATGATATACACGCCACGGGCGTGATTAGTTATAACGGTTCGATTTTCGTTAAGCAAGCTCCACCAAAAAAGACTGTAATTTTGATACAAAATTGCAGTCTTTTTTAACTAAATCCGCCTACGTCGGAATAAATCCACTTACGTGGATGAAATCACTTTGTGATGAAATCTTGCTTCGCAAGGTTATATAAGGCGGATTTGATTTTATCTCGGATGACACACCGAAGATTTCATCAGAGTTCACTCTCCAGCGAGCGAGCGCAGATTGCTCTGCGAGTGTTGCGCACTGCGCAACGAAGCACGAAGTGTTGCATTTCTGCGAAATGCGAACTCGCAAAAGAGTATAATCGGTCGGTCCTAACACATAGCAAAATTCTAGATGCAGAAACGCCACTCATTTGGGTGGCGTTTCTGTTATTATATGCAAGGGAGTTTTGCGATTAGATGTTTTCATTATCAAAGATATATTCTTTTTAGCTCTTGCATTTTTTGGATTAATTTGGTATAATTGAAGTAAAGTAAATAATATTTGGAGGTTTGATTATGAAAAAGATTATTTGTTTTGCGCTATCCATGGTTTTGGCATGTTCCTTTTTATGCGGATGTTTTCCAAACATTATGTTTATTCCAAGCAATGATATTATCGGCGAACCTCAAACGTTTAAAAAGGACGGATTGACTATTACTCTTACCGATAAATTTACGGAACAAAAGAGTGAAGTCGGTTTTGATATGTACTTCGTTGCGGATTTTTGCGGAGTGGTGGTTCTTAAAGAGGATTTCACGCTTCAAGAGGGGCTTGGCGAAATGTCAACGGAAGAATACATCAATAATGTTATTAAGAATAACGGACACACCGGTGTTTTCGCGCAGAAAAAGGGTGGTCTTTGGTTTTATGAAAGAACGTCTAGTACAAGCTATGCGCAATCGTATTCTTATAAAGGATCTAATGCATTTTGGATAGTTCAGTTTCTTTGTGATCCCGCAGATAAAAAGACTCTTTCGGACACCTTCTATTTGTGGGCGCAGAGTGTTGAAGTAGAGTGAGATAAAAAGCGCAAAAGATAGATTTCACAATTAATGAATTTATTTATAAGCTAAAAACAAAAAGCACACAGACATCGTTTTACACAGTGTCTGCGTGCTTTTTCGGTTATGCCGAAGTCGGCAAAATTTTATGCTTTATTTGTTGTTTTACATTGACTATGCTTTTCTTAAAACATAGCGTTCAAAACAATCATTTCACTCGTTTAATTGTTAAGATCAATGTTTTCGAGCATGATAACTTCTCCGCCGGCAGTGAAGGAATACATCATAGCGTCTTGGAGAGAAGTGAAGAACGCGAGAATCGCACCGTTGTCATCAGCAACCGCTGCAACGATTTTGTTGAGATCGTCCGGGCCGTTGAATTGAATGGAGCTTTCGCCAACCTTAACGCCGTCAATAAAGAGGGCTGCTGTAGTAGGTAAGAGATCCTTTGTGGGAGCAACGGTCCATTCCTGAGTCCAATATTCATCAGCGTTAGCTACGGTGTCAAGATAGAGATGCCATGTTACGTTTACGTCACCGTCTATAATTCCGCCGATGTTGTTAAGAGATGTGCTTCCGAGATAGGTATCGTCGGAATAAATTTTGATAACGAAGCTGTTGATGGCGTTGCCGCTCCATTCGCCCCAAACGGAATTACCGCTTAAATATGCTGCTGTAACGTTTCCTTCGGGAACGCGAACGTTTTGCTTAACGGTAACCTCACAGAAGTGATTTGCTTCGTATGTGATTGTTTGATCGTCATTAACAATTACAGTGTCTACGAGAACGCCGTCATGGTAGATGTCTACGCTTTCACCTGCAGCAAAAACGGTTTGAGCGGGAAGCGTTATCTGTATGGGTGTTGTGTTTTGAGTAAGATCGATTGCATTGCCGTTTTGATCGAGAATTTCAATCGTATCAAAGTTGACGGTTTTGTTCACAACGTCTATTTCGGGTTCTGTGTGAGAGAGCATAATGCTTTCTACACCGTCATCAATTCCGTTAACAATATTTGCGGGTATTTCAACCTTTACTGCTTTAGCGGGATTTTTTGAGGTTAAAACTGTTTCTTCGGTTGCGTTATCGGGAATAGTAACCGCATCGGAAACGATGAAATAGGTTGCATCTTTATCATACTCGCTTCCAAAGCTGTCTTCTTCTGAAGCAAGCTGAGCGGCAAGAACGTTAATATCGAACATGATTTGTCCGTTCTCGTAACCGTTGCCCGCATTATCATCCATATGTATGGAAAGAGCGAAATAATGTGTCGCGCCCGCTTGAAGAGGTACGTTGTTAGCTGCGGTTTGATTAACGCCGGGAATAACACCGATTCCGTTTGTCCAAGAGGTAACGGGATTTGAGGGGGTTGCGTCAGGAGTAATAGCATACTCCATAACTTCGTGAAGGTTGCTTAAAGTTTCATAAACACTGAGAGCAACCTTGTACTTAAGGTCGAGAGTGCCTACGTTGGCAATAGAGAGGTAAACTACCTCTGTTGTGCCGGGTTCCCAGTTTACTGCATTAATAATGGGAGCAGAGTCAACGGGTTCATAATTCGTTCCGTTCCAAACATTGAGCTCAATGCCAAAACTTCCGGTTTTGATGACGTTTCCTTTACTCGTTGCACTGTCAGTAAACCATGCGAATGTTGTTCCGAGAAGCATTGCAAAGCAGAGCGCCAGCGCAAGAACGCTGCTTGTCAAAGTTCTCTTTGTGCTTTTGTTTGCCATATTAATGACCTCCTGTAAAAAAATATTTTAACGCTTTCGCAGTTAAAAACGAATTAAGATAATGCGTTTGATAAAAACGCTATTCGATAGACTTGGGACTTTTGAGAAGATTTCTCGAAGCCCGTTTTTACAGTTTTTCTATAATACTACTAAACATTTGTGTTATAAGACAATTGTACTATTTAATCTTAGGTTTGTCAAGGTTTTTTTGAACATTTGTTAAACAAAATACACAGGTGTGTTTAAACGGAGAAAGAAAAAAGCAAAAAATACATTATACATCGCGACTCCTTGACACGAACAAACGCTAGTGTTATAATAGAAATGTAAAGGCGCGCTTTGAGTGAATTTGAAGTGAAAAAAGATAAAAGTTCGTACGGTAATAGGGGGTGATTCTCTTAAAACCGTATTTTGTGATTGCCGAATGTTTTTATTTTTTGTTGTTTTGAAAGTCTTTTTTGTCGAAAAGAGGTGATTGGGTGGAAAATAAAAAATACAAGCCGCTTGTAGATAAAATGTTTTGGATAGTATGGATACCGACTGCAATTTTGTTGATTGCCGGAACGGTGATTTCTTTTTCGAGCGTTATTGCGCTTATTATTATGCTTGCTACGGATGTTTTTACTTTTTATTTTCTCGTGACTTCGGTTGTCGGATATGTTGAACTTCGAGAAAAAACTCTTTTCGTAAAATTCGGTTTTATACTCGAAAGAGAAATACCTTACGCTATGATAATGGGTATTTCAAAGGAGAGAAAAATATATTCCGATTCCATGCTTTCAATTAAAAATTCTATGGAACACGTTAGAATAAAATACAATAAATTCGATGTTGTTTGTGTGAGCGTTGTTGATAATGATGGGTTTATCGAAGAACTGAAAAATCGCATTAAAGTTAATTAATGTTTACAAACGCGCATTTGCTTTGGTTGGTGTTAGCAAATGCGCGTTTTTTTGTATTTGATTTTAATAAAAAAAAAGCTTGAAATCTTGGTTACTTCAAATGAGGGGGCAGTTGTTGTTTGTGCCTTTTTGGAGCGGTTTTATTTTTCGGTTCTTTTATCGGCAAAGAGTCCTACTATGCTCATAATGGCAGGGAAGAGTATTCCGCCGGCGGCAAACGTTATCCAAGCCGGGTGCCAATCGCCGGTCAAAAAGCCCCAAACAAAAAATACGGTTGTTACAATTCCCCAATAGGCAAATCCTATGGATTCGCGTATGCCTTTTCCTTTTTTCTTGTCTTCGGAGTAATCGCCTTCCTTTAGAATCTTTTCCATGCTTGCCCATTGAACACCGACGATAATAAACGCGCCAACTCCTATGCCGACTATAACCATGCTTAAAGCGAGCATGCATACGATGAGCATATCGTTTTCGGAAAATGCCGAGGTGATAAGCGGAATAGGTGAAAAGATGCAAATGCAAGTAGCTATGATATTCCATCTGCGATATGTGTCTTGGAAATGCTTTTGGCGTTCTCGTACCATTCCGTAAACACCGTATCCGAGATTGAAGGGAACGTTTTTGTCAAGAAACGTGAATGGGTAGTTTTTGAAGTCGCAGTAAATAAAAATCGGAACTGCGGTCAAGATGAATGCGAACATAGTTGTAATACCGACAATTCCCACAAGGGCTTCGGATATATTTAAGCTTGGAATTTCGGAAGCCGCTCCCAGAATAATGAGTGTTATCGGCGATATGATACAAAGAAACGTTGCCAAAGCAATTTTAAAAGATGAACGTTTTCTCTGTTCGATATATTCGTTGGCGTCCTCTAAATTTATCTTCTTTGTAGCTTGCTCGTTTTGTGTATCGCTAAATTCTTCTAATTCCAGTTCATCCTTTAAAAGATAGTCGGTAGTAACACCGAAAAGATTTGAAAGTAGGAGAATTTTTTCAAGCTCCGGAATAGATTGAGCGCCTTCCCATTTTGACACGGATTGGCGTGAAACGTCCATTTTTTCTGCCAGCTCCTCTTGGGATAGTCCGTGCTTCTTTCTCAATAAAATTATTTTGTCGGCTAATATCATAACAACCTCCATCGTTTGTTGAGTTTTAAATGATGACTATCGTTATTATATCACAAAATGCGTTTACATTCAATCAACCGACGATAATTATTTTGTCAACCGACGGTTGCGGGTGATATTTTTTGAGTTGTAATATAGAAAAACAACGAGATGAGTTTTTAATAGGTTACATGCGTGTTAAGTTTATTGAAAAACGGATATATGTAAACAAAGATTGTCAAAAATAAACAAAAACAGGGTTGGCTCGCTTAAAAACCAACCCTGCTGACCTCTTTTACTTTTTATAGAATGTATTTCCGCCGATGAATTCTCTAACAAGACTCGTGGGCGGTATTTCATCGTCAACATCACTCTCGTGTACGAAGTTGAGAATTTTTACGACCGAGCGAACTTCGTCATAGCAATCCTCTTCGGGACCAACCGCTACAAGCAACGGGAATATGTGGCGTTTCAAAATAGCGAGTTCGTAAAGGGTTGAACTGTTGAAAATAACGTCAGCGTTTTCTTGAAAGGGGAATATCCATTTTTCTTCACCGCGTCGCACGGAGTCCCACATATCGAGGGTGTTTTGAACCGAAGAACCGCGCGTTTCGAAATCTCGAACTATTCTGCGAAGCAGTCTTAAATAGCTTGTCGGTATTCTGTTGTGGTCGTCGAGATTGAGCGGAAGAAGGGGACTGACGTACATTTTGAAGATGAGATTTTTGTCGAGCTTTTCCGGAAGCAGTATCGGGTTCATAGCGTGAAGTCCTTCTATAATAATTACGGAGGAATCGTGCAATTTCATTTTATGGCCTACCCATTCTCGTTTTCCGCGCTTGAAATTGAAGAATGGTATTTCGATTTCTTCGCCCGAAAGAAGTGCGCGAAGATGTTCGCTGAAAAGCTCTGTGTCTATTGTGTTGATGTGCTCGAGGTCGATTTTTCCGTCAGCACCGGGAGCTATTTTATCTCTGTCGATATAATAATCGTCAAGGCTCATAAGTATGGGGCGCTTTCCGTGAACACGTAGCTGGGTGGCGAGGCGATTTGCCGACGTGGTTTTTCCCGAAGAGCTTGGGCCTGCGAGCATTACCGCCTTTGCTCCTCTTTCGCAAACCATATCAGCAATCTGCGAATAGCTTTTTTCGTGAAGCGCTTCGTTGACTCTTATAAGCTGTATGATTTTTCCGTTATCAACAAGCTCGTTGAGGTCGGCAACCGTTTCGCATTCCATGAGCTCTCCCCACGTTTTTCCTTCGGTATATACGCGGAAGAAGCCGGGCATTTCGCGGTAGCTTGCAACGTTATCGGGGGTTGCGGAATCCGGGAATATAAACATAAATCCGTCTTTGCCGGGCAGAATATCCCAAACTTTCAAAAATCCCGTAGAGGGTGCCATTTCTCCGTAATAGTAATCTCTGAATTCAAGATGCTCGTAAACGTCAACCGTGGATAAATTTCGGTATGCCAAAAGTCGAGCCTTGTCATCTTCACCGCGAGCCGAGAAATATTCGATAGCCTCTGAGGTGGGCATTCTTTTTCTCGTTAATGTGATGTTTTCATCAACGATTTTTTGCACTTCCTCCTTGAGCTTTTCGGCAGAAAAGTCCTGCGCGCCCGTAACCTTTACGTATAGACCGGAGCCAACCGTGCAGTTCATTTTTGCTTGAGCGCCCTTGTAAAGTCTTTGCATAGCGAGGAAGATAACGAACTGCGCTGTGCGCCTATACGCATCGCGTCCTTGCGGATCATCGTATCTCAAAAGCTTAATTATTCCGCCCGAGGCAGCCATTGCTGCGCGCTCTGTTTCTTTATTGGTATGAATGTCTTTAGTACGCACGGGTACGTAGTTAAGCGTAAAAACGTCACCCGCTATTTTAGCCGCGATAGGATCGCGGGAGAGTTTGCCTGTAATAAGACCGAGCTCTTTGATTATGTCAAGCAGGGAAGAATCCGGCTTGGGTGTTACTTTATATCCATCAATGTAAAGATTCATTTGTTTCTCCTTTTGATTCTCTTAAATGATATGCTCCGAATGATTTAAAAATAAATGCTATGCAACAAATAAATAAAAAAGGCTGACACGCGGCAAAAAAGCCGGTAGTCAACCATTTGAGGCGGTTAGTAGAAACGCTTGTCCATATTACAAGCATATACCATAGGCGAAAATATAATAAAATGAAAGCAATAGGGGGTTGAAAACCTCATATAAAGACTACTGCGATAAGATGATTTTATCACATTTTTGGGTTAATGTCAAGTTTTTTCTCGTTGAATTTATACATTAGATTCACGATTCGGTTCACGCATGAATTGGAAGTGGGTTTACACATTGAATTTATACGCTTGAATTTTATACGGTTTTGTTTATATATTCCGCGTTTATGGGTGGTAAAAACACCTGCGCGGAGAATTAAGACCGCGCAGGTGTATCGTTTATAATTGCTTTAAAAACGAGCTTATCAATTTGTTGGCATTCTCCGCCTCTTCGTGCGTTGGCACTCTTGAATCTTTGAGAGGGTATGGAATACCAAGCTTCTCATATTTGACACGACCAAGCTCGTGATATGGCAAAACTTCAATTTTTTCTATGTTGGTAAAATTCTTTAAAAAGTCACCGAGCCGATTTAAGTTCTCCTTCGAATCCGTATAACCCGGAAGAAGAACGTATCGTATTCTCATAGGCTTTCCAATTTTGTTGAGATAATGCGCAAAACTTAACACGTTGTCGTTCTTATGACCTGTTAAAGCTTGGTGTTTTTCGCTGTCGATATGCTTTATATCAAGCATAACGAGGTCGGTAACGCCAAGGAGCGTGTTGAATTTTGCGATTTTTTCCGAGGATGAGTCGAAGTATATGCCGGACGTATCGAGGCATGTGTGTATTCCCGATTCCTTGGCAATGGTGAAAAGCTCGGTTACAAAGTCTATTTGCATAAGCGGTTCGCCGCCGGTGACGGTAATTCCGCCCGTTTTGTAGAAGGGCAGATTTCTCGTCATTTTTTCAAGGACTTCTTCGGCTGAAAGTTCGTACTTGGCTGCGGAAATATCCCACGTATCGGGGTTGTGGCAGTATAGGCAACGCATAGGACAGCCTTGAAGAAACACCACGTAGCGCACTCCCGGGCCGTCTACCGTGCCAAAAGATTCAAAAGAATGTATTTTGCCCTTCGTCATGATTAAAGAGCAGAATGGAAGGTTCTTGAAATAACCTCATCCTGTTGAGCCTTGGTAAGCTTGATGAAGTTTACTGCATATCCGGATACGCGTATCGTAAGCTGGGGATAAAGCTCGGGGTGCTTCTGCGCATCGAGGAGAAGCTCTTTGTCAAAGACGTTAACGTTGAGGTGGAATCCGCGTTTTGCAGTGTATCCGTCAAGGAGCGACACGAGGTTGCTCTCTCTTTCGAAATCTGTCTTTCCGAGTGCGGAGGGAACGATGGTGAAGGTATTCGAGATACCGTCCTTGGAATCGGCAAAGGGAAGCTTGGAAACGGATGCAAGCGAAGCAATCGCACCGTTTTCATCTCTTCCGTGCATGGGGTTAGCGCCGGGAGCGAAGGGCTCTCCCGCTTTTCTTCCGTCAGGAGTAGAGCCTGTGTTTTTGCCGTAGGTTACGTTTGAAGTAATAGTGAGTATGGAGGTTGTGATTTCTCCGTCGCGGTAAGCAGCGTTTTCACGCAAGTAGCTTATGAAGGCGTGGAGAACCTCTTTTGCGATGTTATCAACTCTGTCATCATCGTTACCGAACTTCGGGAAGTCACCTTCAACCGTGTAATCGGTAACTATGCCTGCTTCGTTTCTCGTTACGCGAACCTTCGCATACTTGATAGCGGAAAGGGAGTCTGCAACAACGGAAAGGCCTGCAATACCGGTTGCGAACCAGCGCTTAACCGCCTTATCGTGAAGAGCCATTTGAAGTCTTTCGTAGGAATATTTATCGTGCATATAATGAATGATATTGAGAGCGTTAACGTAAACGCGCGCAAGCCATCTCATCATATCGTTATATTTTTTCATAACGTCATCATAGTCGAGGTAATCGCCCGAAACTGCGCGGTACTCGGGACCGACCTGCTGACCTGAAATTTCGTCAACTCCACCGTTTATAGCGTAGAGAAGACATTTTGCAAGGTTTGCTCTCGCTCCGAAGAACTGCATTTCCTTGCCGACCTTCATTGAGGATACGCAGCAAGCGATAGCGTAATCATCGCCGTGAACGGGACGCATAAGGTCATCGTTTTCATACTGAACGGCGTGATGCTCGATTGACATTTTCGCGCAGAACTTCTTAAAGTTTTCAGGAAGATGCTCGGACCAGAGAACCGTAAGGTTGGGCTCGGGTGCTGCACCGATGTTGTTGAGTGTGTTGAGGTATCTATAGGACATCTTGGTAACGAGGGGCTTACCGTCGGTATCAAGACCTCCGATAGATTCGGTTACCCAAGTGGGATCGCCTGCGAATATCTGGTTATAATCGGGGGTTCTTGCAAATCTAACCATACGGAGCTTCATAACGAAGTGGTCGATGATTTCCTGAACCTCTTTTTCGGTAATGATACCTTCTTTAAGGTCGCGCTCCGCGTATATATCAAGGAATGTTGACGTTCTTCCAAGACTCATTGCGGCACCGTTCTGTTCCTTTACTGCGGCAAGATATGCGAAGTAAAGAGCTTGGGTTGCCTCTTGGAGTGTTCTTGCGGGCTTGGAAATATCGCATCCGTAGATTTCGGCAAGCTTTTTGAGCATTTCAAGAGCTCTTATTTGCTCTGAAAGCTCCTCGCGCTCGCGCATTACCTCGAGCGACATTGTTGATACCGTGGTGTCCTTTTGGAACTGCTTGTCCTCTATAAGACGGTCAACGCCGTAGAGGGCAACTCTTCTGTAATCTCCGATGATTCTTCCTCTGCCGTAAGCATCGGGAAGTCCTGTTATGATGTGATTAGAACGGCATTTTCTCATTTCGGGGGTGTATGCATCGAAAACGCCTGCGTTGTGAGTTTTTCTGTGTTCGGTGAAGAAATTGACTACCTCGGGATCTACCTCGTAGCCATTATCCTTACACGCCTTTACTGCCATACGGATTCCTCCTGCGGGCATAAGAGCGCGCTTTAAGGGCTTGTCGGTTTGAAGTCCGACTATTTTTTCCTTTTCCTTATTTATATAGGCTGCAGGGTGGGACGTTATGGTTGAAACGACGCTTGTATCCATATCGAGAGCTCCGCCTGCTTCAATCTCTGCCTTCATAAGCTCGCTTACTTCATTCCAGAGCGCAGTGGTATCCTCGGTAGGTCCTTCGAGAAACTTTTCGTTTCCGTAATAAGCCGTGTAATTTTTGTGAATGAAGCTTCTTACGTTAATCTCGTTAACCCATCTGCCTTCTTTAAAGCCTTTCCATTCCTCTCTCATTTTTTCTCCTTTAAACGAGGTTGAATCCTCGCCCGCCCGTGTGGGCGTTATATAATAATTAAATTTTTAACAATCAAAAAATCGACCATACACGAGAACTCCCGGCGGCCGATGAATTTTATTTGTCGTTATTTTTTTGTTGATATAGAGTGAACGCTATGCACCCATCGTCTATATGCTTTATTTTTTCGTCTTACGACCGGAAGAATATTATATCATTTTTTAAGAAAAAAGTCAATAAAAAATAGATAAAAAAATGTATAACTTAGAGCAGGAAAAAACTCGAAAAGTATTCAAAATATACTATATTGCAAAAATAAATTCCTTTTTTGCAAAAAACTCAAAAAATTTTAAAATATTTTTAAATTTTTCTTGACATTTTAATATATATATGTTAAAATGTTTATAATATATGATTTATTTTATTTTAAATCTTTTAAGGAGAAAGACCAATGCCTGAAATCAAGTATGAAATTGTAGAAAAAATCGGTATCGTAAGCGAGGGTAACAACGGCTGGAATAAGGAGCTTAATCTTATTAGCTGGAACGAGAGAGAACCTGTTTACGACATTCGTACGTGGTCTCCCGATCACGAGAAAATGGGCAAGGGCATAACTATTTCCAAAGAAGAGGCTAAGGCTCTTCTCGATATGCTCAAGACTCAGAATCTTGCTTAATTTTGAATTTTAGAAATAGTTTATATAGTAGTTGCATATTTTTATGTGACAAGCTTGACCTATGCCTTGACCCGTGTTAAGTCTACGGTATAAAAAGCGAAAGAAAAATACGTTTTGCAACCCTCAATTTGAGGTATTTGCGTAGCGCGTGTTGTTTTCTTTCGCTTTTTATTTTTTGTGAGCGCGCGGTGAGTATTGTTCGCAGAGTTTGTTTTTATAAAACTGCTGCTTTGATATTTTGATGTCGTTCGAACGCTTAAATGCGGATTTGGTTTATATAGAAAATGTTGCAAAAGAAAACAAAATTAAATGATATAGAAACAAAGCTTTGAGTTTTATCTCAACAATAAAAGAGCCATTATGTAATGCAAAGTTTACATAACGGCTCTTTTATGATGTTATTTTCATTCGTGAAAGAGTTTTTACTATTTTAAAATAGAGAACTCTTAACTGCAGAAAAGTTTGAATTATTCCGTTCTGAGAGCTACAACGGGGTCCTTCTTTGCGGCGCTTCTCGAGGGGATAAGTCCCGAAACGAGAGTGAGAAGCGTGCTTATAATAACGAGTATTATTGCTCCGCCGACAGGAAGAATAGCTTTAAGATTGGGAATGCCGGTAAGAGCGTTCAATATAAGGTTGATCGGAATGCAGAGTGCATACGATACGCCTATACCGAGAAGTCCCGAAGCAAGACCGATAATAATTGTTTCTGCGTTGAACATAGCGGAAACGTTTCTCTTCGAAGCACCGATAGCGCGGAGAATACCGATTTCCTTCGTTCTTTCCTGAACGGATATAAGAGTGATAACGCCAATCATTATAGACGAAACAACAAGAGAGATTGAAACGAAGGCGATAAGAACGTACTTGATAGCGTTAATGATGATTGTAATAGACGACATAAGGATACCGATTATATCGGTGTAGGAGATGCGCTGTTCCTCATCAACGTTTTTGTTGTAATCCTCGATAACCGCAGCGATAACGTCCTTGTTTTCGAAGCTTGATGCGAAGATGTTGATTGAGGAGGGAGAATTAATATCAAGAGAGCCAATCAAAACGAGGTTATCATCGTAGTTTGATTCGGAGAATTCGGTAAGTCTGTCATAGTAGGTTGCGAACGTTGCGTCGGGAGTTTCATCGGAAAGCTCGGTTGCAAGCAATGCGAGCATCATAGTATTGTAATCCGTGCCGGGCATCTGCGCCATCTGTGTGTAGATTTTTTCAATGCTATCGTATATCTGCGAGCGGCAGCCTTCCTCGATGTAGGGCATAAGTATTGCTACGATTTCTTCGGGAGTAAGAGTGGCAAGGGATTCCTCAAGAACGGATTGGTCGATACTTCCCATATCTATATCCGTATTTCCCATTGAAAGATACTGCATAAGAGTCGCAATCATTTCTTCGCCGGTCTTGTTTTCAAGGTCTCCGAGAATTTGCGTTTTTATATTTTCCGTCATAACTTCAAGAGAAGGGATTACGACGGGTTGCGCGCCGGGATAGGGAGGAGTGAATGTGAATCCGTCAAGCTCTGCCTTAAGGCACTGAATGAGAAGAGCAACCTCAACCTTCTTTTCGTCGGAGAGATTTTCTACGTAGCTCTTGAATGCTGCCTTTTTATCAGCATCGGTGAGTGTTCCCGCTGCTTCCTTGAAGGGACGGCCGGAAATTACGTCAACCGTGGGGTTTGCGATTTGAGCCTTAACTACGTCTGTGTTTGCAGATGCTTCGATAACGTACTCTGTAAGTGCGGTTGTATAACCGATTGAACCGCTTAACATGGTGGATTCTGAATTTTCATCGGGACGAATGATACCTACAACCTTGAGCTCGAGCGCCTTATTGTAGAGGTTATCGAGCCAGAAATCGTAGTCGCCTTCCTTGGTGTTCTTTTCGCGGAAGGTTCCGTCACCGTTGGAAACGTAGAAATCTGCGGGGAGAAGTGTTTTGAATGTAAGACCTGTATTGTTTTCGAGATTATATACTATCTCGTCGTATGTCCAAGAGTTTTTATCGGTGGGAGGAAGGTCGGTTCTGTTGACCGCCGCCTCGATAATAGCGTTTATTTCAGCTTCGCTGATAAGACCGAGAGCGTAGAGCGTAAGATCATCGAGCTCGTTGTTCTCGTCAAGAATAAGTACTATTTCGTCATAAGCGGTGGGCCAAGAACCTTCAACAAGGTCATACTGTTCCTTAAGAATGGGGTTAACGAGAGCGGTATTTCCGTTACTGTCGGGTTTGTCGGCGAGAAGCTCCTGCCACATTGTGAGTCCCATCATTGAGCCCATCATGCTCGAGCTCATCGTGCTGGTGTCAACCGAGTCAAGACCGGAACCGCCGAGGTTAGTACCGCCGGTGGCAACGCCAAGCATATATTTGGCGAGCATCTTCGTCATAAGCTCTGCTGTATCGGATTTTACTATCTTTCCGTCAACGTTTTTGGTGTATATCGGAATGTTTAAGTTGTAGGAGTACTGAATACCCGTAACTGCGGCACTGAGGTCGGAATCGGGATTTTTAAGCTCGTTTTCAAGATAGCTCTTGAACGCTTTAAGGTCGTTTTTGTTTGTGGTAATCTTCTGCAAGGATTCAACAAGCTCTGCAATCAGGGGATTTTTGTAAATCTCATCCTTACCATGCTCGCGGTCTTTGCCTTCGGAAAACATAGTTTCCATAATAGCAGAAATGTCGGTAGTTTCGTTCTCGATAGTGATGGGGTATGAGGAAAGCGCGGTTTCCTGAACGTGATCAATGTAAGCCGTCATACCCTCGGATACCGCAAGAATAAGCGCAATGCCTATAATACCGATAGAGCCTGCAAACGCGGTAAGCGTTGTTCTTCCTTTTTTGGTAAAGAGGTTTTTGAGAGAGAGCATAAATGCAGTGAAGAAGGACATTTTTGCCTTTTCTTTGGTTTTAACCTTCTTCTTTATCTTTTTGACGGGAGCGGTAATTTCTGTGCTTTCGTCGGTTGCCGCAACAACGTCGGTTTGTGCTGCCTCCGGTTCGATAGCTTCTGCTTTTTCGCGCTCTGCTTCGATTTCCTTGCACTCCGCCTCTTCTTCCTCGTTTGAGAAGGGGTTGGAGTCCTCGATAATCTCACCGTCGATGAGTCTTACTATTCTTGAGGAATACTGCTCAGCAAGCTCGGGGTTATGAGTAACCATGATAACGAGACGCTCGTTGGAAATTTCCTTAATAAGCTCCATTATCTGAACGCTTGTAACTGTATCGAGTGCGCCTGTGGGCTCGTCGGCAAGAAGTATTTCGGGGTTGTTTACGAGAGCTCTCGCGATTGCAACTCTTTGACACTGACCGCCCGAAAGCTGATTGGGACGCTTGTGATACTGTCCTGCAAGACCAACTCTGTCAAGAGCCTGCTTTGCTCTTGCAACGCGCTCTTCTTTAGACACGCCTGCTATTGTAAGCGCAAGCTCAACGTTCGTAAGAACGGTTTGGTGGGGAATGAGGTTGTAGCTTTGGAAGATGAATCCGATACGGTGGTTACGGTAGACGTCCCAATCTCTGTCCTCATAAGACTTGGTGCTTCTGCCGTTGATGATAAGATCACCGTCTGAGTACTTATCAAGACCGCCCACGATGTTAAGCAGTGTCGTTTTACCGCATCCCGAAGGACCGAGAATTGAAACGAATTCGCTTTTTCTAAACGCGATTGAAACGCCCTTTAAAGCATGCACTGTTTCGGAGGAGGTTTGATAATCTTTTTTAATTTCTTTTAAATTAAGCATTTTCTTCTCCTTATTTCATTAATACTCGGATATTTTACCATAAATATGTGAACATTTCTACGAATATGGAAAATATTTTACAAATATTTAATATTTTTAAGTTATAAGATAAAAACGCAAAAAAAACAGAGGCAAATACTGACGTAAATGCCCCTGCTTTCATTAAACAGCGCTAAATTTTGGTGGTTTTGAAGTAAATGAGCCTTTTATTCCGGCATAATAAGTCCGTAATCGCCGTCTTTACGCTTATAAACCACGCAAACAAGCGAGGTTTCTGCATCGGTAAATGCGAAGAACGTGTGACCGAGAAGGTTCATTTGAAGAATTGCTTCCTCGGGAGTCATGGGTTTGAAGGGGAAGGTCTTCGTTCTGATTTTGAATTCCTCCTCTTCATCGTATTCATCGTTATCGTCTTCTTCGATAACGAACGCTCCGCTTCTAACCTTTTTTTCAAGTCGGGTTTTGTTCTTTCTTATCTGTCTTTCAAGGCTTGCTACCGTTTTGTCAAGTGCGGTGATAAATGTATCCGCTTCTTCTTCCGTACGGAACGTAGTGCCTCCGTAATTTATCGTGATCTCTATAAGTTTGTCGCCTTTTCGCGTTTTACAAGTAACGAAGGCTTCTGTGGTTTCACCAAAGAATTTGTCAAATTTTGAGAGCTTTTTTTCGATGAGGATATGAAGGCTCTCGCGAACTGTCATTTGCTTTCCAAAAACTGTTATTTTCATAAAATGTACCGCGCTCCCCCGGGGAGCATTCCTTTCCGGGTTTATTGCGAAAAAAGATTTGCGTGCTGCGCAAAACTCAATTCTCGCACTTATATTATAGCATATTATTTGGCGAAAATAAATAGTTTTCGCGTTAAAAAACAAAAAAATATAAAAAAGGTGAACAAACTTCGCCAATAAAGAAGACAAAAGCTAACTTTTGCCTATGTTTTTATATAATAGTTCTAACTGGGTAAAGAAATAATGTACAAAATCAACAAAATAATTGATCAAATCTTGTTAAAAGGGGAGAAGTTGGAAAGTGTGCCTTGATTTCTATAAATGTTTATGATATTATATATGCGGTAGAGTAGCGTGAAACGGTGCTTCGATGTCAATCGGAGCCTTTCGGTTCGGTAAGCAAACGGGAAGCTTATCAACGACACGAAGCTACCGAACCGTTCCCCCAGAGCCGTAAGGGAACGGTAAAAACAATTCGGCGAATAAGAAAAGGAGAATTATGAAAAACAGAATCATTTGCTTGCTTCTTGCTGTGATTATGTGTATGACTTGCCTTGCAGGTTGTTTGGGTGGCGGCAGCGACTCCGGCGATACTAACAACGGCGGCGACAGCACAAATAACGGCGGAAACAACAACAACGGTAACACCCCTGTTACCCCCGATGGTGATGATCCAGAGCTCGAAGAGGGCTGGTGGGATAACATCACCTACGACTCTCAGTCTCTCATCTTCCAGATGACCAACAGCTCCAATAATCAGGAGCTCCCCTCCGGCTGCGAGAGATATCTTGCAGGCGAAAGCAACGACCAGGAGGCCGTTGACACTCTCGTTAGAACAAGAAACGAAAACGCTTACAAGTACACCAAAGTTAGCGTTAAGTATCTCTACTATCCCGATAACAACGAGTTTTATCACTTCTCTAAGGCAAGAGATCAGATCATCAACACCATTGATACTGCTACAATGGATAACTGCCCTGATATCTTCTGCAACTGGATGACAGATATGCTTCTCGTTTCTCTTAAGGGTAAGTTCGCTAACCTTATGACTCAGGACGAGGCTACCTACGGAAAGAACCACTTCAATATCAACCTTGATACTGATGATACCACCGGTAACAAGGCAGGTTACATGAGCGACCTTATGAGATCTCTTACCCTTAACCAGGGTCAGGTTTACGTTATCGCTTCTGACTACTTCCTTGATCTTATCCGTGCTTTCTTCGTAGTTCCCGTAAACGTTAACCTCTTCAACTCTATCGCTACTACTGCTGACCCTGCTCTTACCGACCTTAACAAGGACGGCAGCGTTAACATCGCTGACTTCTTCGAGGAAGTTAAGGCTGGCAAGTGGACCTACGATAGACTTATCCAGTACAGCAAGGCTGTATATACCGGTGCTGTTGGCGGCGAAGTTTGCGACAACGATACCGTACTTGGATTCGCTCTTGGTGCAAACGGTCTTCCCGCAGCTGGTATGATCTACACCTCTTCTGCAGTTGTTATTAACAGAACTGTAGAGAACGGCGTTACCACCTATACATATCCCGATTCCAACGAGAAGCTTGGTCAGATCATCTCTAAGATCTCTGACATGATGGACGTTGACGGTATCATGTGCATGGATGGAAACAATGCAGGCGCACTCGGTCTTACCGGTGACAACAAGACTGCTCTTCTCGGTATCCGTCACAAGTTCACCAACAACACCCTTCTCTTCGGTGGTGTTATCCTTGTTGGTTCTCTTGAGTACAAGGAATATCAGGATATGAAGAAGGCTGGCGGCTTCGGCGTTGTTCCCGTTCCTGTATATCAGGAAGGCGATAGCTACCTCACTCAGATCCACGTTGTTGGTCGTGCAGGTGGTGTAACCGCAAGAAAGACTGCTAAGTTCAGCGCATGCTCTGCGTTCCTTCAGTACCAGACCGAGAACTCTTCTGAGATTCTTGATCACTACTACAAGTACAACCTTACCTACGGCACCGCTTCCGGTGTAACTGGTAACGTTGATATGCTTACTTACATCCGTAACAACGTTCGTACTTCCTTCGATAAGCTCTTCGAGGACGCAATCGGATTCTTCTTCGATAACGGAATCAACCAGGATGACAGATATCACACCAGATTGTCTGCTGAGAGATACGAGTTCGATAGCTTCACTGAAGTTTACAAGAGCCAGCTCGAGCTTAAGAGAGCTAACCTCCAGGCGCTTGAGGCTGAGTACGAAAAGCTTCCTAAGTAATTAAAAATTCCCGTAAAAAATAAGGTTTAACCTTTATTTGGCTGCCGCAAGCGAGAGCTTGCGGCAGTTTTTTGCTTTTCGGGAAATGTTGCGTTAAATTGCTTTCTCAAATACCTCATAAAAATATTTTACGAATGCTATTCGATGTTGACAACTGCGATTTAATCGTATATAATTATATATATTAATATAAGGAGAAAAAATATGGATATAATTCTTGCATCGGCTTCACCGAGAAGAAGGGAATTGCTTTCATTGGTGTGCGATAATTTTGAGATAAAGGTGAGCGAAACGGATGAAAGTGTAGAGGATGGCGTGCATCCTAAGGATGCCGTTAAAATACTTGCTGAGCGAAAGGGAAGAGCGGTTTACGATTCCTTGGGTAAGGGGGCTTCGGAAAAATTCATAGTTTCGTCTGACACCTTGGTCGAGCTTTCCGGAAATCCTCTCGGTAAGCCAACGTCGGAAAGTGATGCGAGAAAGATGCTTGGAGAACTTTCGGGAAAGGTGCATAACGTTCACACGGGTATAGCCGTTCACTATAAAGGAAAGGTTTATTCCGGTGTTGCTACAACGGGTGTTTTCTTCAGAGAGTTGAGCAGCGCGGAAATTGACGATTATATATCCACGGGTGAGCCTATGGATAAAGCGGGCAGTTACGGAATACAAGGGCTTGGCGGAAAGTTTGTAGAAAAAATCGATGGTGATTTCGACACGGTCGTAGGTTTTTCCATTCGTCTTTTCTTGGAGCTCGCAAAGCAAGCCGGCTGCTCTCAATTCTTTAAAGAGGTTGAATAAGCAGGCTTTTGAGCTTTTGCTACGTATGGATTCATGTCATAATCGAACGGCGTTTTAAACCGTTACGATTGACTTCAAAGAGGTTAAGATGATAAGAAGTAAAAAAGAAAAAATCAAAAGACTTTCGGAAATAGTAAATCGTTTAAAAAAGATTTATCCCGAGGCGGTTTGCGCGCTTGAATACGAAGGCGATGCGTGGAAACTATTGATTATGGGGCGTCTATCTGCACAGTGTACCGACGCAAGAGTTAACGTAGTTTGCAAAGAATTGTTTGCAAAATACCCCGATTCTCGTGCAATGGCGGAAGCAGATGTAAATGAAATTGAACAAATTATACGTCCTTGCGGACTCTTTAGAACCAAGGCGGAGAATATAAAAAATGCATCAGTGATTATAGAAGAAAGGTATGGCGGAAGAATCCCTTCCGATATGGATGAGTTGCTTGCGCTTCCGGGCGTCGGCAGAAAAATCGCAAATCTCATTCTCGGTGATGCCTTTGGCAAAGACGCTATCGTTTGTGATACGCATTGTATAAGAATATGCGGAAGGCTTGGTATGTATCCCGAGAGTCTTAAAGATGCTGTAAAAATAGAGTTTATATTGAGAGACCTTATGGACGTTTCGGAGGGAAGCGATTTTTGTCATAGAATTGTGACTTTCGGCAGAGAAATATGCACGGCGAGATCTCCTTTGTGCGAAGAATGTCCGCTCGGTGACCTTTGCGAGAAGCGCATAGCTTGTTTGAAAAAAGCGGAGGTGAAGCCGTAAATGAATGCAAATTTTAACACGTGTAGCGGTTTGAAGCGTATAAAGCTGCCTATAATTGTAGAGGGCAGATATGATAAAAGCGCTATTCTCGGTATGTTTTCTGCAACTGTTATAACCACCGATGGCTTTGGAATTTTCAATTCAAAGGAAAAGCAAGCTCTGATTAGAAAAATATCCAAGGACGGAATAATAATTTTGACCGATTCGGATGCGGGCGGAAAGCAGATAAGAAGCTTTATATCCTCAATCGTGCCAAAGGAAAAAATATACCAGCTCTATATCCCGAGAATCGAGGGGAAAGAAAGAAGAAAAAAACAAAAGGGACGCGAGGGCGTGCTTGGAGTTGAAGGTGTCGGCGCTGATGTGCTTCGCGGAATTCTTTCTCCTTTTCTAACCGACTCGCCGGAAATACACGTGTCGGATATAACGCCTACAGATATGTTTAATCTTGGTCTTTCGGGCAGAGATGATTCTTCGGCTATGCGAGATATACTTTGCGAAAAGCTCGGCTTGCCCCGCGGAATGAATTCGAAAGCACTCATTTCGGCATTGAATATAATTTCAACTAGGGAAGATGTTGAAAAAATGTTAAAACAATGATGATTAATTAATAATTTACTATTTACTTTTAGTAAATTATGTGCTATAATAAATGCGATGTGCCGAAAAAGCTTTGAAGCTTTTAAGCTTTAACATGCAATTCGCTTTTCGGTGCTAAATGAAATTTGGTTTTAATAAAAAAACAATACATTATGGAGGAACCAAAATGGTAGAAAGAAAGAAAATTTCTATGGATGGTAACACCGCTGCCGCTCACGTATCTTATGCGTTTACGGAAGTTGCTGCCATCTACCCCATCACCCCTTCCAGCCCTATGGCGGAAGTAACAGACACTTGGAGCGCATCCAATAAGAACATCTTCGGCGAGCCCGCGAAGAACATCTTCGGCGAGAACGTTAAGGTTGTAGAGATGCAGTCTGAGGCAGGCGCGGCAGGCGCAGTTCACGGATCTTTGGCATCCGGTGCTCTCACCACGACCTACACAGCATCCCAGGGTCTTCTTCTTATGATCCCCAACATGTACAAGATCGCCGGCGAGCTTCTTCCTTGCGTTATTCACGTTTCCGCAAGATGCGTAGCTTCTCACGCTCTTAACATTTTCGGTGACCATTCCGACGTATATGCATGCCGTCAGACCGGTTTTGCTATGCTCGCTGAAACAAACGCGCAGGAAATCATGGACCTTGGCGCAGTTGCTCATCTTGCAACAATCAAGTCCAGAGTTCCTTTCCTTAACTTCTTCGACGGCTTCCGTACCTCTCATGAGGTTCAGAAGGTTGCCGCTTGGGATTACAAGGATCTTGCAGAGATGACTGATATGGACGCTGTTAAGGCGTTCCGCGACCGTTCTCTTAATCCCGAGAATCCCGCTCTTAGAGGATCCGCTGAAAACGGCGATATCTTCTTCCAGCACAGAGAAGCTTGCAACCCCTACTATGACGCTCTTCCCGCAATCGTTGAGGAGTACATGGATAAGGTTAACGCAAAGCTCGGAACTAACTACAAGCTCTTCAACTACTACGGTGCACCCGATGCTGATCGCGTAATGATCGCTATGGGCTCTATCTGCGACGTTGCTGAAGAGGTTATCGACTATATGAATGCAAACGGCGAGAAGGTTGGTCTTGTTAAGGTAAGACTTTACCGTCCCTTCGCTGCAGACAAGCTTGTTGAGGCTATTCCCGCTACCTGTAAGAACCTCGCTGTTCTTGACAGAACTAAGGAGCCCGGCTCTCTTGGCGAGCCCCTTTACCTCGACGTTGTTACTGCTCTTAACGAGATGGGCAGAAAGGACATTAACGTTGTAGGCGGAAGATACGGTCTCGGTTCTAAGGACACTACTCCCGCTTCCATCTTCGCTATCTTTGCAAACCTTGCGAACGAAGCTCCCAAGAACCACTTCACAGTTGGTATCGTTGACGATCTTACCGGTCACTCTCTTACCGAGAACGCAGCTCCCGATACTTCTCCTGCTGATATGATTCAGTGCAAGTTCTGGGGTCTTGGCGGTGACGGAACAGTTGGTGCTAACAAGAACTCCATCAAGATCATCGGTGACCATACCGATAAGTTCATTCAGGCATACTTCCAGTATGACTCCAAGAAGACCGGTGGTATCACCATTTCTCACCTTCGTTTCGGTGATTCGCCCATCAAGTCTTCCTACTATATCAATAAGGCTGACTTCGTTGCTTGCCATAATTCCGCTTACCTTTCCAAGTACGATATGATCTCCGACGTTAAGCCCGGCGGAACATTCCTTCTTGACTGCCAGTGGGATGACGCTGCTCTCGATGCTCACCTCCCCGCATCGGTTAAGAGCTACATCGCTAACAACGGCGTTAAGTTCTACACCATAAATGCTACACAGCTTGCTATTGACCTCGGTAACGCAAAGGTTAAGAACACAGTTCTTCAGTCTGCATTCTTCACTCTTGCAAAGGTTCTTCCTATCGACGAGGCAATTGATTATATGAAGTATATGGCAACTAAGTCCTACCTTAAGAAGGGACAGGCAATAGTTGACCTCAACCATAAGGCTATCGACGCAGGTAAGGATGCTCTTCACCTCGTAGAGGTTCCCGCTTCTTGGAAGGATGCAGGTAAGACTGCTCCCGATGCTAAGTTTGAGGGTAACAGAGCAGACCTCATCGACTTCGTAAATGACATCGTTGTTCCCGTTGGAGCAATGAAGGGTGACTCTCTCACCGTTTCTACCTTCGCTAAGTATGCTGACGGTACGTTCCCCCAGGGATCTGCAGCATTCGAGAAGAGAGGCGTTGCAGTTACCGTTCCTCAGTGGAATCCCGAGGCATGTATCCAGTGTAACAACTGCGCATTCGTATGTCCTCACGCTTGTATCCGTCCCTTCGCTATGACCGAAGAGGAGGCTGCAGCAGCTCCTGCTGAAACTAAGTTCGCACAGAAGCCCGTTATTAAGACTAACTACAAGTTCACCATGGCTGTATCTCCCCTTGACTGTATGGGTTGTACGCTTTGTGTTAAGGCTTGTCCTGTAAATAACAACGCTAAGCTTGGCACTGCTCTTGAGATGAAGCCCATCGCTACTCAGCTCGATCAGCAGAAGGCTTATGACTATGCTGTTGCAAAGGTTGCAGAGAAGAACGAGCTCGTTAACGTTACCGTTAAGGGCAGCCAGTTCAAGCAGCCTCTCCTTGAGTACTCCGGATCTTGCGCAGGTTGTGCAGAAACCTCTTACGCTCGTCTTATCACCCAGCTCTTCGGTGAGAGAATGTACATTTCCAATGCTACCGGTTGTTCTTCAATTTGGGGTGGTTCCGCTCCCGCAACTCCTTACACTGTAAACAACGAAACCGGCAGAGGACCCGCTTGGGCTAACTCTCTGTTCGAGGATAACGCAGAGCACGGTCTCGGTATGTATATCGGTCAGAAGACCATTCGTGAGAAGCTTATCGGTTACGTTAAGGCTCTTCGCGAGAACATCACAGACGATGCAAAGGCAGCTATCGTTGATAACTACCTTAACACTGTAAATGACGGTAAGGCTAATGAAGCTGCTACCAAGGCTCTCGTTGCTATGCTCGAGGGTTGCGATTGCGATTGCGAACTTCGTGGTAAGATTCTTGCTGAAAAGCAGTATCTCTCCAAGAAGGCAGTTTGGATCTTCGGTGGAGACGGTTGGGCTTACGATATCGGCTTCGGCGGTCTTGATCATGTTATCGCTTCCGGCGAGGACGTAAACATTATGGTATTTGATACCGAGGTTTACTCTAACACCGGTGGACAGGCTTCTAAGGCTTCCAACATCGGTCAGGTTGCTCAGTTCGCAGCTGCAGGTAAGGCAATTGGCAAGAAGAATCTTGCAGAGATCGCTATGTCCTACGGTTACGTTTACGTAGCACAGATCGCTATGGGTGCTGATATGAACCAGACTCTTAAGGCTATTGCAGAGGCAGAGGCTTATCCCGGACCTTCTATCGTTATCGGTTACGCTCCCTGTGAAATGCACTCCATCAAGGGTGGTATGCAGAACTGCCAGGCTGAGATGAAGAAGGCTGTTGAGGCAGGTTACTGGCAGATGTTCAGATACAATCCTGCTCTTAAGGCTGAAGGAAAGAATCCCTTCTCCCTTGACTCTAAGGAGCCCACTGCAAGCTACCAGGAATTCCTCGGTGGTGAAGCTCGTTACACTCGTCTTGCTCAGGCATTCCCCGAGAGAGCAGAAGAGCTCTTCGCAAAGGCAGAGGCTACAGCTAAGGCTAAGTACGAAAGACTTAAGAAGCTCGTTGACTTCTACAACGTTGACTAATCTGTGCTTCCATATTTTTGCATAAATCTCACTTCACTCCCACTCGACGTAGGTAACTACGCCATCGGGTCGCGAAGCAAAATTTCTGCTAAAAATCTGTTCGCACATTGGCTGACATAAACTTAAAGAAGAGGCATTGTTTAACCGCAGTGCCTCTTTTGTACTTCTATAAGTTTTATATAAATTTCACTTCACTCCCACTCGACGTAGGCAACTACGCCATCGGGTCGCGAAGCAAAATTTCTGCTAAAAATCTGTTCGCACATTGGCTGACATAAACTTAAAGAAGAGGCATTGTTTAACCGCAGTGCCTCTTTTGTAGTTCTATAAGTTTTATATAAATCTCACTTCAATCTCACTCGATATAGGTAACTACGCTATCGAGTCGCGAAGCAAAATTTCTGCTAAAAATCTGTTCGCACATTGGCTGACATAAACTTGAAGAAGAGGTGTTATTCAACTGCTATAAGATGTGTTAAAAGCAAATATGTAAATGTTAATTTACAAAATAGCACAAAACTGCTTATCAAAACAAAGAAATCATCAAAAATAAGAACGGTTTGGATAACGAAAAAACGTTTTTAAAATTCTTTGTTTTGAAAATTTCTGTATAGATATTGATTGCGTTTTTAGTATTACTATGGCTTATGTACAGACGTTGCTTGTGTTTGCTTGCTTTTGATTTGGTCTGCGTATAGATGGCGCTTGTGCTTGTTTGTTTTTGTTTTGAATTTTGAGTTTTTTGTTATCACATCGTATCTTTTGTAGTGATAGAAAAGTGTTATCGTTAAAGATACGTTGTCTTTTTGTAACGATGGAAAATCATCACCGTTTGAAAACAATTTGCGCTTGAGTGCGTTTGTTTTTTTGGATTTCGTGTGCATAATAATTTATTATCCGTTAAAATATAAAAAATATTTAAAAGCTATTTATTTTTTCATTAATATATGTTATAATATAATGAAACAAAAATCTCACATTGTTAAAATTCTAAAAAACACGGTAAAAAAACAAGGGGAAAACCGTATTGTAAAGGATTTTTTCAGTGCAAAGAAAGGCGGAAAAATGAAAAAAGAAAAACAGACGTGCTCTGATAACATGTCGTGCCGCTTGGGTAAGGTTGGCGGTCAGGCTGTTATTGAGGGCGTAATGATGAAGGCGGGGGAGAGAACTGTTACCTCCTGCCGAAAGGAAGACAAAAGCATCGTTGTCACTGACGATAAGTTTGTTTCCGTACGTAAAAAACACAAATTTTTAAACATTCCTATTTTGCGCGGAATTATCAATTTTGCTGAAATGATGATTCTCAGCATTAAAACGCTCAGCGCGTCAGCAGATGCGCTTGGACTTGAGGAAGAAGAAACAAAATTCGAAAAATGGCTTAAAAAGCATTTTGGACTTGGCTTGGTTACGTTTATTATGGTAATAGGCGTAGTTTTGGGAGTAGCGCTATCACTGTTTTTGTTTATGTTCTTACCGATATTCGTAGCAGACTTTATAAACAATCTTATGATTCGTTGGTTTGATACTCCTCTCGGCGCTTGGCAGAAGGTTATCGAAGGTATTCTTAAAATGTCTATCTTCGTGCTTTATCTCTGGCTCGTTTCCTTTATGAAGGATATTAAACGTACGTTTATGTACCACGGCGCAGAGCATAAGACTATAGCTTGCTTTGAGGCAGGCGAAGAGCTTACTCCGGAAAATGCAATGAAGCATACTCGCTTCCATCCCCGTTGCGGTACTAGCTTCATGTTCTTTATGATACTTATCGGTATCGCAGTTGGACTTCTTGTTTATAAAATTTGGCCCGGACTTACCAAGTGGCAGTATACGGGATTAAGACTTGCTATACTTCCTCTTATTATCGGCGTAGGATACGAATTTATAATGTACGCGGGACGTCATGGCAATATAGTCGTGCGCATACTTTCCGCTCCCGGTCTTTGGGTTCAGCGTCTTACAACTAAAGAACCTACTCTCGATATGCTTGAGATTGCGATAGTTTCGACCAAGTGTGCGCTTCGTGACGAATTCCCCGAATTTATGGAATTCTATAACAATCGCGAGTGGGAAAAGAAAAGTGACGATTCCTTGACTGAATCCGTTGCTGATGAAAATGCGGAAAGCACAGTCGGGGAAGGATCGGACGAATCTTTTACCGCATGGAAAACAGAAGAAAATAATGAAGCTCTCTGAGGCTTATAAAATACTTGAATCTGCAGGAGTAGAGAATGCCCGTCACGATGCGAAGGAGATATTCCACGAGCTTGGCGGCACTTCTCGAAGTGATTTGATGCTCTTTGACGTTGAGTGTCAAAACGATCTTGTTGAGAAGGCGATATACCAAAGAGCGGAACGTGTGCCGCTTCAGTATATTATTGGGAAGACGTATTTTTATAACGAGGTTTACAACGTAAATAAAAGCGTGCTTATTCCTCGCTCGGATACCGAGATTCTTGTTGAATACGCAACGAAGCATATTCCCGAGGGAGAAAGCTTTGTTGATTTATGTACGGGTAGCGGTTGCGTTGGTATTTCAACATTGAACAATACAAAAAATACAAAAGCTACTCTCGTTGATATTTCTTCGGATGCGTTGGCTGTTGCTAAAGTGAACGCGGATCTGAACGGAGTTTTTGAAAGAGCAAGCTTTCTTCGTTGCGACGTTTTGAACAATGATGTTGACGGTAGATTTTTCGCGGTTCTTTCAAATCCGCCGTACGTTAGAAATGAGATTTACGAAACGCTTGAAAAGGAGATTTTCAGCGAGCCGAAAATTGCGTTTGTTGGCGGTGACGACGGGTGCGATTTCTATAGGGAAATAACCCGAAGATATAAAAACAAAATTTCGAACAACGGCTTCATCGCTTACGAGATAGGATACGATCAAAGTGATGCTTTGATTAAAATAGCCTCGCGAGAGGGAATGACGTGTCAAATTTTGAAGGATTATTCGGGAAATGACAGAGTCGCAGTGCTTAAAAAATAATTATACGCTTTTCGTTTGAACGGTTATTTTGTAACCGAGTTTTGCATCAAGTCATATATTTCATATGAGGTGATTGTATGAATATTGATTTTGATAGCAAGATTCTTTTGAATGATAAAAAATACGTTTTGCTTTTTGGCGGATCCGGATATGAAAGAGAAGTATCCGTTGCGGGCGCGTGTGAATTTTTAAAGTGCGCAGAAAATATAGGCTTGGATTTTTTACCGATATATATAAATTCAAGCGGAGATTTTTACATTTTTCTTGGCAAAGCCGATGACGTGCTGAAAATAGAGCGTAATAAATCACGAAAAATGCTTATTCCAACTTCTCCCGTAAGACTTTCGGGAAAAGGCGGTTTCTTGCTTGACGGCGTTGTTATATCGCCAAAATTCGTGTTTCCTTTATTGCATGGAGATTACGGAGAGGATGGCGTGATACAAGGTCTTCTTTCGTCGCTTGGCATTAACTTTTTCGGTGCGGATAATTTTACGGGAGCAATTGCCTCGGATAAGGTTTACTCTAAAATCATAGCGCGTTCGGCGGGAGTTCCTACCTTGCCTGAAATCGTTATATCCGCGGAAACAAATTACGAGGATATACTCTGCGAAATTGATAAAGAGTTTGGCTTTCCCGTGTTTGTGAAGCCTACAAGACTTGGTAGCTCTATAGGCGCGTCACTTGCTAAAAGTAAACAACAGTTTTCAAAATCGCTAAAAAAAGCTTTTTCTGTGGCTAAAAGAATTATGATAGAACCTGCGCTCCTTGACAAGCGCGAGCTTGAATGCGCTTATTATAACGTGCGAGAGAGAAAAATAATTACGCCGCCTGCGGAGGTCTCTCTTTCGGGTAGCTTTTACGATTTTAACCTAAAATATAAAAGTGTAGATGGCATTCGTCTGATTCCGAAAGCAGACGTTGACGAAAGCATTAAGGCGAAAATTGTCGATTACACAAATAAACTTTCCAAAGCTTTTGCTGCTCGTCATATTGCGCGATTCGATTACTTCCTTTTACCTGACGGCAGCGTGTATTTTAACGAAGTGAACACTATGCCGGGAATGACTTCATCAAGTCTTTATTCGGTTATGCTCGGCGGTGAGGGATTGAATTTTACCGACTTTATTTTGAATGTCAAGGGAGCTTTTGATTGATAGGCGTTTTTGATAGCGGTGCGGGCGGCCTTTTCGCTCTTGCCGAATTAAGACGTTTATGCCCCCATACGAATACCGTATATTTAGCGGATAAGGAAAACGCTCCTTACGGAAACAAGGATAGAGATACCTTGGTGGAGCTTGTTAGCAAAGATATAGAAAGGCTCGTTCTTTTTGGGTGCGATACGGTGCTTATGGCATGTTGTACGGCGAGCAGCGTTTATGAGTTTTTGCCGTGTGAGTACAGAGCCGTATCCGTTCCCATAATTGAGCCCACCGCAAAAGAAGCAGTTTTAACTTCAAGAAATAAACGAATAGGAATTATTTCAACCGAGGCTACCGAAAAAAGTGGAGCTTTCGTTGAATCAATTAAAAAACACGAGCCCTCTGCGGTTGTTGTAACCGCTCATGCTCCGGAGCTTGTCAGCTTGGCTGAAAGCGGAGAACGTGACGGAAAGCTATCAAAGGGCGGCTTCAAAACTTTAGAAAAAAGCGTAAGCAAATTTTTGGATACCGGAATTGATAGCTTGATTCTCGGATGCACTCATTTTGCTTACTTCGAAAATAAGATAAAAGAAATTCTTCGCGTGAGCGTTATAAACTCTGCGCGGGTCGGAGCTTTTACTATGAGCCGATTTGCAAAAGAGGAAGAGGGAAAAACGTTTTTTATTTAGCTTTGGCGGAGAGTGAAAAGAAAGGATTTTTAAATGGCAAATTACAGAAGAGGCAGAATCAACGATGCTGTAGCCGAAGAGCTTGCAATTGCGCTCGGTGAGGTAAGAGAGCCTAAAATTATAAACAATTTCGTAAGTATAACTCGTGCAGAGGTTGCGCCCGATCTTAAGTATGCAAGCGTATATTTCTCTTGTATAGGAGATAGCAAAGAGGCTCTTATGGGTCTTAAAAAATGCACCGGTATGCTTCGTCATCATCTTGCGAAAACGCTTAATTTGCGTATAACTCCCGAACTTAATTTCGTTAAGGACGGATCAATAGAGCATGGAGCGAAGATAGCGAAATTGCTTGAGGAAATTCACAGTAAGGACGAGAATGATAATGGCTGATTACAAGGTGCTTGATGCTCGTTCGTGTGCCGAGAGAATCTTAAGCATAGAGCATCCTTTGGTAGTCATGCACGTAAGACCCGACGGTGATACGGTTGGAAGCTGTGCTGCGCTTATGTATATATTCCATAAGCTCGGCAAGGCTCCGCTTTGGGCTTGCTCCGATCCGATACCGGAGAGACTTGAATTTTTGCTTAAGAATTACAGAGAGGCGTATAGACACGAGTATTCCGATTCTGCGGTCGTGACGGTTGATATTCCGACAAAGGAGCAGATGGGCGAAATATACGATTTTCTCCCGAAAACAGATTTTATGATAGACCACCACGAGGTTGGTACTCCTTTCGCAGATAACTTTATAATTCCCGGAGCTTCAAGCGCGGGCGAGATCGTAATGATCGTTTGCGAGGAGCTTATCAAGATGGGAAAAATAACGCTTGATAAGGAGCTTGCTTATCCGCTTTACGCGGCTATCAGCTCTGACACGGGGTGTTTCAGATATTCAAACGCTACCGCGGATACCTTAAGACGAGGTGCGGAGCTTGTCGAAACCGGAATAGATTACGCAGATATAAACCACAAGCTTTTTAATAGCAAAACCCCCCGTCAGATACGCGCGGAGGGATTTGTTGCGGAGAAGATGTGTACCGCGTTTGGAGGAAAGGTTGCTTATGCTACCGTAACGAAAAGAGAGCGCGATCAGCTTGGCGTTCTTATGGAGCATTTTGAAACTGCAATAGACGTGGCTCGTTCGGTGGAATTTTGCGAGATAGCTCTCGTTGTAAAGGAAACAGACAACGGTGAATATAAGGCTTCGCTTCGAAGCACGGGAGCTGACGTAGCTAAAATTTGCGCGACGTTTGGCGGCGGCGGACACCTGAAGGCTGCGGGATGTACGGTGAGAACGAGAAGAATAGACGATGCGTGCAGACGCTTGCTTAACGAAATTAAAAATACATATTATCCGGAAATTGAGGAATGATTCAAAACTCTAAAGGAGAGCTTATGAAAAAAGTAACAAAGGCGGTAATTCCCGCCGCAGGTCTTGGAACTCGAATGCTTCCCATATCGTATGCTGTTCCAAAGGAAATGCTCCCGATTGTAGACGCTCCGTCAATATTCTATCTTGTGGAAGAAGCGGTTAAAAGCGGAATAACGGATATTCTCATTATAACGAACAGAATGAAGGGCGCGATGGAGGATTTTTTTGATATTTCCCCCGAATACATCGAAGCGCTTTTGAAAAAAGGAAAAAATGAAGAAGCGGAAAAAATCTCTAATATCGCAAAGATGGCAAACATCTCCTTTATACGTCAGGGAAAGGCTACGGGCTTGGCTCATGCTGTAAAAAAAGCGGAGAGCTTTGTAGGAGATGATCCTTTCGTTGTTCTTTACGGAGATGATATTATATTCTCAAAGATCCCGACGTCGAAGCTTTTAATAGACGCTTATGAAAAATACGGAAAATGCATTGCGGGAGTTAAGAGAGTTGATAAGAAGGATTTGAAGAAATATTGCTCGCTTAAGATTGACGAATCCTTTTTCGATGATAACGTTTATCACTGTACCGATATGATTGAAAAGCCCGGCGAGGGTGAGGAGTTTTCAAACCTTGCTATACTTGGAAGAGTCCTTCTCACAAAGGAAATTTTTGCAATAATTGACAGTCTTACCCCGGGAGCGTGCGGAGAATATCAGCTCACCGATGCTATGGCAAAGATTGCAAGAAGAGATGGAATGTATGCCGTTGAATTTCCCGGAGAGCGTTATGATATGGGCTCAAAGCTTGGATTTTTGAAGGCGAATACCGTTATAGGACTTACTCACGAAGAAACGAAAAACGAGTACCGTGAATTTTTGCGCGGACTTCTTGAAAAAAATTGATATGGAAATAAGAAAGATGATAGCCGATGACGTTCCTCACGTGGCGAAAATGGAAAAAGAAATTTTTCCCGATCCGTGGCAGGAAAAGGATATATTTTCCTACGTTACTATGACGTCCGGAATATGTTATAGCGCCGTTTCGAACGGACAGGTTATAGCTTACGTTATCGGTAGAATGATTGCGCCCGAGGGCGAAATATACAGAATAGCTACAGACGAAAAATACCGCAGAAGAGGTATTGCGTACAGATTGCTTGACTACGCCGTTAAATGCGAAAAGGGGAAGGGGCTTGAGTGTCTTTTTCTTGAAGTCAGAAGCAAAAATATTCCCGCAAGGAATCTTTATCATTCTTACGGATTTAAAGAGGTTGGAGAACGAAAAAATTATTATTCCAATCCCACAGATGACGCTATCGTTATGTTAAGAGCGCATTCTGCAGATATGATAAATTAAAATATATGAAAACAAAAGTTGACAAAAAACTGCTTTAAGGAATTCAAAATGAAGATATTGGCATTTGAAAGCTCGTGTGATGAAACGTCTTGCGCAGTCGTTGAACGCACCGAGGAAGGATTTTTGGTAAAATCAAATATAATAGCTTCGCAGGTGGATACCCATAGACTCTACGGAGGTGTTGTTCCCGAGATAGCGAGCAGAGCTCATATTGAGGCAATATCCTCGATAACGTACGAGGCCCTTGAAAAAGCCGAGGCTTCGCTTTCTGATATTGACCTTGTGGCAGTCACGGCAAATCCGGGACTAATAGGCGCTCTTTTGGTTGGGGTTAACTTTGCGAAGGCTCTTGCCGTGTCAAATTCCATACCGCTTGTGGCTGTGGACCATATTAAAGGACATATTGCATCGGCATATCTTTTAGACGGCGATGCTCCGAAGCCTCCTTTTTTGGCTCTTGCCGTGTCGGGAGGTCACACGGGTATATACAAAATGGAAACTTACACCGATATATCATTACTTGGAACAACGCGTGATGACGCTATTGGAGAGTCTTTTGATAAAATCGGAAGAATGATAGGAATAGAATACCCCGCAGGGCGCGGCTTTGATGAGCTTTCAAGAGAAGGTTTTATAGAGGCAGTCGGCGAGGGGGATAACATATATAAGAGATACAGAAAGAGCGAGTCTTATCGCGAGTTTGTACTTCCAAGCCCTGCGCTCCGTGACGGAAGCCTTGATTTTTCGTTCTCGGGATTAAAGACAGCTGCTATCAATTTGCTTCACAGATACGAGCAAAAGGGAGAAGAAATTTCAAGATCGCGCTTTGCGGCAAGATATACTTACGAGGCGATCGAGGCTGTTGCGATTAAGATAGATGCGGCTCTTGAACAAAATCCCGGTTGTGATTTCGTGATGGCGGGCGGTGTTGCCGCGAACTCGCATCTTCGCGCAAGACTCACCGAGGTTGCAAATAAGCGCGGAGTGAAAATATTTATTCCGCCCATTTCTCTTTGCGGAGATAACGCGGCAATGATTGCGGCATCCGGATACTACGAATACTTAAAGAATAATTTTGCCGATTCTTCGCTTAATGCAAGCGCTATGGATTCGGTGATATGATGAATTGTTTTTGGATACGGAGGAAAAGATGGAAAGCATTGATAAAGTAAAGGGTACATTCGAAAAAAGAATGGTTGATATAGGAAAAAATCCCGTTTCTGTTGCGGTTATAAAAAGACTTCCTCGTTATCATAGATACCTTGGCGATCTTCTTCGTGAGGAAAAACTCAGAATTTCAAGCGCGGAGCTTTCGCGTATTATGGGAGTTACCGCATCGCAAATAAGACAAGATTTTAACTGCTTTGGCGGCTTCGGCCAGCAGGGATACGGATATAACGTTAAATACCTTTATTCAAAAATCGGAGAGCTTCTTGGAATGAAGGAGGGCTATCGCGCGGTAATCGTTGGCGCAGGTAACCTTGGAAGAGCCTTTTCGGCAACTCATATGTTTGAAAGAAGGGGCGTTGAAATAGTCGCGTTCTTTGATAATGATGAGAGTATTATAGGATCAGATCTTAACGGAATTAAGGTATACGACGTAAAGGAGCTTGGCAGTTTTTGCGAGAAAAACGATGTTAGCATTGGTGTTCTGACAGTACCCAAGGAATCGGCTTACGAATGCGCGGTTGCGATGGCTGATTCGGGGGTTCGCGGAATTTGGAATTTTGCTAACATGGAGCTTACGTTGAAGGATAAAAACGTAATAGTTCAAAACGTACACATGGGTGATTCGCTTATGACCTTGTGCTTCGGCATGAAGACGGGTGGCGAAAAAGGTATTTTTGATGATCAATTATGAATTTGATTTTCCGATAAAAGCAACAGAAACCGATGAATTCCGCGATGCAAGTGTGGCAGAGCTTAAAGTTCTTATTGCACTTATGGAATCGGGTGGAGAGATCACCGATGATGAGATTGCAGAGCTTTCGGGAGTATCGAAGGCGAGAGTAAGTTCATCTATTGCTTTGTGGCAAGAATCGGGGGTCATAGCACCGAGAGAGTATGGCAAGGAGGTTTCCTTCTTTGGTAATAAGGTTTCGAATGAATTTCCCGAGAGAGAGATTCTTGGCGAGCTTTACGACGAAAGCGCCAAATCGGTGGCTAAAACCATAAGAGATAAAAGACTTGCATCTCTTTTTGATGAGATTGCAAATATGATGGGGAAGGCTATGCTTACACCCCAGGAAATAAAGAAAATATCCGAGCTTTCATCGCAGTATGAGCTTTCGGAGGAGTATATTGCGACTCTTGCGGCGCATCTTGTCGCAGAGGGAAAGCTCTCGATTGGTATTCTCGTGCGCCGTGCAATGAATCTTTCGGGTGATGGAATCGTAACCGCAGAACAGCTTGCTTTGTACATAAGCGACAAGGAGCAGGAGAAGAACGAATATATGGAATATCGCCGTATATTTGGTATCTTTGACAGAAAGCTTTCTCCAAAGGAGAAGGAGTTTTTGCATAAGTGGAGCAGGGTTTTTGCTTATGGCACCGAAATCGTTACGATGGCATACGATATTGCAGTAATGAACACGTCGAAACTTTCGTTCGGTTATATGGACAAGCTTCTTTCGGATTGGAGCGAAAAGGGGTGCAAAACTCTTTCTGATTGCGAAAAACGTTATGCCGAGCGTAAGGCAGAGCTTGATCTTGAAATTCAGAAGAAGCGCGAGGATATAGAAAGAAGACGTCCCGCGAAAACCGTCGATACCAAGCCTACGGTTGTTAAATATGGAAATTTTGATCCCGAGGAAGCTTTCAGAGTTGCGCTTTCGCGTTCGTTCGAGAGCAGTAATGAAGGAGAAAACTGATGCATAACTACGAAAATTACAATAAAGTTAAGGAAATCATTGACCAAAGACGTAGCGCAGCAAGGGTAAGATCTGAGCAACGCTCATTAGAGGTAAGAATGAAGTCGCCTCAAATCGCTCAAATAGACGATGAGCTTGAAAAAACGGGCCCTATGATTTTCAAATACGCCGTTTCCGGTCAGGATATAACTCCGCTTAAGGAGAGAAATCAGGCGCTTATCAAAGAGCGCAGACGGCTTATCGCTATGCTCGGACTTCCGGAGGATTATACCGACGTGAAGTATAGTTGTTCGATTTGCAACGATACGGGCTTTTTGGAAAATACAAAGGCTTGTAACTGCTTCCGTTCTCTTCTTTATAAGGAAAATATAAAATCGTCGGGAATGGGCAAACTTATCGAGGAACAGAGCTTTGAAAACTTTGACCTCTCCGTTTATTCGCACGACCAAACGCTAAGTGCGAAAATGCAGAACGTTGTTGTGTCAGCGAAGAAATTTGCCACTGAATTCGGCAAAAAAAAGGGAAGAAATTTATTGCTTATGGGCAATACCGGAACGGGCAAAACGCACGTTTCGACATCTATTGCAAAGCGTCTTATTGAGAATGGATACTACGTTCTTTATGATAGTGCACAGAATATCGTTACGGCTTTCGAGAATGATAAATTCAAAAGCGGATACGGTCCTTATGAGCCCGAGGCAGAGAAATTTCTTGAGTGCGATTTGCTTATAGTAGATGATCTTGGAACAGAGTTTTCAAACCAATTTACAACCTCCTGCCTTTACAATCTTTTCACGACAAGACGCAACAGAGGACTTTCTACGATAATTTCCACGAATCTCGCCCCCACAGATCTTGCTGAAAAATATGAGGGAAGAATCTATTCAAGAATAGTGGGTATGGATTATAGCGTACTGTTCTTTGAGGGCAAGGATTATAGATTATTTGGAAAAAGAAGATAAAATGTGAATATAACTTTACATAAGGAGCTAAAAATGGAATCTTACATCAATATTGATAAAAATATGGTGGTTGAAAAAACAGTTGGAGACATAGACGTTGTATGGTATGATGTTAAGGAATCACCTTTTATGCTTCACGGCTTTTACGAGCCCTTAACAGAGCCGTATTACCACAGATTGCCTTTTGACGTTGCAGCTGCTACAAGTGATGGGGTTTCAAAGCTTGAAAGGGAATCAGCCGGAGGACGTGTTAGATTTTCTACCGATTCTCCTTATATTGCTATTCGCGCAAAGTTTAAGGTTGTTGGCCGTTCTTCGCATTTGACCCTGATTTCAAGTGCAGGATTTGATCTTTACGTTGACGGTGAGTTTGGCTCTCGATTTATAAAGGAATTCCGCATGCCTTACGATATGGTAAATTATTATGAAAACGTAATTCCTCTTGAGGCCGGAATTATGAGAAGTTTTACTATTAATTTTCCGGTTCACTCGGTTATAGAAAAGCTTGAGGTTGGACTTAATCCCGACGCAAAGCTCGGCGCGCCCCGTCCTTACAAGAACTTTGATCCCATAGTTATTTACGGATCGTCAATCGTTCATGGTACTGCCGCTACGCGTCCGGGACTTACCTATCCCGCGATGATTTCACGCGATTTAAATATGGACTACAAAAACGTAGGCTTCTCGGGAATGGCGAAGGGGGAGAAGGCAATAGCTAATTGGATTGCTACTCTTCCTATGAGTGTTTTTGTTTGCGATTACGATCACAATACCCCAACCAATGAGCATCTTCAAAACACACATTTTAGATTTTACGAGATAATACGAGAAAAGAATCCCCACGTTCCTTATATTATGGTATCGCGCCCTGATTTTTGGACGATGCCGAGAGAACAGAAAAACGTGCTTATTCGCCGTGATATTATTATGTCCTCATATCTTAAGGCTCGCTCTCTCGGTGACGAGAACGTTTATTTTATCGACGGATTGAGCTTCTTTGCAACCACTCATCAGTTTGATCACACCGTTGACGGTTGTCACCCAAACGACACCGGATTTATTCGTATGGCGGATTCGATTGGTTGCACGATTAAGTACGCTATAGAGAAAAGATTTGGTCTTTGATTTTCTGTAGGAGGAAAAAGTTATGACTAACGAGGAAAGAATTCGCTTATTGAATATGCCGAATGGCAGAGTTGACGTTGTTCTTGATACCGATGCGTATAACGAAATAGACGATCAGTTTGCAATAGCTTATCTTTTGAGCTATCCCGAAAAAGCAAGCACCAAGGCTATTTACGCTGCTCCGTTTTTAAACGCAAAATCAAGCGGACCTAAAGACGGAATGGAAAAGAGCTATGATGAAATAAAAAAACTTCTCGGATTAATGAATATCGAAAAGGAAGTGTATCGAGGCTCGGAAACTTATCTTGCCGACGAAAAAACACCGGTTGTTTCACCGGCGGCTTGTGACCTTGCCGAGCGTGTTAAGAATTACACTGCCGAAAATCCGCTTTATATCGTTGCGATAGGCGCGATAACTAACGTAGCATCGGCGATTCTTTTGAATCCCGAGGTGGCACAACGTGCGGTTCTCGTATGGCTTGGAGGTCACGCTTTACATTACCACGATACAGCTGAATTTAATATGCGCCAAGACGTTGCTGCGGCAAGAGTTGTTTATAACAGCGGAATTCCTTACGTTCAGCTTCCGTGTTTTGGCGTAGTAAGTGTTTTTACGATTTCAAAGCAGGAGCTTGAGTATTGGTTTATGGGAAAAAATTCTATATCCGATTACCTTGCTAAAAATTCCATAGAAGAAGCCGAGTCCTATGCTTCGGGCAGAAATTGGACAAGAGTTATATGGGACGTTGCAGCGGTTGCTTGGATTTTTAACGAGTCGGATAAATTTATGTATTCAAGAGTCCTGGATAAGGCGTATTTGCCGCAGTATAACAACAAATACGAGAGCGAGCCTACCGGCTATCCTATGAGATACGTTTATTACATTAAGCGCGATGCTTTGATGAATGATCTTATAAAACGCATAACAATGTAAACAATTATGTTCAATATAAAGCAAAAAGAACGAAGTCTGTTGAAACTTCGTTCTTTTTTGTTGGTTTTTATAAGTTTTAATTAAGCGGTCTTGGTGATTTTTGTAATGTGAGTGTTAACTCCTGCGTACCAGTAAACAAAGCCTTCTACAGTAACAACGTCGCCTGCCTTAAGGGTTTCGAATGCCTTGTAAACTTCGGTTTCGGGGCCCGTGAGATAAGACTCAACGCAGAAATCAAAGTCCTTGCCGTTTTTGGTGAAGGTAACGTAAATATCGTTACCGGGAGTGCCGTTCTTGTAAGTGATGTTCTTAATTGTGAGTCCCTCGAAGTATCCAAGCTGGTTTTGGTAATTGATAAGATTGTCAGTTCCGAGAGCATTGGTAAGATTCTTTGCGGGAGCGATATATGTATCAGCACCTTCGATGAACGTGAAGGTAGCGTCAACTATTTCAACTTCGCCTTCCCAAGCGGTTTTGTATCCGGTTATTCTGATCTTAGTACCTGCTGTGAGCTTTGCAGCATCAGCCTCGGAGCAAGCCATCTCGTATGTGAAATAAGCACCGTCACGGTCTGCAAGGTAAACGGTTACCTTGTCGCTCCACCAAGATTGGTGAGCCTGAACATAAGCCTCAATAACCACTTCATCGTCCATACCGGCCGATACGTACTCATCGTAAGTCATAGCGCCTGCGGACTTAATCTTGTTTACTGCGGTAATGTGAGTGTTAACACCGGTGTACCAGTAAAGGAATCCTTGAACGTCAACAACGTCACCTGCTGCGAGAGTTGCGAACGCCTGGTAAACCTCGGTTTCGGGACCCGTGAGATAAGACTCAACGCAGAAATCAAAGTCCTTGCCGTTTTTGGTAAAGGTAACGTAAATATCGTTACCGGGAGTGCCGTTCTTATAAGTGATGCTCTTGATTCTGAGATTCTTGAAGTAAGAAAGCTGGTTCTGGTAGTTGATGAGAAGATTGGTTCCGAGAACGTTTGTAAGATCCTTTGCGGGAGCAATGTATTTCATCGAGTTATCAACGGAAACGAGAGTAGCGTCAACTATCTCGATTTCGCCTTCCCAGATTGCCTTATAACCGCTGATCTTTACTTTGACGCCGGGAACAAGCTTTGCAGCATCTTCCTCGGAGCAAGCCATTTCATAAGCGAAATATGCGCCGTCGAGGTCTGCGAGATAAACCGTAATTTTATTGCTCCACCAGGACTGTGTAGCCTGAACGTAAGCTTCGATTACAACTGCATCGTCAACGTTTGCTTCCATATATTCAACGTAAGACATAACGCCTTCGGATTTTGACTCGCTGATATGGGTAATGTGAGTGTTAACACCCGTATACCAGTAAACAAAGCCTTCTACAGTAACAACGTCACCGGGCTTAAGGAATTCAAAATTCTTATAGAGGTCTGTTTCGGGACCTGTGAGATAAGACTCAACGCAGAAATCAAAGTCCTTGCCGTTTTTGGTGAAGGTAACGTAAATATCGTTACCGGGAGTATTGTTCTTGTAAGTGATGCTCTTGATGGTAAGGTTCTTGAAGGAACCGAGCTGGTTCTGATAATTGATAAGATTGTCAGTTCCGAGAACATTAGTAAGATTCTTTGCGGGAGCGATATAAAGATCTGCGTTTTCAACAAACGTGAAGGTAGCGTCAATTATTTCGATTTCGCCCTCCCAGATTGTTTTGTATCCGGTTACCTTAATCTTTGTACCGGGAGTGAGCTTTGCAGCGTCAGCCTCTGAACAAGCCATTTCGTAAGCAAAGTAAGCACCGTCGCGGTCTGCAAGGTAAACTGTTATCTTGTTATCCCACCAAGCCTGGTGAGCCTGAACGTAAGCCTCGATAACAACTTCGTCATCAACCTCTGCAGCCATATACTCTGCATAGGTCATAACCTTTGTTGCGGTATCGTTATTTCCGCCGTTGTTGTCATCATTATTGTTGTTGTTATTGTTGCCGGTGTTGTTATTCTCGTTGTTGTTTGAGTTTGAGCTGTCGTTGTTATTGTCGTTATTCTTGTTGTTACAAGCGATCAAAGCAAACGTAAGCACGAGAATCAAAAGGATACTTAAAAGCTTTTTCATTTGTTTTTCCTCTTCTTTTTTGTTTTTATTTTTTAATTAATAGATAAAATCTATTGCTATTAATTATAAACCTTTTTTCGAAAAAGTCAAGATTTTCGATTTAATTTTCGCGTTTTCACCATTCTGACGATGAAATATACGCCGATAGATATCCAAATTGTACTGATTAAAACAATCAAAACCATCGATGCGGTTGGCATAGTTTTGTATTTTACTATCGTAGAGGGATCTCTGTTTATTTCATTTAGCTTGTAAAGAGAGGTCATCTCTGTGTATAGATTTTCAATAAATTCGTCATCTACCGTCTTTTTTCTTCGAGCTGCCTTTGCGACCTCTTCGATAAGCTGACCTGCGGCATTTCTGAGTGATGCGGAACCGTTGAATACGGGTGTTACGAACGTGTTATTGATGTTGTTCAGCACGAGCTTAGTTGCATCAAGCTTGATATTATAATAAAGATCGTTATTTTCACCGCTTCGCGAAAGATAATCTTGATATACATCACTTTCGTGCGCCTTCGAGGTTACGGGGATATAACCCTCGGTTTGCGCGTAGGAGATTTGGACTTCGTTGGTAAGAAGATACTGCATAAATATCCATGAAGCCAAAACCTCGTCGGGGTCTTCTTTATTGAAGATACATACGGAAGGACCTTGCGAAATCATTTTTGGATCGTTCGGGTGATATTGCGGTATTGTTTTTACTACCGTTTCAAAATCTACGATTTCCGATTCGGCAATGTCCATATTCGGAGCGTCTGTTCCCATCCAGCTTGCGCCGGCTGTTGAGTCTATCGCGAATATGCACTGACCGCGGTTTAAGAAGTTTGCGGGGTAGCTTGAAATTTTAAAGGTTGAGAACGCGCGACTTTCTGCGTGCTCTGCAATGGTTTTTAAAATTTCGTCGGTTTCGTCATTGAATAAAAGAACGTCACCTACGGGGGTGGAATAACCCGCGTTCTGTTGCTCAAGCATCTGTATCATCATATTATCCGTTGACTTGTAGATGAATGGAATGAGCGTTTTCTGTCCGTTTACCTTATACGTTCCGTCTGTGTTTTTCTCAAGCGCGGCTTCGGAAACTTTCCAAATAAATTCCCAAGTCAAATCCTTTGGAACTGTGAATCCAAGCTTCTCAACGTACGTTTTGTTAACGTAGCATGCTTCGGTTGAGCGTAGGAAGGGCAGCGCGTAATAATCACCGTCAATAAAGCATTCGTCTAAAAATTCCGGGATTATTTCATTCTTTTTTGGGGAGTCAAATTTGATTTCACTTCCGCCGAGACCGTATTTTTTGTCGCCGATAAGATCTGCGAGAGGGACAACTACGTTATCGCCTTGCATATACGTTGCTATATGGTCGGGATAGGTGATACATACGTTCGGAGTGGTGTTTGTAGAAATGTTTCTTATTACGTCTTCGTAAATTCTGCCGTAATCTGTGTAAAGCTCAAGATTAACATTGATGTTGGGGTAGATTTTTTCAAAATCCTCAATTGCTTTGTTGTAAATCGCAACCTGTGTTAAGTTGGTATCATTTTTTGCCCAAAACGATATTTCGATTTTCTTGCTTTCGTCAAATGAGCTTGGAACTTCAAAACGAGCTCGCTCGGAGCTGCCGTGACAACTTGTAAGAGAGAAGATTGAGAGAGTCAACGCCAAGATAAGCGCTATTGAAATAATTCTTCTCATCCCTTTGTACCTCCTCTCGATACGCCTGCCATAATTTTCTTACGGAAAACAAGGAATAAAATGATAAGAGGAAGGGAGATAACGGTTACTGCCGCCATCATACCGGGAATGTTTTCGCGTCCGAATCCGCCCTCGCGAATTGCTTGTATTCCGTTTGATACGAGATAATAGTTTTCATCGTCCGTAACGAGGCGAGGCCAAATATACGAGTTCCAGCATTCGATAACCTTAAGTATAGTTACCGTTACTATCGTGGGAGCGCACATTGGAACCATAACCTTGCAAAGATATTTGAAATCTGACGTTCCGTCAACCTTCGCCGCGTAATAAAGCTCGTCGGGAACTGATGCGAAGTTCTCTTTTAAAAGATAAATGTAGAACACCGACGTTACCGATGGGAGAATAAGTCCCAAAAACGTGTTACGAAGGTCTGCGTTGGTTATAGTTACGAAGTTTGTGATAACAACAAGCTCCGAGGGAATCATCATAAGCGAGAGGAAAATCGTGAACGCTAAATTTTTGCCCTTGAAATTGAGTCTTGCAAACGCGAACGCGGCAAGAATGGTAACTATGAGCATAATAGCCGTGGTGAATAGAGTAAAAATGACTGTGTTCAAGAAATAATCGCCGAGAGGGACGGCAGTGAATGCTGTGACATAGTTGTCAAAAGTGGGATCGGTGGGGAAGAATTTAGGTGTGCTTTCCGCGTTATACGAGCCGTAACTTTTGAATGACGAAAGAATCATCCAGTAAAATGGGAAGAGAACTATAAGTGCCCATATACCGAGTGCTGTATATGTGAATGCTCTTAAAATTTTGCGCTTGGTTTCAGCGCGTTTTTCTTTGAGAAGCAGACTGTTTTCCATTTTGAACCTCCTCATCGATGAACGCTTTTTTTGCTTACCAAAAGGTTAATGACCGTGATGGTAAGAATTATGGTGAATAGAATTATTGCCGCAGCGGAAGCGTAAGAAGGGTATCCTCCTCCGTCACCGTAGAGCATATCGTAAACGTAACCTACTATCGTGTTCATTTCGGCAACGTTAAGTTGAGTGCCGAATATAGCAACTGCATCGCTATACGCCTTGAAAGCTCCGATAAATCCTGTGATTATCAAATAGAAGAGCATTGGCGATATTGCGGGGAGCGTTATTCTCATAAATACGCGCCATTTTGGAGTACCGTCTATCATAGCCGCCTTGTAATAATCCTCGTTTACCGAGGCGAGAGCGCTTGTAAGAACGAGAATCTTAAACGGAAGAACCACCCATATTGTATAAACGCAAAGAACAAACATTTTCGCAGCGTACGGTCCGCCGATGAAATCTATCGGGTCGATGCCGAACACTGAAAGAATAATGTTAATAAGTCCGTCTGTGTACTCGGTTTTTGCGAAGAGAATCATAAAAACAAGTCCGACAGCAAGAGTATTGGTTACGTATGGGAGAAAGAAAATGGTTTGGAAAAGATTGCGAAGTTTCTTTATCGAAGCAAGTCCAACCGATATTGCAAGCGCTAAAAGAGTTGACACGGGTACGGTTATTATAACCAAAATGAAGGTGTTTTTGAGTGCTTTAATAAAATACGGATCGTGAAGAACGTAGGAATAATTATACGTTCCCGTTCCGTAATAGCTTTGCGAGGCAAAGTTGTATCCTTCCTCAAATGAGTAAATTAAAACGTCTATAAGGGGATAAATCATAAAGAAGCCAAGAAACAGAGTGGCGGGCAGAAGATATAGCCAGCCTTTGAGATTGTTTTTATCCATTTTCCTCCTCCTTTTTGCTTTTTCTTGAATACTTGGTAGCATTTTCTTAAATGCTTCGGTAGTATTATAGCAGATAATGCCGAATTAGTCAATACCCGCGCGCGTTATTATTGCACGAACGAGTAGGCACGCGGAAAAAAATTAGTAATAGCACGGATTCTAAAAAAATAAATCCGCCTTGGATAATAAGAGCTTCCAAGGCGGTCAATATTGCGTTATGTTTTTGTCTATAAATTATAGGCGTAAGTTTGCGTTGTTTTTACACGATATGGGGTGAATATGCAAAAAATGGTTTTATCAGTATCTTCTTGAATAGCGTGAGTAGGATTTTTCCTCCTTCGGAAAAACATTTCTGTACACGAAAATATAGAAGAGTATTCCACCGCTGATTTCGAGTATAGGTAAAAATAAAAGCCAAAATTCTCCGAAAAGGAGAATGTAAGCAAGGCTTACGGAAATTGAAGTGATAACCTCAAGAACTCTGGAGCAAATTATCCATATTTCTTCCTGCTTGTCATAATAACCGATTGGAAGGTAAATGAGGAATGTTGCCGCAAGAACGAGCGATATTACCAAAGATTCACTCATAACGAGAGCGAAGATCAAAAGGTTTATAATAAGGAATCCAACTGAAAAGAATAGTGTGAATTTTTCAGTGAATTCATATTTGAAAACTGATATATAATCATCGGAATATTTTTTCAATACAATCACCTCTGTGTGCTGATGGTTTTAATTTAAATGGTTAAAATGCAAACAATTAGTTGCAAAAATCAAGTTATTTTAGCCAAGAAATAAGCGTTCTTGCAGTTTCGCCAAGAGTTTCTATGTTATCGTCGTGCATAAATTCAAGCATGTAATTGAGTTCCTTTGCGCGAAGCAGCTCTATGTATTTTTTCCAATCGCTTTCTTTTGATACAAGGGGTAATCTCGTTTTTCTTTCCCAGGAGAAAACGTGAACTGCAACGATGAAATCGTACAAAGCTTTAATTGCGTCAAGATTGTATTCAAGAGGTCTATGTTGGTTGGGTTGCCACATCATTTTTAAGTTTTCGCGGTCAACGTCTGATAAGAATTTTAGCGAGGTATGATATTCGTCTGTGAGTGAATTAGGGTGGCACTCCAAGGCTACGGTGATTCCGTTTTGTTTGGCTATATCGCAAATTCTTTTTGCATCAAGGACGTAATGTTCATATTCTTCGGTTGTGAATGTATCGCTTGATTTATTCATTCCGGGCCAAACTCTTACGATTTTGCTTCCAAGTGCAATTGCGGAATCTATAACTGCGTTAAAAAGAGCCTCTTCGCTTTGACCTATTATGTAATACGCGCCGTATTCTGCCACATCAAGTCCACTTCCGTGTGTGATTTCAACAGCTTTTTTTGCTTCGTTAATATCACCGTGAGGAACGTGAATATCTCCGCCCCATTCGATAGAATCAAGTCCTGCATCTTTCGCGGCTTTAGCGATTTCCTCTTTTGAATATTTTCTGAATGAAATTGAAACTATGCCTGTTTTATTCATTTTAATATGCTCCCGTGTTGAGTTTTGGTTTAAATTTAGTGTAACTCTTATATTTTACCACAACTTTACGAAAAAATCAAGCTTTTATACAAACCTCAACTCCAATCCCTGTAAATTCACCTTGTTAATCCGAATTTCTATAGCTCGCGCACAAGTTTAAAAATGCTCCGTGGTTTTATTCCTATCTAACTAGTGCTATAATTCGCGTTATCAAATTAAATTAAAAAATATTAAATAAAGGAAAAAATATATTGACATTTGTATTTTTTTATAATATACTATACATATATTCGTTGCGCGTGTCCACGTGCACGCACGTAAATTTATTTAATTGGAAATTTTTCTTACATATATGCGTGAAAAACGCAGCGCCTTTGGCGCGAGAGGCACAGATGCCGATTTTTCTCAACGAAGGGAGAGGTAAGCGACAATAATGTTCTCCGGCAGCGATTCTGCCAAAACGCAAGGTAAATGCCTTGTGAATAATTATTATAAGCGGTCGGACAAGAATAATCCGCCTGTCCGGCATAGAAAATGTGAGGTTCTTTATGATTGGATTTATCCCCTATTTGATAGTTCCCGTTCTCGTTGGCTTGATGCTCTTTGGAGCGTATCAAATCAAGCAAAAGGGTTACGAACTGTCAAAATTCACCCGTCCCGCAGCAATAGTATTGTTTGCGGTAATGTGCGTAAGATACCTTTGGAACGCAAATTCAATAGCGCTTTTTGAAACTCGCGCTCTTGATATGTTCTCGCCTTTCGGTGATAGCGCGATGCTTTCGACTTTTATCGCGGTTATTCTCGTTTGGTTTTCTTACGCGGCTATGTTCGCTGTAGTGTTCAGCGAATTTTACAATTACAAAACCTTAAGATATATGGCGAACTTCTTCTCTGTTCCCGTATTTCTTTTCGTTCTTGTATTCTTCAAAATATACGTCATCGGTTCGTATGGCGAGGCAGGCTATACCCTTTCCGATATTCGTGTATGGGGCGTTATGATTGAAATTGCGCTCGGTATTGCAATCCCCGCATCGAAGATTTTGGTAGAGTCGAGATTTCCGATTCCCACTATCAACGAAACTAAAAGCTTCATTGCGCTTTTGCCTTTCGCGGTTCTTGCGATTATGCCTTGCTACGTTCCCCAAGCTATCTTCGGATACGTTGCGAGTAACATTAGAGTGCAGGGTATTAACCAGACGCACAGATTTGTTATTTACGGTGCAATAATAATACCGTTCCTCATCTTCCGCGCCTTTAGGGACAAGCCCGAGGACGTAAAGAGAATGGCGATGCTTTATCTTTCCCTCTCTTTGCTTTGGTCTTATATGGCGTACAGAGATCTCGTTGGAATTACCGACACCGGACTTAACGGTTGGATAGTACCAACGAATCTTCCTCTCCACCTTTGCAACACGGCGATGTTCATCATTCCTTTGTGTCTTGCATTCAGACTTAATAAGGTCTTTTACTTTACGCTCTTTATAAACGTGCTCGGAGCGTTTATCGCTATGATGGTTCCAAATACCGCAAGTACGGTGAACGCGCTCGGCGCAATACGTATCCACTTCTGGATCAACCACTATCCCGCATTCTTTATGCCTATACTCCTTATAGCTCTGAAGCTCTTTGAGCGTCCGAAGTTTAAGCAGTGGCTCTATTCGCAGGTTGCGTTTGCGGTGTATTTCGTGTTCATACTTATCTTTAATGCTTGGTTTACGAACTACGACTCCGGTGTTGACTTCTTCTTCCTCAACAGCGACTTCATAGTATCGAAGCTTGGAAAATGGGCAGAGGACACGAGAAATCTTGTCGTAAGCTTTAATATCAAAGATTTGACGTTTACGTTCTATCCCGTATATCAGGCGATATTCTATTTGGTTTACGTTGTGATATCTGCGGGAATGTGGTTCCTTTACGCTCTCCTTTTCACAACGTGGGATGCGGCAGAGGATAGAAGACTTAAAGAAAGAGATTATAAGGATATGAAAAAGAGATTAAACGAATTCCTTGGTGACAGAACTATTTTCGAGCCTGCTACGGGCGATGACTCGCCAAGACTTGTTCTCCGTGAATTCTCAAAGAAGTACGGAAGCAATAAACATTACTCCGTTGACCACGTTTCTCTTGACGTAAAGGGCGGAGAGGTGTTCGGATTCCTCGGCCCTAACGGCGCGGGAAAATCCACAATTATTAAGAGTGTCGTAGGTATTCAGACGATTACCTCGGGTGAAATTGAAATCTGCGGATATAACGTAGAGATGCAGCCTGTTCAGGCAAAGCTCCACACAGGCTTCGTTCCCGACCACTACGCGCTTTACGAAAATCTTACCGGTAGAGAATATATCAACTATATCGCGGATCTTTTCGAGGTTAACCGCGAATATAGAGATATGATAATAGAAAAGTACGTTGAGCGCTTCCAGCTCACGGGCTCGTTTGACAACCAGATGAAGACGTATTCCCACGGTATGAAGCAGAAGATAACCATTATGGCTGCTCTTGTTCACAACCCTGCGGTATGGATTCTTGACGAGCCCCTTACAGGTCTTGACCCCACGAGTATTCACGAGGTTAAGGAATGTATGAAGGAGCACGCAGCTGCGGGTAACATAGTATTCTTCTCCTCTCATATTATCGACGTGGTTGAAAAGATATGCGATAGAATCGCTATCATTAAAAAGGGTAAGCTCAGAGCCTGCGTAACCCTTAAGCAACTTGAGGAGAAGGGAATCGACCTCGAAGAATTCTACCTCAGCATAATCAACGCGGAGGATGACGCGGCTACGGAAGCTGCAGTCAGAGCCGTGGTATCCGAGGAGGTCGCTGAGGCATGAAGAATCTTATGATTCTCGTAAAAATGCAACTCAAGGAGCGACTGAACTTTAAGCGTCTTGACGTAAAAAACGTTAAAGTATTCAACATAGTGGTATCAATTTTAGGAACGATACTGAAATTTGCTTCGGTTTTCGCTCTTTGCTTCGTGTTTTTATTCGTAGCAAAAAAGCTGAGCTTATTCGCGCCAAACCGAGTTCCGGGCGAGGTTATGTCGCTTTTGTTTAGCGCGATGCTCTTTGCATCTATTTGCTCGTGCGTTGTCGGACTCACCAAGTCTATGTATTACGCGCGCGACAATGCGGTGCTTTTAACACTTCCTTGCAAGCCTATTCAGGTTTATCTCTCAAAGCTCGTTATATTCTTTATTTTCGAGCTTAAGCGCAACCTTTCTTTTATGGTTCCGCTTTTCCTTGCGTATTTCTATTCGCACGGATATAAATTCTTCGCTTACTTATGGATGCTCATCTGCATGGTGGTGATTTCTCTTCTTACCGTTGCAATAGGTGCGCTTCTTTCAATACCATCAATGTGGATTGCCAACTTCTTCAGGCAGCATAAATGGCTTCAGATGACACTTCTTGCGGCTGCCGTTGCAGGAGCGATATACGCTCTCTTCTTTGCTATTTCTCTTATCCCCGAGAATATTAACATAGTTAAGAAGTGGTACGATATTCAAACGCATATTCACAATTTCTTCTATGGCACTTACCCCGAAAAGTTTGGTGTTTTGAACAAGATGACCATTCTCTTCTTGGGACAGAGAAATATCATAGGAGCTATGGTATTCCCCTTCTGGTCAACCGCTTTGAAGTTCTTCATTCTTTTGGCGGTTACCGCTGCGCTTCTCGGTGCAGGACTTCTCATAGTTCAGCCCATGTTCTATGGCATGGCAAGTAAGCCCTTCGAGTATCTTAAGAAGCCCGTTGAGGCAAAGCCCAATAAGCTTCGCTCACGTCGTTGGAGCGCGGTTTACAACGAGTGGCTCATAGCCTTCAAAAGCTCGAGCAGAATGTCTGCAAACGTTGGCGTTCTCGTAGCGATACCGATGCTTATATTCCTTCTCAATAAAATTTTCCTCGCGATGAGCACAAGAGAAATAGGAAATCACATGGTGGTTGCCTTTAACGTTCTTATTATTCTTCTGGTTGCGCTTAACGCTAACTGCTCTTCGGCAAGCATTTTCTCAAAAGACGGAAGAAGTAGTTATCTTATAAAAACCCAACCCTCAAAGTATCCGATACTTATTCTTTCGAAGCTTATGCCCAACACCGTGTTTGTTTGTGCTTCGATTTTCGCAACGTTCACTGTTATGATTAACACGCTTTCTCTTGGCGTTGGCGAGCTTATCGTACTTATGTGCGGCATAGGATTTATATATCTTGCTCATATGCTTTATTCTGCAGAGCTTGACCTTATGAATCCTCAGATTGAACTTTACGCAACCGTTGGAAGCTCCGAAAACAACCCCAACGAAACAAAGTCAACAGTTATGGCGTTTCTTGTTTCCTTTATAACCGCGCTTGCCGTGTTCCTTCTCTTGGCAGAAGGCAGCGGAAGGGTTGCTTTAAAGGTGTTTATTGTTGGACTTGGATTACTTTGCTACAGAGTATATATATTCTTTGCAAAGCTTCGACTCTATTATAATGAGAAGTAAGGAGGAGCATTGACATGAAAAAATCTGTAGTAATTCTTATAGCCGTGATATACGTTGCGGCGGTTGCTCTTGTAAGCTTCTTCGGAATAAGAGCCGAGCTTCTTGAGGAAACTATTTACGTTACCAATATCGAACTCGTTAATAAAGACATTAAAGTAAATGCCGAAAACGGCAGAAAGAGCGTAAGGCTGTATCTCGATGAGAACGGTTATGCTGAATATCAGCTTGACTGGCGAGTTACTCCCACCGATGCTACAAATACCGGTGTAATTTTCAGTTACAACGAAGAGAAGACTTACGTTTCAGTAGATGAAAACGGACTTGTTAAGTTCGTAAGACCCGGAACTATTACCATAACTCTTGATCCTGCTGACGGAAGTATACTTCCAAATCCCGTTGAGATTACAATAATGGCTGTTAAACGATAATTCGTCATCATTCGCGAAAAGGTGTTTTGCCTTTTCTACGTGATACGGCTATTATTAATTTAAAACATATGAAGAATAATTTTTTAATCAAAACAGTTTCAATTCTTTTGGCGATGACCTTTACGGTTTCATCTTTTATCTCTTGCGATAAGAAAGTAACGGAAGACGAAGTTGAAGATCATAACGAAGTCAACGAGAAAGGTGAGCCTAATCACACGTTTGAGGTTTTGGAAGAGGTTGTTTACGTTAGCAATATTGAAATTCTTAACGATGACTTACATCAAAGTAATGTAAGAAAATTTGCGATAGTAAATCTTGATTCCAATGGCTGCGGTGAATATCAGATCAAGTGGAGAGTCATTCCCGATAATGCAACTAACACCGGTGTGAGATTTAATTATGATACATCAAAAAAATCGGTGTCGGTTGATGAAAACGGACTTGTTAAATTTACGGATCAGTGCGCTGTAGAAGTAAGCTTGATTCCCCAGGACGGAAGCGTTTTTCCCGAGCCTGTTCAGCTTACGATAGCAGCGGTCAAAAAAGATTAAAGAAGCGCGCGTTTTGACGGCGCGTGACGAAGGTTTATGAAAAATAAAATTACAGCTACTTTAACCGACAAGGAAAGCCGTGGCATAAAAAGCAAACTTTGGATTCCTATAACGGCGGCTTTGGTTTTAATTGCCACGCTCCTTACGGTTCTCATTCTTTACTTAAGGCCGATACAGTCCATCGTAATCACCAATGATGACCTAAAATATGGTGAATCAATGGGAATATACAAGGTTGTTTATTTTGATGAAAACAACTTTGCTCAGTATCAAATTGAATACGAGGTTTCACCAAGCTTTTTGAAAAACCGCGACGTGAAATTTGAATACGATGAGGCGGAAGGCGTTAAGGTTGATAAAAACGGTCTTGTTACCTTTACGTCAGCTCCTTTTAACGAAGGAACTGTTAATTCGATAAAGGTAGATCTCGTACCGAAAAATGGCAGAGGTTATGCTAAAAGCAGTATAACTATCGTTGCCAAAAAATAATTTTGTTATCAGGCATAGGAGGCGAGTTATTCCCACCGCTCTCGCTCCGTGCTATTAGGATTTTATATCCAAATCGGCTTTGGAAGACGCTAAAAATGCGCAAGCCGAGAATAAACGAAAGGAGAGATGCACGACAATAATAGTTCCCCGGCCGATAGCGTTTTAAAATGCTATTGAAAAGCAAAAACATCGTTTTTGCAAACAGAAATTTACAAAAGAGCCGAAAAAATGTTTTTTCGACTAAGAAAGGACAGAAAAATGAAAAAGAAACTTTTAACACTCATGATGGTTGTAATAGCCATCGCATGCGCACTCACCTCTTGCCTTGTCGGACAGAAGGCTCCCGTATCCATCGAGGTGAACAAGGACACAATTAAGACCGAGTATAAACTCAATGAAACCCCCGATTTCTCCGGTATCAAGGTAACCGTTAAGTACAATGACGGTACTTCCACAGAAATCAGCGCAGATGACGCTGATCTTAAAATCGGTACTGTTGATACTACTACCGAAGGAACAAAGAAGCTTACCATTACATACAAGGAAGTTTCAGTAAACATTGATGTAACAGTTAAGGGTGAAATCGTTGTTACACCTCCCGTAGATGAGAAGCCCGAAGATGAGAAGCCCGAAGATGAAAAGCCTGAAGACGAGAAGCCCGGCATCATTATTATGGGCGCAGAGCTCCCCGCAAATCTTAACTCTCTCAAGGGTAAAAAGGCTGCTTTCAGAGATGGTACGCAGTTGTATAACGTAGGCGATGATAACGCTTACATTCTCAAGCTCAATGTAACCGCAATTGATGAAAATGACGAAGAGGTATTCGGAATCGATTATCTTGGCGCATCTGTTGTTTATCTTGTAGAAGGTGATAACAAGACTCTCCTTGCAGGTGAAGACATAGCTACTTACGTTGTTATCGACGAAACTCTTCACACCTTTGATTTCACCGAGGCTGCTATTGGCAAGACCTTCGAAATTCAGACTCGTCCCGCACAAAATCTCGGTATCGAGGAGCAGGATGCTATCTGTACTCAAACCGTAGTTGTTGTTGACGGATATAACGTTTACAACGCAAAGGAGCTTAACCTTCTTACCAACGATCCCGATGCTACCTTCGGTAACGATGACGAGTTCGTTCAGGTAGACATTGTTAACGCATTCCTTGCTGCAAACGGAATTGTAAGACCCGAAAAGATGGCAGGTATGGTTATTCACAATGATATTGTTCTTACAAAGGATGATATTCCCGCAGGATACATTACTCCCGCAGATGCAGGTACTGCTGCAGGATACCTTTACGACTTTATGATGATTTACCGTCACGCTGTAACCAAGGATACTCCTACATTCAGCTTCTACGGAAACTACTACACCATTGATTCCAAGAATCTTCCCAACGTTCCTCCTCAGGATGACGCATACAACGGCGATGGTATTTCTAACACTGTGCTCTTTATGTTCAGCGTTGATAGAGCTATCACCGATACCAGAAATTCCGACGGTTCTCCTGTTAATCCCGCAGTTGAAGCAGATGCTTACAAGAACTACAATCCTAACGATTACGTAACTAACGTTTACAACCTCGCAATGAGAGATAACGAGCCTAACAGTAACATGACAGGTGATGAGTTCCTTGATGCTGCAAAGCGCGGACTTATCGGCTTCAAGACCAGATTCCATACTGTTAACATCAACAATACCAGAGTTGAAGCATACATGCTTTCTCTTATTACAGACTATGACCACCAGATTGTAAATCTTAACAAGGTTGACTTCTATAACGCATGGCAGAACCACATCTTCGCATCTGCAAAGAACCTCCTTTGGGAGAGAAACAATGCAGAGGATGTTGAGCCCACAGAGGTATATTACCAGCCCACCATCAACATCGTTGATTCGAGAGTTGCAAAGTGCGGCGGTCCCGTAATCATTTCTCAGACAGATGGACTTGACAGAGTTTCTTGCTCCAAGTCTGCAAGCATTATTAATATCGATAGCGCAACCGAGATTTATTCCTACGTTAACGGAACAGAACCTTGGTTCCAGGCGTATAAGGTTACCGATATAGCTACTCTTATTGTAAGCTTGAGCGCTCACATCGAGAACGTTGGTAAGATGGCAGGCCTTAACGCAGGTTTCCTTACAAACGTTAACGGAAACGTAGCAATGAATCTTATTATGGCTAATATGCCTGCAGGTATGTCCCTTACTCTTGGCGGCGACGACGTTGACGGTAAGCTCACTATAGGCGACAAGGTTGTTATGAATATGAATGACGGTGAGAACCCCATGGTTGATAAGTATATTCAGACCTTGCTTGCATTGACAAATCAGATGGCTCCCGTATTCCAGACTACCGCAGGCGGTACTTGCGCTTCTGACGGAACTTCTTCGATATTCGGAATTGAAACCGGCGCTCCCGGAGCTCCCACAGCAGAGTGCTTCGCAGGTGATTACATCACCCTTTATTACAATGGAATTTCCGTTTCCTTCAAGTACTACGTTTCTCCCCTTGCTCAGTAATTTACGGTTTTAAAAACAATCGTATATTAAAGCATAAAACTTAAAAAAGCAAGCCGAAGGCTCTTCAAGAGTCTTCGGCTTGCTTTTTATTGTCAGCGAGTTTAGTGCTTAGTAAGAAATATTAGTTTTCGATGTATTCAAAGGTGAACTCGCCTTCGCCTTCTGCCCAGTCGATTTCAACGTCGAAGTCGGGGGTCTGTACGTTGTTTTCGTTAGATGCGAAGTCGAATTGAGGAACTACGAATCTGTCAACGTCATACTTGAATTTAACGCCGTTTTCAATTGAGTAGAGGTCGTAATAAACCTTTCCGTTTACTTCGTAGTAGAAGGTAACCTCATAGAGATCGGGAGTGCTTGCTGCGGAGTAGTTGCAGTGGAAGAGGGTGGTTTCTTCTTCGTTAAAGAAAACGTTGATAGTCGAAGATGTTTCGGTGGTTACTATTTTTATTGTATAGAAAACACGGCAGAAACACTGTTTTTCTACAATGCTTCCGCCGTGTTTTGCTTGGTACTGCCCAAATAAAATAGTCTACGAGCTTTTATGAATATTTTCTTGTGTAAAGCTTTCCTAAAAGCTCTGCGGTTGGAAGGACCAGAAGTCCCATAACAAAATTGCTTACGCTATGAATAATATCAAAGGGGATTCCGGCTATTATCCAAGCTATCGTTTGCTCGAAATCGAAGCCAAACATCAATGCTTGGGCGGGCGCGTAGAGCGCGCCAAATGCGAATCCGTGTATGGCGCACACGGTTGGGTATAGAACGAGCTTTATCTTTTTTGGTATTCTCTTCGGCAAAACCAAGGTTATTAAGAATAGTATTGTCCAAATGTACGTATAAGGGAACCACCATAAGGAGAACCCCGAATATATTCCGTTTAGCATAACGTAAACGTATATCGGAAACAGAGCTTTAACACCGAAGGCTAAGGTGTATGCCATCGTCAACATTCCGAGCAGGTGAATGTTTGGGAGAAATTCCATCACGATTTTTGACATAAACATCAGCGAGCCAAGCATTCCAAATATAACGGTGTTGCGAACCTTGTCACCGCTCGCGGAGCGCTTGATTTTGTTATTTTGTATAGACAAGGCGGTAGAGAACTCCTTCTTCGATTTTTGTCGAATCCACTCCGCTCATAGCGTAGTCATCACCAAGATAGAACGCCCAGTAGCTCTGGTCTACGTCGTAATCTGCGGTGATGCCGTTTACCTTTTTGATGTAGAGGCCGTAAGCGCCCTCTTCGCCTTCGATGAGCGAATGTTCAATGAGGGCTGCGCCGACGGTTTCTTTATCGGTATGTATTGTAAATGTTACGCTGTTTTCGTATTGCTCAACCTTTACGGTGACTGTTTTGGCGCCTTTTCCAAATTCGCAATTCTCGGTGTATGTGGCATTTTGCCAAAGAATTTCGGGGTCGGTATCATCGTTTGCGCTCCAAGGCATTTTGCCGAGAATATCGTCAATGGAGCAAGAGCAAAGAGAAAAGAGAGTGGATAAAACGAGTGCGAGCGCGATTAAAAGTTTTGAGTTTTTTTTCATGTTTTTACATCCTTTTTTATTTATTCAAAAGGACAAAAATAAAAGTACCCTTCCGGGTACTGCGTGCATAAATCCTGCTCTGATTTGCGTTAAGTTCTAAACCGTGTTAAAACTTGACACGTATGCATACATCTCCCCGTTTGCCCAAGAGATCTTTTATATGCGCAAATCGGTAAGCATTCCGGCTTGACTCAAAACGAATAGGTGATAATTTGCGTTTAGGTGACACCCGTGTTAAATTTGAGAGATACGGTAATGGCTGTTGTGGCGGATTCGCACCGCGCTTTCCTTACCAATGATGCTCGAATCCTTTTTTTGTTTTTAGGATTCGCATAAGCAGCATTAACGTTTTTTAAAAACGTTGGTTTGCGTTTTATTCTTTTGTACTACAATTATATCACTCGTAGATTAAAAAGTCAATAGAAAACGCTCAAAAAAGAAAAATAATGCGAAAATGTAAATAATTGTTCTCAAAAACGCTTGATTATATGTAACTTTATGTTTTAAAAACGTTTTAAAAAAAGAGAAACAACTTGCTGTATCTTGGCAAAAAAACAAAAGATAATAGCTTCGAATGGCAAGCTGCAAGAGAAGAAACGAAATTGCGGCTTGACAAGTGTCGAAAAAAGTTATATAATATTCTCCGTGTTTAAAAATAGAAAGGTGTTTTTATGACAGAATATCAAAAGCTAACGGAAACTCCCGTAGCGAGACTGATAATTATGCTTGGTATACCGACGACGATAAGTATGCTTGTCACCAATGTATATAATATGGCTGACTCGTATTTTGTTAGTCAGGTCTCTCTTAGCGCAGGCGGAGCTACGAGTATAGTTTTCGGAATAATGTCTATATTGCAAGCGTTTGGATTTATGTTCGGGCATGGCGCGGGAAGCTATGTTAGCCGCTTGCTTGGAAAAAAGGATAACGAGGGCGCGAGCAAATATTCCTCGTTTGGATTTTATGCCGCGCTTGGTTCGGGATTTGTGATTATGATTTTGGGTCTTATATTTTTAAGACCGCTTATGCTTCTTTTAGGAAGTACGGATACGATTCTTCCGCACGCGATGGATTATGGAAAATACATATTCTTCGCGGCGCCTGCGATGACTGCGAGTTGCGTGCTTAACAATATATTAAGATATGAAGGAAAAGCTTCGCTTGCTATGGTGGGACTTACGTCGGGCGGAATTATTAATATTGTGCTTGACCCTTTGTTTATTTTTGGTTTTGATATGGGAATTGCCGGAGCGGGAATTGCTACGGCTATTTCGCAGTATATTTCTTTTGCTATACTTGGTTCAATTTTCGTTCTTGGCAAAACTAACAGTAAAATATCGGTAAGATATTTGTCTTGTGAGTTTGGTATACTTAAAAATATTGTTATAACCGGACTTCCGAGCCTTGCAAGGCAAGGATTGAACAGCGTTTCTACTATGGTGCTTAATACTGCTGCGAAGCCGTTTGGCGATGCCGCTATTGCTGCTATGGGTTACGTTGGCAGAACTTCGAGTCTTATCTTCTGCGTTGGTCTTGGAATAGGTCAGGGATACCAGCCCGTTGCTGCGTTTAATTATGGCGCGAAAAAATACGAAAGAGTCAGAAAGGGCTCTACGTTCACCTTGTTTTTCGGAATGGTGTTTATTGGGATTATCGCAGCGCTTTGCTTTGCGTTTGCTCCCGGGATTATTTCCATTTTCAGAAAAGAAGCCGACGTTGTTAAAATCGGCGCAGAGGCTCTTCGAATTCAGTGCGTAGCGCTTTTGTTCTTCCCAGTATCTGTTGTTGCAACGATGCTTTTCCAGAGTATTGGAAAGAGCGGTCCCGCGCTTATTCTTTCTTGCTTGCAAAGCGGACTTGTGTTTATACCTCTTTGCGTTACGCTTCCAAGATTCCTTGGAGTTCGCGGAATCGAGATTTCCCAGCCGATAGCATACGTACTTTCGGCGTTTGTTTCCGGCCCAATGCTCTTTACGTTCCTTAAAAAGCTATCTTTGAAGGAAAAAGAAGAGAAAAAACAAGAAATGCCTTAAAATTGGTAAAAATCAAAGAAAAGTACCGTAATGGTTAGCTCCAAAACGGTACTTTTTATTTTTTTATTGAGTTTAAAACGTGTTTTTTAATGTTTTTTGTCAAACGCGATAAAATGCGTCATTTTAGCTTCTTTTTAAGATTTAACGTCAGCAACTTATTTGAAAGCAAAAAAACTGCGCAAATTTTACGAAATCATTGAAAAAATGGTATAAATCAAAGAATTACACCATTACGGTGTCGCACAAAAATATAACTTTTACTATTCGAAACGTTGTTTTTTTCCTATTTAGCGGTGAGAGAATAATAAATATAAAACGCTCCTAAAAACGATTGCTTGGAATTTTAATCATTTTGCAATTTATCGTGCTTTTTCTTTTGTTTTTCTTCGTATAGAACCGCATAAAAATCTTTCTCGTTTTCTTGAGTTGAAAGCGTGCGTTTGGACTTGCGATATTCTCCGGGAGTCATGCCCGTAACTCTTGAAAACGCTCTGTAAAAGCTTCTTTCGTTTGCGTATCCGCATTCGAGAGCAATGTCTATCATTTTTGATTTTGTAGTAGAAAGAAGTGTTTTTGCAAGGTCTGCTCGGAAGGAATTTACAAGCTGATTGAGGTTCATTTCGTCAACCTCGGAAAGACAAAGAGAAACGTATTTTGCGCTATAGTTTAGTGCCGCTCCTATAGAGTGGAGCGAAATTTCCTCGGTGTAATGCTCGCTTATGTAAAAGAGAATTGCTGACAACGCCTGATGGTATTTTCTCTTTTCTGCCCTTGGCACTTTGTTGAGATATTCTGCGTAAATTGCAAAAATAAGTGATTTGTAAGTTCTTATGATTTCCTCTGTAAGCTCGAAAAACAGCTCGTTGGTTTCTATCATATGTTCGTTTGCGAAGGACTTAAGTCCTTCGGACGCGTGAAAAATACAGCTTTCTCCGTTACCGAAGAATTCATCGCGGCTTATGAATGGCGAAATGAAATCGGCAGAAAATACGCAAATCCAACGAGTTACTAACTCGGGAGTAAAGAAGCTATGAACTCTGAAGGGTGGAATTATTGCGAAGTCGCCTGCATGCATAAGCTCGGTAACTCCGTCTATCGTAACCTCAAGCTCACCCTCGCTGACGTAAACGATTTCAGGAAATTGATGTATGTGTGATGGGAAGTTGTATTGTCCGGAATTAAATCCGCATCTTAACGCTGTTTTGGAACCGAAATTTTTAAAATGTACTTGCATTTTAACCTCCTAAAAGATTAAAGATATGGATATTTGTCATAAATTATAGCACTATTGTCATACATTGTCAATGTTTTTGTGATAAACTATAGATGTATAGTGATAAATGCGCGCGCTGGAATGAGTACGCATATTTTCACTGATTACAAATTTTGCTTTCGAAAGGAGCAGCATATGAAATCAAATAAAACAAAAATCATTCTTGCATTGCTTTGCTTGATAGTCAGCGTAATATGTGTTGGCACTATAGCAATATCGGCGAGCAATGACATTGTAACGGAGGGTGAAATGGTAAACATTAAAAGCGATTTTGCGGGCTATCTCGTTCAGGATACGAAGCGAATAGCTAACGACGGATTTGTTGGTGCGTTGCAGTACACCGTGTACTATAATGGCAATACCGCCAATATCATTAATGATTATGATGAAACGTCGATAATCGTTTACGCTATCAATACCAACACCGAAAGAGTAGGTACGGATAGCAACAAAACAATTATTCAGTCAATGCTTGACAGAGGATACGTAGTCGTTGTGCTTGACTATCTTAACAACCCGAAAGCAACAGGTCACAAGCTTGATGATTCGGCGCAGACTTTTGTAAACAACCTCAAGGCGAAGAAATACTTTAACTTTGACGGTACCAAAGAGGGTTATAAGAGTGTATTTGTAGCTCCTTCGGGATACAACGTGCTTCTCAATCAGGTGTTCTGGGAAGTGGATAAGCATTCCGTAAGCGGAACTCTTGAAAAAATAGTTGAAAACTGGAATACCGATTTTAAGGGTACGAAGGCGGAAAGACTCGTTAAATGGGCAACCGGAGCAACAACCGCTACCCGTAAGAAGGTAGAAGTTGCTTCTGACGGAACTTCTCCCGTTTGGTACAATGCTTCCGGCGCAGTTGATGTTAATGGTCTTTATACAAAAGTAAAATATACCGTTGCTGAAACTATAACCGATTGCGTTAAGCCTGATGGTTCACCTCTTACTATGGATATGACGCTTAATCTCGTATATCCTACAAATCCCGAGAAGGAAGTTCCTCTTCTTTCGGTGTCTTCTTGTTGGGGATACCCCAATACTCACGAATCCTGCTATACTGACCTTTGCTCGCATCATACAGGCGCGCTCTTCCGCGGATATGCAGGTGCGGTATATGATTACTTCTGGCAGCCTATGGCAAGATCCGATGCGTTCGGATATTATGACGGAAACCTCAACACCACGGGTGCGGTTACCGGTCACCACATGAACTATAGCTTACATATTTACAACGATAAGCTTATCAATACCGCGGCGATAAGATACCTTCGTTATCTTGCGCTTTCGGATAACGCGACCTATAAGTTCGACCTTGATGCATTCTGCACGATCGGTCTTTCAAAGGGCGCTTGGTTCTCATTCCTTGGAGAAGAAGTGCTTCAAGAAGGTATCGTAGATGCTTCCAAGTATAACACCACGGCAGAGCTTGAGGCGGCTATTGATAAGACTCTTGCAGAATTTTCGTGCGAGCTTATTCTCAATGGTCATCACGGTGAAACCAGATATCAGGCAGGCGAAAATGAGGTTATCGAGGGCGGTACTTACGTTGGTGATTACAAGATTCTTCCCGGAGAAAAACAACCTTGGCTTACTTATGGCGGCGTTGAAATAGTTTCCGGCGTTCAGCTTACCTACGCGGCTAACGGTTCTCAGCAGGAGGATATTTCGGCGGGTCATGCTCCCATTTTTGCGGCAGCTCATATGAACGACGAGTACAATGCGGCTTACGGCTCGGCTAACGAGATCAAGAACCTTTGCAAGTCGCTCAACATTCCTCTTGTGTTCTTTGAGGTGGATCAGCTTCATGAGTATGCATACTATCCGGATATGTTCTACGGCGTACCCACATACGATGCATTCTTCAATTTTGCAAACTATTATTTGAAAAATGAGGCAATTACCGTATTCTATACCGATCCTTATAAGAATGACGGTGATATCAGCCTTACAGATAAAATTACGGTTCAATTCTCAGGTGCAACTACTCTCACCGAGGTTCAGAAGATAACTATTGCATCTGGCAACGAGACTCTTCTCGGTACTTGGGAAAGCATATACGGCGGAACTCAGTGGATATTCCATCCCGAAAACATGAAGAGCGGTATGACCTATACTATCACTGTTCCCGCTGATCTTAAGGGTGATAACGGCGTTGCTATGGGTTCGGCATACACGTCTCAGTTCACAACTCGTGACGGCGCGGATACTACTCTTAACGCAACAAATAACTACTATACCTTCGATGCTCCCACATCTCTTCCTCTTGGAATGGACACCTTTAACTTCAGATTCAGCGTATCTAACAATGCAGCAAACATTGCTGAGCTTTACGCAGTTGACGCAGTTGGAGAAACCGAAGGCAAGTTACTCGGAAGTGTTAACCTTAAGGGCGCAGGAATTTACGAAATAGATATTACTAAATTCATCTTCGCTAATGCCGGAAAGAGCGTGACCGTTATGCTTAAGTCCGCTAAGGCAGCCGGCACCTCCGTTCTTTCAGATAGAGATTTCTCCACCATGGATAACGTGAGAAGTTATAACTATTCCGCTCTTGTTCAGCTTGACGAAAACGGTAACGAGGTAGAGAGCGGCGGCGACTACGCTGTTAAGGCGTACATCAAGAACAATGCCGGTCAGTACGGTGCAGGTGACGTATTTTACGAGAACGTTTCGGGTGCTATCGCAATGCAGAATCTTCTCGGAACAGGTAAGATCACTAAGGCTGATTACGGAAGACAGATAGCGCTTACTCTTAAGGTGTTCGATACGACGAGCCGTACCCTTCAGCTTCAGCTGAACGGTATGACTAATTCCGCTAACGGAATTATGGACTACGATATTCCGCTTTACAATATTAATACAAAAGCGGGCGAGTGGATGACAATCACCATTCCTTACGTAGTTTACGATACCGATTATGGAACTACTTCTAATAACACGAAGACTCTTTACGCGCGCATTTCTCCTACGGGCGATACGCATATGCCCATTTACTTCTCTAACCTGACAATTAAGGAAACTGTTACCGATATGACCGTTACCGGTGCATATCTCAGCACTGCTGATAACGGCGGAATGGGATATAAGATGCCCGAGGCAGATACTCCGTTTGCGCTTTATAACGGCGATACTCTTGTTGGAACTTATATGACCTGGAAGGCGGCTCTCGGTGCTTACGTTAAGGGTTACACGTTGAAGCTTACCTCGAATTATACTCTTACTAACGCAGACGTTTGGGGTGAGTTCGGAGTAAAAGCTGAAAGCTTTGTTATCGACCTTAACGGATACACTATTTATTCGGAAAACACTTCTAACTCTCTCGTTTGGCTTAAGAATACGTCAAAGGCAATAGCAAAGACGTCCATCGTTATCAAGAACGGTGGAATCGTTCTTAACAATACGCCTATCGTTACCTATGACGGCTCCACCGCCGGCGGTGTAGGAAAGGTTTACGACGTTACTTTTGATAATCTTAAGATAACCCTTGCTGACAAGTCGATGCTCACAGAGCTTATCAGCTCTTCGACAATGCCTTTGGCATCTGCGGCAGACGTAAACGTTTATCTTGACGAGTGTGACATAGACCTCGGTGACGAGGATAGAAGATCGACTGTAATGCTCACTCTTATGCCCGAGGGCAAAAACAATCTCAATACAAAATATGAGGTTAAGGGTGGAAGCCTTACGATGTCGCATCCCAGATGGATAACCATTCAAAACAAGGCAACGTATGTTGATTACGTTGAGGATGCGAGCGGAAATAATATGAAGCTCTATCTTCCTGCGGCATACGCTCCTAGCACCAAAGTTTCCCACATAATAGAAGAAGGCTATGCTCAGTTTGTTCCAAAAAACACTGTAAACAACGTTACCGAGTACGTTCTTGAAACATCGGGTGACGGATCTACGAGATACGGAATCGTTCCCGATGCATATCTTAATGCTAACACGTATCCCTTTGTTCTCTTCAAAGACGGCGCGTTTGTTGGCGCGTATTCGAGTTGGAGCAGCGTTTTGACTACTGCGCAAAATACCGTAAGCGGAGCGGCTAATATAAATGCCGAGGTTCAGATCGTTCTCAGAAAAGATTATAAGAACGTTGGCGATCCCGGTCCTCAGATCAATAAATTAACAAATCTCGTTATAGACCTCGGCGGACACGCATTCACGTCTGCAGACGTTGGACTTGACCTTTCGGCAAGCTATAAGAGTGCACCTTATGCAACGAATATAAAGATAACGAACGGAAAGATCCTATCCGGCAGAATCGCATTCGTTGACGGTCAGATATTCGCAGAGGACACAGGAACTAAGGTCTATAACCTTAACTTCTCCGATGTTACCTTCGGCTTCGAAAGTGAGGGCGGTGATTTCTGGGGCGATATGATCTATACTCCCTGGACTGTAAACGCAACGTCAAGCAGCACCGAAATGAATCTCACCTACGATGGATGTAAATTTGATTTCAGAAATTATCCATTCGGAAAGAATTACAACGTATTCAACGTTAGTGATGGAAAGCGTCTTCTTGACGTAAATATCACGCTTATCGGTGGCGAAATCCTTATGGACAGCGCGTCTTACGTAAACTTTGCTAAGCTTGATGCAGACGATACTCTTAAGGTTCTTCCTGACAGAAGCGGAAATTACGTCATTCTTAAGGCTAATTCGGGAGTAACTCCTCTTGGCACGAACTTCATTGACGAAAATGGCAAGGGTCGAGCATTCAAGCTTGATTCGGACAACGGTACTACCGCCGTATATACTCTTGCAGACAATCCGCTCGCCACAGATTACGGAGTTATAGACTCAAATTACGGTGACGCGGCTTCCTATCCATTCGCGCTCTTCTCTCGTGACGGATTCGTTTCGGGATACACGAGCTTCGCTAAAGCAATGGATGGCGCATTTGCAGCTTGCTCCGGCAAGACCGATGAATATACTCTTCTTATGCGCCGCGACTATACCCTCGTTAAGGGTGATCAAAGTTATCTCTCGGGACTTAACGGAAATCTTAAGCTCGATCTCGATACTCATACCTTAAGAGCAGAGTGGTACGTATTCGACCAGTACGTAACTGCAGGACACCTTTCCTCAAGCGGTAAGTTTACCGTATCAAACGGAGCTATGGTTCACGCTGCAGACGTTCCTATGATAGGAATGAACCAGGGTGCAACAAATTCTACTCACAAGAAATTTGATTTCACTTTTGATAACGTTACCTTCAGAAGCGAATATAAGACCGGAAACGGAATCATATTCGATTGCTGGGATAACAACAATCTCGTGCTTGATACGAAGGTTACCTTCGTTGACTGTACGTTTGACTTTACAGGAGCTGCAGACGGTACTTTGATGATGGATGCAGGCTCGGGCAAGACTTACACCGATATGGATATCACCGTTAAGGGCGGTAAGATAATTGCAAGCGACCTTTCGAAGTATAAGATGTACAATATCGGCTCTGAAGATAGCATCGTATTCGTAGCGAACGACAGCGGTAAATACACTGCTCTCATAACTCCGAATACCACTACTCCTACAACGACCTCTTATCCCTCCGATAGACCTAATAGCTACTTTGTCGAAATGGAGGATGACGGAACGTACTCGATCTATTATCTCACCAGCATGAAAACCGAGTACGGAACGGTTTCTCACTCTACGATAGTTGATAATCCCGGATATCTCTCCGCGATAGATTTCCCGTTCATGACGTTTAAGGATGGCGTTCACAAATTCTATAACAATGATAATCATTGGCAGATGACTCTGGCTCACGTTAAGGACCTTATCGGCGGTTCTTCCGCAGAAGGACATTACGCGGCAGTGGTATTTAGACGTGATTATTACGCAAGATCCACCGACGCTAATACCGACTTCATCAAGAGAATGGGCGGTACGTTCATAATCGACCTTAACGGTTACTCATTCGTATCACAGAACAAGTACATGCTTGATATCTACAGCAACGATAATAACTTTGCTCAGGATCTTGAGATAGTTATCAAGAACGGAAGCGTTGTTACCGAAAATGGCAACGCTCCTATAGGTATCAACCATGCTAACAGCCTTACTGTTCCAAAGTATTACGGAATTACCTTTGAAAAGGTAACCTTCAAGGATCTTTCCGGAACCGCAGGATATATGATCACGGGAAGCTGGGATAACGGAAACGGTGCAGGTCTTGACGTTAAGCTTACGTTTAATGACTGTACGTTTGATTTCCGCGGAGCAAAGGCTGATGCGGCAATGATTCACGCAGGCAATAATAAGGCACTTACAAGAACCGAAATTTATATCAACGGTGGAACTATCATAACGGATAGTCTTCTTAACCGCAAGATGTATATTATCGGAAACGATGATAGCGTTGTATTTGGAAAGGGAAGCGACGGCAAATACATAACCTATATTCAGTCGAGTACCGAGCCTGCTCCCACGCTTTCTTTCAAGAATTCTGAAGGACTTGAGCTTACGTTCGGTAACAAGGTTGTAAACGGACTTGAGGCTATTTATACACTCGGAACTTCAATTTCGACGCCTTACGGCTCAATAGCCTTTGGATACTCATCTGAGGCGGATTATCCCTTCGTAGTATTCACTGCAAACAAAGCATTTGTCGGTGGATATGAAGATTTTGGTAAGGCACTCAACGCAGCTATTAAGTCTAATTCTACGGGAGATTTTGTAATCCTTGCAAGAAGAAACAGTGTCAACAACACCAAGGGTGCGATTTCCGGATTTATGGGTAGGATCACGATTGACCTTGCAGGCTATACCGTTGAGAATACCTCCGCTGCAAACTATATGTTCGATATCTACGTAAACGATGCGAACGGCAGAAACAGCTGTTACGTTCTGCTTAAGAACGGAATTATCAAAAAGACCGGTGGCAACTCGATTATCTGCACGAATGGCGGAAGCGGTCTTAAGGCTAACACGGTATACACGTTTGAGTTCAACGACGTTACCTTCGTATCAACTCACGCAACACAAAGCGTAATTACTCATACTTGGGCTGATGCGGCTGCTGCATCTGCAAAGCTTATCGCTAACATTACGTTCAACGATTGCGTATTCGATTATAAGAATTCTGCAAACAGCGTTAAGATGATGACCGCTACTAACAACCACGAGAATACTGTATTCAACGTAACCGTTAACGGTGGTAAGATAATTGCAAAGACCGCATCTGACCTTACTAATTTCTTCGTTGGTGACTCGAAGGACACCTTGACGTTCGGCAGAATGGAAAACGGAAATTACATGGCTCTTGAAATTTCTTCTTTGGTAAACGTTCCCGCAACCGAGTATAATATTGAAGACGGAAAGGCTGTGTTCGTTAAGATTTCAGAGAACGCGGGAGTTGTAACTTACAGACTCAGAAACGTTGAAACTATTGATATTGACTTCGCTCCCAAGATGAGCATAACTCTCGCAAGCGAGCTTGTTATGAACGTGTATATCCCCGTAGAAAGTGTACAAAAGTTTACATTTAATGGAGTAACATACGAAAATCTTGAAGCGATAGCCAACAAGAAGATAACTGTTGATGGTAACGATTATTATCTTCTTAAGGTTGCTCTCGGCTCTGCAGAGGCGGCAAAGAGCGTTGAGCTTGTAGCAACTCTTAATGCAGGCGGCAAGACAGTAACCGCAACCTTCACCTTCTCAATTCCCAAGTATGCAACCAAGCTTATCGCAAACGGAAATGACGTAGAAAAGACTCTCGCAAAAGATGTTCTTGCATACGTTAAGGCGGCTTACACATACTTTGCAGAGTTTAACACCGCAGAAGAGATTGTAAGAGTTAACGCGCTTGTTGATTCTATCATCGGTGCAGACTACACGAGCGCACCCGTGTTAAGCGGTGTAACTAATACCGTAGCACCCGTGAAGAGCGTAACGCTCAACCTTGACGCGAAGCCCTCGATTAGATTCTACGTTACCGATACAAGCGTAGAGTTCTACGCAGACGGTAAGAAACTTAACACGGTAAGCGGTACGGATGCAAACGGAGCATACGTTGAACTTGACGTTTACGCATACGCACTCTGCGAAACCATTACCTATGGCAATGGCGGTAGCTACCACGTTTCAAGCTTCACCGAAGGCGCGGAAGGCACAAGCTACGAAACCCTCGTAAAAGCCTTTGTGAAATACACCGAAAGCGCCGCTGCATACCGCAATTTTGTAATCGGAAAGTAATAACGATTTCTTGTTACAAATCTATAAGCGGAAAAAAGATAACCGATTATCTCGATTTCACAATTAATAATTTAAGATAACCGATTATCTCGATTTTACAGTCTGCGATTAAAGATAATCAATTATTTCAATTTCAAAATGAATAATTTAAAATAATCAATTATCTAAATTTCGCAATCAAAAACAAAATAGCAAAACAAAAGCTCGGGTAGCTCCAATTAAGGAACTATCCGAGTTTTTAGTTATAATTGAGTTTTAAAATTTCACAAAGGACTATTCCTCTTCGGGAACGTAATTGTAATGCTTTGTTGCGTTAGTTAGAGGAGAATTATACACGCCAATCGAAATAGCCTTCCACTCTTCCTCGCTACCGGTGTAATATACGTTCGCGAGCTTGGAGCAACCATCGAACGCAGAAGAACTAATTAAAGTAACGCTATCGGGGATTGTTACGCTTGTAAGTCCGAAGCAACCATAGAACGCACGCTCACCAATCGAAGTAACGCTATCGGGAATTGTTACGCTTGTAAGGTTGGAGCAACCACAGAACGCCCACTCACCAATCGAAGTAACGCCATTGCCAATTGTTACGCTTGTAAGGCTGGTACAATATACGAACGCATCATTACCAATCGAAGTAACGCTGTCGGGGATTGTTACGCTTGCAAGGCTCTTGCAATAAGAGAACGCACAAATACCAATCGAAGTAACGCTATCGGGAATTGTTATGCTTGTAAGTTTGGAGCAATAATAGAACGCATAATCACCAATCGAGGTAACGCTATCGGGAATTACAACAGATGTAATTGATTTATTGCCTTTAAACGCTTCTTCATATATTCCCGTTACAGGCACACCTTCATAAGTGTCTGCTATAACTATCTTCGTTGCAGTTCCGCTATAGCCTACAACTTCCGCATAAGTTCCGTCTGCGGAGAGGCCGTAGATTATTCCTTCGGTAGGAGAGAGGGGCTGGTCGCAGACTGTGCAATATCCGGAATCATCTATATTGTGTTCAGCATAGTTTGCTGTAGCATCGCAATACTTACAATCGAGCCAGTGAAATGAATCAGAGAATGAATATTCTTCTTTATAGCTATGTCCTGCTATATCGGTGTAGTTGGTTGTTTCAACAAGTCCGCAAACAGTGCAAGTGCTTTCGTCATAGCCACCTGCTACGCAAGTGGGAGCTATTGTTGTGGTAGTGAAGCTATGGTTTTCATAACCGCCATTCTTCCACTCGATGTCCTTGCAAGCGGAGCATATACGGTAATAAAGCCAAGCATCGCAAGGAGTATTTGCATCGTAGGTGTATCTTACCCATTCGCCGAAGCTATGAGGATGAGTATCTCCGCCGCTGCCGTCTGCAACTGCCTTGTATTCGGTTTTAACACCGTTGATTACCCAGTAACCGTCATCGCTGATTTCGATAGTGGGGGTAATTCCGTCAATGCCGTCTTTGCCATCTGCACCGTCTTTTCCATCGTTACCTTCAGCCTTAATGCCGGTATCGGTTTCGCCTATCCACCAGTTGCCGTTTGCGCCGATATAGGGGGTCTTTCCATCTTCACCATCTTTTCCATCAGTGCCGTCAGCTCCGTCTTTACCATCGGTGCCGTCAACGCCGTCTTTTCCGTTGGAGCCTTCGGCTTTAACGCCGGTGTTTACACCGTCTATGTACCAATATCCGTTTTCTATGTAGGGTGTTTTTCCATCGGCGCCATCTTTTCCATCTTTACCGTCAGCACCGTCTTTTCCGTTTGTACCGGGCAATTTACCGCAGTTGATGGTTTCGCCATTTGAAAGAATAACTAAAAGATTGCCTTCGTTGTCAACGATAATGTTTACAATTCCAACGCCGTCCTTGCCGTTAGCGCCGTCTTTTCCGTTAGTACCATTGATACCATCTTTACCATCTGCGCCGTCTTTGCCGCTGATAAGCTCGACGAACTCTTCGAGCGTTCCCTCGAAGCCGAGATTCTGCGCCTTTGCGTAAGCCGATGCAAATGTGATTTTGTTTGTGTCAAATTCGTTATTTGACGTGTTGTTTCCACCGTTATTGGTGTCTGGGGTTGTGTTGTTGCACGCTATGATAGAAAGCGAGAAAAGCACAACGATTAGGAGAGAAATTAATTTTTTCATTTCCAAATCCTTCTTTTGATTTTGTTTTTTGTGTAAACGGTTGCAAAAAGTTGATGTTGCTTTTTGCTTGAAAATCGGGCACGAAAAGATATTTCATCTCTTCGGTGCGCTATAGTAATTATATCACGATAATAATGGTTTGTAAATAGCATAAATGAAAATGCGAGAAAAGATATATTTACGAAACAAAAAAGACGAAGAAACGTTAAATCCTCGTCTTTTATTAATAATAGGTAGTAAACTTATTCGTAATCGTCGAACTCTTCGCTTTCCTCGCGGCGCGCTTCTTCGTCAAGCTCGTCTCCAAATTCCAAATCCTCGGTGTTGATATATGTGGGGTCGTTTTTGTGACTTACAAAGTAATACTCTTCGTCATCTATATCAAAGATGTTACCGTGCATTGAAAGCTTGCGTCCTGCGACGCAGATTACGTCGAGAAGTCTTTCGGGATTGAAGCTGTCAATCTCAATTCCAACGTCATCATTGGAAACCGTTATCCAAACTTCTTCAAACATCGAAGCAGAGTCAAAATTATCGCTGTAGATTATATAGTCCGATGTAAATTCAAAGAAATCATCGAGCTCGCCCGATAAAAGAAATTCTACAAACTTTTGAACGTCAGCTTTGCTGCCGTTTGCTTTAAACTCAAAATACAATTCATCGTGAAGACGCATAAAACCTCCATAAAATTAAGTATTAAAAAAGATGTTGTATTTTTGTGAAAAAAGTATATCATAGGGATATATTGTTTGTCAATATGTTTTTTGATAAAAACTTCCTATTTAATAATATATGCGCGTGCATATAGGACTGCTTATATATACAAAATAATGAGGAAGAGGGAAAAGCAAGGTCAAAATTTGTTCAAAAAGAATAAAAGTGAAAAAAATAAAAAAACTTTCAAAAAAAGTGTTGACATTTTGGAAAGTTTGTTGTATAATAGATGAGCTGTCAAGTTGAGGGCAAGAAAATGCCACTTAAAGCACAGCAGATTGATTTTAAATATCAATCACTTGATCAT
>JAZRDI010000022.1:0-27605 GCA_045660185.1 Eubacteriales bacterium | reverse complement strand
CGCGGGTAATATTACTGCAGTAAAAACTTGTAATCTTACTGCGGCAGGTACTACACCGACCCCCACCTCAACCAAAACATATACTTATTCTTCCGGTAGCTGGGGAGATTTGCTTACAAATTACAACGGAGCAACAATAACTTACGATAATATTGGTAATCCGTTAAGCTACAACAACGGCTCTGCGTATAATTTCACTTGGAGCGGCAGACAACTTGTAGGAGCGGTGTATGGCTCGAATACATATTCGTTTACGTACAACGAAAACGGTTATAGAACAAGTAAGACAAAGAACGGTGTTACTACAACCTACTACCTCAACGGCAGTCAAATAATGGCGGAAGAGACAAACGGAAATATGACCGTTTACCTCTACGACGTTAACGGCTCTCCCGTGGGTATGCAGTACCACGCAGCAACTGCGGGTGAATACGATTGGCAGGTATTCTGGTATGAAAAGAACTTGCATGGAGATATTGTAGCAGTTTACAATGATTCCGGTGCAAAGCTTGTTTCCTACAATTACGATGCTTGGGGCAACTTCACTACCGCCTACCACAATGGCGGAGCTTCTACAAAAGCGGCAGATAATCCGTTTACCTATAGAGGATATTATTACGAAAGAGATCTAAATTTCTACTACCTTGGCACTAGATACTATGATTCGAAGATTTGTAGATTTGTTAACATTGACAAATTTATTTCAACAGGATCAAATGTTTTGTGTGCAAATATGTTTGCATATTGTGAAAACTCCCCGATTAATAAAAGAGATGACCGAGGAGAATTTCCTATTTCTATTCTGATTACAACTATAGTTTTTAGTAGCATTTTCTGTGGCATGGTGTCTATGTTTCTAACGCCAGTTTCAGAGGACGATGAAGATATAGGTTCAATAATCCCTCAAAAAGCAGATGAAAACGTACATATGATATATGCAGAAGTAGGGGTAGATTCAGTCCTAAATCAAACAACAGGTGTTGGTATTGATCTTGGTGTATATCATGAAAACGTAGAACAGGATGAGTATAATAGCATGGAAATTGAGTATTTGAAAGTTTCTTCAGCAATTGGTATATCAAAATTCGAGATGGGAGCGTATGTTGGAGAAATCGTAAGTAAAAATAGTGCTTTTATGTTTATGGGGAAAAGAATTGAATTTGCATTTGGAGTTAATTATGGGGTAGGAATGAAGTTTGGAGTTGGCGAAAAAAACTTTTTTGGTGTTTCTTGTGGTTGGGGATTTGTAATTTCATTGGAGGTATTGGAATATGAAGAATGAAAATAAAAACAAAGAAAAATGCACTATACAAAAAATTAGAGATATTGGTGTTGTCGTTTGTTCAATATTTATAGTTATAAGTATGTTGAGCGGGCTATTGTCCGGAAACAAAAAAGATATTCCTGAAATCGATCTTGACAGTTTTTCGATTGAAAATCTTACAGAGGAAGAAATTCTTAAAATCTCGCACGCATCCCGTGGCTTTTTCAGTCATTTTGCTTACAAAGGAGAAAAAACGGGTGTTTCGGGTACCGGTTATAGAGATTACGACCGAGATAATACAAAATTTTCCTGCAGAAAAATAACGGGAATAAATACTGTAAATGCAACGAAAGCGGAAGATTGCGTTGTAGAATGGAGTATTGATTTTAACGTATTAAAGGGCAACGCGAAAGCAGTTATCGTTATGGATGAAACAGAGATTATCAAGGAATTCGAAGCCGGAGAAGATATTGTTTTTTCATACGAGATTGTTGGAGAGCACGAATTTTACGTAAAAATTCTATGCGAAAAAGCTCGTGTTGAAATTGAGGTAGATAGAACGATTAAGCCAATTGTGTGAAACGATTACTTGTAAAACAAGCGTTTAAGATTTTTAAGCCAAACCACAAAAAAGCGCCTTTGATTGCACTTGGCTTCTACAAAAGCAGTAGATAATCCGTTTACGTATAGAGGATATTACTACGACCACGATCTTTACCTCAATGAAAAGTTAATATAAAATATAAACTTAAACTATTTGCTTCGATGATGCTTAAGAAAATATTTTAATAGCTTTAATAATATTTGTTTTGGTGATGTTTTTACATCGGTTTTATAGTTGTTGCATAAACTATTTAAACGCATAAAAAGAGGCAAAATGAAAACAATTGCTTACAAATTAAATACAATTGCACAAGTTTTGCCTCTTGAATCAATTCTCTTTGCGCTTTGGTTGGCATAACGATATAAGTTGGTTTATACGCGAGAAAAATTTGACAAAGTATAGAATAGGTTCTACTACTGGTGTACAGGCTTTGGAAATTTTATGATTCTAATGGGAAATGCATAAACGTTTTAGTAAGTGATAAAAAAAGAAAAAAGCTCATGGATGAAATAAAACTAAAAGTACCAAACATAGAAGTCTATATTTCAAAGCCGGAAGATCAAGAATACTTATTGCAATATCAACAAAAAAGATAAGTAACACCTTTCATTTGTAATCTTTTCGAAAATTCCAAAACACAAAAAGAAGGACGAAGATGCGTAAAAAGCGCCTTCGTCTTTTTTGCTATTTGATTTTTTAGCGATGTCTTTGTGACGTCGCTTTTATTTTGCTACCGCGGTGGGTGCGGTAGGGGGATTTAAAATTAGTTAGCGAGAACGATAGTGTTGCCGTTTGCGGTGGTCTTAATGCCTGCGAAGGCGGCAACTGCAACTGCGAGAGTTACGGCATCGTTCTTTGCTTCTGTCTTGTTGGTTATCTCTGCATCGTTGTCAATGTTGTTAATTCTTTCTGCAAGCTGCTCGTTAAGCTCGTTGACAAATTCCTGCATTTCATCAGTGGTTTCCCAATCTGCATCGATGTTGAGGGGATCAAGACGGATAACGTTGTTGTTATCATCTAAAACGGTGCTTGTGATAGTGTGAGTAAGTATCTTGGAATCCAAAGCCTGTTCGTAGTATTTCTTGATTTCGTCTTCCTTGGGCTCTTCTTCGCCATCGGACATATTGAGGGTGGTTTCAAGAAGCTTTGCGATAAACTCGGTTTCGTCTATGTATGCGCTTTCGGAGAGTCCAAGACCGCCCTTATCGGTGGATTTTCTTGCTATTGCGATATTATCAAAGAGGTTGGAAACGAGCTCTGCGATGCCCTCTGCGCTATCGTCTGCACCGTCTCCCATAAGGCTCTCAATGAAGTCTGCATTACCAATAATGTGCTTGGTTGCTTCTGCGGTTGCGGGAGTCATACCCTTCAAGGTATCTGTCAAGCTTCTGATTATTGCTTCGGGGTCCTCGGATTCGGATACGCTTGTCATAGTGTCAACCATTCCGCCGATATTGCTGAAAGCATCCTTGTATGCGGTGGACTTGTCTTCTGTGTTATCTGTATTACCAACGAGAGAGTTAACTGCGTTTGTAACTGCAACAACGTTTCCGCCAACCTGCTCGGTTACCATTTCGGACTGGAATACAACTACAACAAGACTGTCTACGGTTTCCTTACCGATAAGCTCGGTGTTTGCAAGGTTGTCAAGAATTTCGCCTGCTACTTCAAGAACTGCTCCTATATCCATTTTGCCGTCTTCGCTATCAAGCTTTTCGGTAATCTTTACGATGGAAGAAAGCGTGTTAGCGAGAAGCTTTGCTTCGTTTTTAGCGTTGGTGATGCCGTTTGTTTTGTTGATGGATATATCCTTCTTGGTCAAAAGGAGAGAGGTTTCTTCGAACTTTTCAAGGCTGGTAAGGTCAACCGGTTTAGCTTCACCGTTAGAGCTCTTTGTCTTAACCTCAACGTTCTTAAGAGCGTCGGTTACGGGAGCTTTGCTCATAAGCTTTGATGCTACCGCGTCAACGCCGGCGTCGGTAATGTCTATACCGCTTGCGTTAAATGCCTGACGAATGAACTTTTTGAGATCCTTTTCGGTTTTGATTTCGTAAGTTTTCTTTTCTGCGTTTGAAGAATCGCTTGCCATGGGAGCAATAACGAGGTCACCCGGGATCTGATCCTGAATGTTTCCAAGCTCATCCTGGAGATTCTGATGAGGCTGTTCAAGAGTATCGGGAACGCCGAGTGTATCGTAAAGAGCGTCCATTCCGATTTCAAGGAATACGGAAACGAGAGAGCTTAAGCGATCATTATCAAGGAATGCTCCAAGAAGGTCTTCTACGAGCACGTTGTTATTAAGAAGAGCCTTGGGATCATCAAGAATCGTGTCAATCGCATCGTGATCAATTGTGATAATAACAAAGTTTCCAAGCGTTCTTACGTCTTCCTTGATGCTATCGGGGGTGCAACCCTTGAAAGTATCGACGAAGGCTACGAGGATTTTATCGGTTACGGTATCGGAGCTTTCACCGCTATCGGTACTATTGTTGCCGTTGTTGAGTGACACGCCCATAAATTCCTCGTCATTTTCAAACGCTTCTGCCGCGAGATTAACTGCGTTGGAGAGAAGAACGGGAATCAATGAGGAATCGTCAAACGCATCAAGCGCGTTGCCTACCGCTTCGGTTTTTTCCGTTTTGTTAGTGTTGGCATCTGCTACGGTGTTGTAAGACTCAACCATTACCATGATGAGATTCATTTCGTTTTTGAGCTTAAACACGATGTCATCCATATTGTATCGAGTAAGGCGGTTGAATATAAGTCTTGCGCCACACACGTTTGAGAATTTGACAGCCGCGCATCCGGTTACACCGGTTACTTCTTTATAAATCTGAACGGTGTCTTCGTCATCTTCGAGCGCTTCGAGAACGAAGGGCTCTGCAGATTCAAGACCGCTGTTAACTACGCCGATGAATCCCATGAGGGGAGCGAAGAAAACAACTACTCCGAGAACGCATCCTAAAATACCGATAAGGATACTTGCGGGCTGCGGATTGTGAGAATAGCAGCCTTCTCTTTTCGAGGGCTTCTTTTCTCTGCGGTTTTCGTTTTCGCTTTCGTCACTCTCGGTTTCTTCAAGAGCGTTAGTTTCTTCATCTTTTTTCTCGGTGACGGATAAAATCAACGCGCCGAGAGAGGGAGCGAAGAATTTAAGAACAAATTTGATGATAACGCGAACGATACAGAAAATGAAAAGACCGATCACCATTGCCATCATTACTACTAAAATATCACCCAAAAGTCCTGTGAGTGAAATTCCTTCCACTTCGAGCGGAATCATTCCCAATACTGCTTTTGCGATGATCTTTGCAACGTATTTCGTTACGGGGATTGCTATAATTACTGCTGTGATGCTAACGAGAAGGCGCGCAAGCGAATATTGCCACACGTACTTTCTACCCTTCATGAAGCCGACCAAGGCGGCTATAGCGACTATTCCGAAGAATACCGCTGAAAAAATAAGACCTATCATAATGTCCTCCTTATTTTTGTTTTATACACTGATTATAACACTAAATACATATTTTGTCAACACATAACGCGCTTGTAGGTTAATATAAATGAGATTTCAGATTTGGAAAGGCGGTTTGGATTATTGATCATTTTTCATTTTTCTCATTTTCAGCGGTGTAAGTCCCAATCGCTTTTTGAATTCTTTGTGGAAATATGACTCGTTTTCATAGCCTACGCTTTCGATAATTTCACCTATCGGTATATTTGTGTTCGTTACCAGCTCTGCTGCGCGTCTGATTCTTTCTTCAAGCAAAAGCTCTTTAAAGCCCTTGCCGAAAATTTCGTTGATTACTTTGGAAAGATAGGGCGGAGTGAGAAACATTTTGTCTGCAAGCTCAGAGAGGGTGGCACTCCTGAAATTACCTTGTATATAACCTAAAATTTCGCGTCGGCGCACTCCTGTTTTATCGGGCATACGAGAGGCAAGCTTCAAAAGTTTCTTGCTCTTTCTTGAAAGATAGTCGAAAAGAAGCGCTGTTGTATATCTTAAAATTCTATCGTCTGCGGTGTATTCGGTAAGCTCGAAAAGAAGATTTTCGATAATGTTCTCTATTTGCTTGTTTCCTTCAGATGAGAAGCATAGATATATTCCCGAACCGGAAGGTATGGAGTTTTGGCGTGCAAGCTCGGAGAATACCGTTTCGGAAAGCTCCGACGCCAAAGATTCAATAAAGTTGTCCGAGATTATAACGTTAACGCCTATATCGTTCGTGTTCGCTGTTTTGATGGAGTGGGAGATGTGCTTATTCAAAATGAGAATATCTCCGCGAGTGAGTGTTACCTCTTCGTCGGCTATTACGTGTGTAATACTTCCGGAGAGAACTATCATCATCTCGAGATAATTGTGCTTATGGAGAGGGAAGTCGGTATAGCGTGTGTGTGTTCTTACCGCGATGCTTCTGCCTCCCGAAAGGATTCTATCGGCATCAATGACGAATTCACCACCTACGGCATATAGGTCTTTATTTAGCGAAGAGCCCGATAAAATTGCCTCTTCTTCGCACGAAATCGTTGCAAGCTTGTTTATAAGAAATTTTTCCATAATTTTTTCCTCTTATTTGGATTGTTCTTATTTTAACACTTTTGATTTCAAAAATCAACCGGAATTTAAATAAAGACAGTTTTCTACGCAATTTTCGCTCTTGTATATTGGAAAAAAATGTGCTACAATAATATTTGATTTATTCTGAATATGGAGGAGTGCTATGAAGTATTATCTCGCGATAGACATTGGAGCTTCAAGCGGAAGACATATAATAGGCTATGAAAAGGACGGGAAAATCGAAACCGACGAGGTTTTTAGATTCCCAAACGGAATGGAAAACGTTGACGGACGTTTGACTTGGAACGTTGAAAAGCTCTTCGAAAACGTTGTAGATGGAATTGCTGCCGCTTTTAAAAAATATCCGCAGATCGCAAGTCTTTCTATAGACACATGGGGCGTTGACTACGTTCTCATGAACGGGGACGAGGAGATAATGCCCGTATACGCTTACAGAGACCCGAGAACCGAGAGTATTATAGATGAGGTTCACCGTCTTATTTCCTTCAAGGAGCTTTACGAGCGCACGGGCATACAGTTCCAACGCTTCAACTCAATTTATCAACTCTACGTTGACGAGAATGAGGGCAGACTCGATGAAGCTACCGATTTCCTTATGATACCCGAATACCTTATGTATAAGCTTACGGGTAACAAGGTAAAGGAGTTCACCAACGCAACTACTACCGGAATGGTAAATGCTTCTACCTTACGTTACGATAGAAAAATTTGGTCGCTTCTCAATCTTCCGATAACGCTCGATTCTGAGCTTTTTATGCCGGGTACTCTCGTTGGAAGACTTAAGCCCGAAATTGCAAAGCGCGTTGGCGGAGAAACCGACGTCGTTTTGTGTGCGACGCACGACACGGCATCAGCTGTTGAAGCAATAGAGATGAAGGAGAATGCTCCTTATATTTCATCGGGAACGTGGTCTCTTTTGGGAGTTAAGACACCTTTGGCACACACCGATGATAAGAGCCTTGCTTCAAACTATTCAAATGAGGGCGGGGTCGGGTACAATAGATACCAGAAAAACATCACGGGTATGTGGATAGTTCAAAGCTTACGCTCGGAGCTTTGCCCTGAAACGAGCTATGACGATATTGTTAAAATGGCAGAGGAAAGCTCGTATATTGAGGTCTTCGACGTTAACGATGATTCTTTTGTTGCTCCCGAAAGCATGAAGGGCGCTATAGACGCTTACATTGCAAAGCGCGGAAAGGCTACGCCTAATGAGATGGGAGATTACTTCAAGAGTGCTTATACGAGTCTCGCTCGTTGCTACGGAATCTCTATCGCGGAGATGGAGTGTAATACAGGTAAGGTTTACGGCGATTTATACATCGTTGGCGGAGGAGCTAAAAATGCGTACCTTAATAAGCTCACCGAAAAATATACGAAAAAGAATGTTGTAGCTCTTCCCATAGAGGCTACGGCTATAGGTAATCTTAAGATACAAATGAAGAGAAAACAATCCTCTGATTGATGCAAATTAAAGCTAAAAAACAATCTAAAATGTAAACAAAAGTATTAAAAATACGTGATAAATAATGATTATTTAAGAAAAGGATATAAAAATGAACGCTTACGAAATAGCAAAAGAAAAATATTCCGCGCTCGGTATTGACGTTGAGGGCGCAATGGAAAAGCTTAAGAACGTTCCTGTTGCAATTCATTGCTGGCAGGGAGATGACGTTGGCGGATTCGATACGAAGGAATCTCTGTCCGGCGGTATTCAGACAACGGGTAACTATCCCGGCAAGGCAACCACTCCCGATGAGCTTATGGCGGATATGGATATGGCATTCTCGCTTATTCCCGGCAAGAAAAAGCTCAATCTCCACGCGTGCTACGCAATTTTTGAGAACGGCGAATATGCTAATAGAGATGCGCTTTTACCAAAGCACTTCGAAAAGTGGGTAAAATTCGCGAAGGAAAGAGGAATGGGCATAGATTTCAACCCCACCTTCTTCGCTCATCCCAACGTTAAGGACAATCTCACGCTTTCCTCTCCCGATGAAAAAACTCGCAAATTCTGGGTTGAACACGGCAAGGCGTGTATAAAAATAGCAGAGTATTTCGCTAATGAAACGGGCGAGAGCTGCGTTATAAACTTCTGGATTCCCGACGGTTACAAGGAAATTCCCCAGGATAGACTCGGTCCGAGAGCAAGATTCAAGAAGTCGCTTGACGAGATTCTTGAAACGCCCTACGATAAGTCGAAGGTTTACGTAACTCTTGAATCAAAAGTATTCGGTATCGGTCTTGAGTCCTACACCGTAGGCTCGGCTGAATTCTGCCTTTCTTATTCGACTAAGGCGGGAATCACTCCCCTTATGGATAACGGTCACTATCATCCCACCGAGGTCGTTTCGGATAAGATTTCCTCCCTCCTTCTTTTCAATGAAAAAATTGCGCTCCACGTAACACGCTGTGTACGTTGGGACTCCGACCACGTTGTAATTTTTGATGATGAAACAAAGGAAATCGCAAAGGAAATCGTAAGAAACGACGCTCTTGACAGAGTGTTTATAGCTCTCGATTACTTCGACGCGTCTGTTAACAGAATTGCCGCGTGGGTAGTTGGTGCAAGAAATATGCAGAAGTCGCTTCTTTCGGCAATGCTTCAGCCGAACGAGCTTCTTAAGAAGTACCAGGATGACGCAAACTACACTAAAATGCTTGCAGTTTCCGAAGAAATGAAAACTATGCCCTTCGGAGACGTGTTCGACGAGTACTGCAAAAAGTGCGGCGCTCCCGTTGGTATGCAGTGGCTTGACGAGGTGGATAAGTACGAAAAGGATGTTCTCTCAAAAAGATAATGTATTGAAAGGTTGAAAATCGACCGAAAAATACTTCGATTTGACAACAAAAGTAGACAAAAAGCGTGTTTATATACTGACGCGCCAAAAAATAAAATTAACGAATAGGAAAATGAAAATGAAAGATATAATCAGCGCGCCTTTTATGGTAGAGGCGATAAGAACTCTTACAAATCTTTATAGACTCGGTTGGGACGAGCGTAATGGCGGAAACCTTTCCTACTTGCTTCGCGACGAGGACCTCGAGGGTTATCTTGATACCTCAAAGGTTATCCGTACTATCCCCATGTCCTTCGATGCTTCTGAAATCAAGGGAAAGATTTTCCTTGTTACAGGTACGGGCAAATACTTTAAGAACGTTCAATACGATCCCGAAAACAATCTCGGTATCGTTCGTATTGCTGAAGACGGCGTAAGCTGTGAGCTTCTTTGGGGCTACCGTGACGGCGGCAAGTTCACAAGCGAGCTTCCCGCGCACCTTATGAGCCACATGGTAAGACTCAAAAAAGACCCCGAAAACAGAGTTGTAATGCACACGCACCCCACCAATACAATCGCAATGTCGCTCATTCTCGGCCCCGATGAAAGAGAATTCACGAGAGCGCTTTGGAAGATGCAGACAGAATCTATAGTTGTATTCCCCGAGGGAGTAGGCGTTCTTCCTTGGCTCGTTTGCGGAACTAACGATATTGGAGTAGCTACTGCTGAAAAGCTCAACGATGCAAGACTTTGCGTATGGACCGCGCACGGAATCTACGGCGCGGGTAAGGACCTTGACGAAGCTTTCGGTCTTATTGAAACCGTTGAAAAGGCAGCTCAACTCTATATGCTCACCGCAGGATTTGAGAGAAAGAACGAAATCAAGGACGAAGAACTTAAGGCTTTGGCAAAAGTGTTCGGACTCAACTATAAGACAGAGTATCTTGATTAATACATATAATCAATAAAAAACAACCTCTTGCGGTAGATTAAACTCTACTTCAAGAGGTTTTTATTTCGTTCGTTTGCTTTATTATTCCGCGACGCTTAAATTCTGTTTTTATTTCTCATGTCGCGCGGAGACATACCAAAGTGAGATTTGAAGCATTTTCTGAAATAGGAGCTTGAACTGAAGCCGAGTCTTTCGCTGATTTCCTCTACCGAATCGTCACTCGATATTAAAAGGTCGAGGGCGTTGTTCATAATTGCTCTGTTTCTGTATTCGCCTATGCTTTGGTCGGAATACTTTTTGAAAATGGAGTAAAGCCCTGATTCACTGACTGCAAACTTCTTTGCGATTGAGGCAATGCTTTCATTTGGATTTGAAGCTATGTATTTTTTAACTCTTGCGACAAGAACACTTTTTTTGTCTAATGTTGCGGTTTCCATTTTTGGAATCAGCTTTCCGAGAAGAGTGTAAAGTGCGCCTATTTTTTCGGCACTGACCTTGCCTTCCTTGGCAAGTATTTCTATCGTTGATTTGTCCTCGTTGTCTGCATTTACGGTTTGCGCAGGAAATCTTTCAGAATTAAATGAAGGGAAAAACTCAAAGCCCAGCGAGGCGAATTCCACCGACTGTTCTCCGGACCAAAAGGATTCGTATTTCAGTCCTTTTGGAATATAGAAAACGTCCCCTTCCGAAATGTTTACGCATTCTCTTGCATCGAAAACAAGCTTTGCGCATCCGCGCAGCATATACGCTATATAGTGCGTTTTTGCACCTCTTCTGTTATCGTTGTATTTGTATTTTTTGAAATTGAAAACCGTAAAACGAAAGCTCTGCGCAAAAATTCTGTCATTTATCATATTTTTACCTCTTTTTGAAAGTGATAAAATTTGGAGAAAATTACCCGATTTGATATAGAATAACATATTTTTTTAGAGTTTGTCAAGTGGTATAATATAATCAAACCAAATTTAATTTGTTAAAAACAAAGGAGTTAATGGGATATTATGAAGATAAAACATATAGTCTTTACAGAAATAAACAAAGCGGAGCTTCTTGAAAGGAATCTTCCCGATCCAAAGGGTGACGAGGTTCTCGTAAAAACCGAGATAAGCACTATCAGCGCAGGTACGGAACGCGCAAATATAACCGGTGACCCGAATGTAAACGCAAATGGTGCTTCGGGAGTTATATTTCCAAGAACGTCGGGATATAACAGCGTAGGTATAGTTGCCGCCGTGGGTCCTGACGTGACAAGTGTTGCTGTTGGTGACAGGGTTGTGGTTTATTGGGGAAAGCATAGAAGCTACAATCTCGTTCACGAAAACAACGTAGTAAAAATAAACGATAGCGAGATTTCAAATTCGAGCGCAGCGATGAGTTTTATTGCTTCGTTCCCGCTTGCAGCAATACGCAAAACTCGTATAGAGATAGGTGAGAGCGCAATGGTGATGGGACTCGGTATTTTAGGACTCATTGGAGTGAAGCTTCTTCGCGCGGCTGGGGCAGTGCCGATAATTGCGGTTGACCCTAACCCGAAGAGAAGAGAGATGGCAAAAAGTTGCGGCGCGGATTTCACATTCGACCCATTTGACGCGGATTTCGCAGAGAAGGTGAAGACGGTTACGGGCGGCGGCGTAAACGTCGCTATTGAGGTAACGGGAGTTGGAGCGGGATTCAACGAGGCGCTTGACTGCATGGCGAAATTCGGCAGAGTTGCTCTTCTTGGATGCACGAGAAATTCGGATTTTACCGTGGATTATTACAAGAAGATACATTCTCCCGGCATTACGGTTATCGGGGCGCATACTATAGCTCGTCCTGAATATGAATCGCATCCCGGTTGGTTTACCCACAGAGATGATATATCTGCAATCCTTGCATTGATTTCGGGAGAAAGAATTGAACTTGACAGTCTTGTCAGCGAGATTCACTCTCCGGAAGAATGCGGTGAGGTTTACGAAAGACTGGTTAATGACAAAGAATTTCCTATCGGCGTTCAGTTTGATTGGAGTAAATTGGACAGATAATAAAATGAGGAGAGTGTTGATATGAGAAAAATAAGAGTTGCTCAAATAGGAACGAGTATATACAGTCACGGAAACGAAATTTTTCGTGCTCTTACCCTAAATCAAGACGTGTTCGAAATAGTCGGATATGCGCTGCCCGAAAATGAAAGAAAAAAATTCCCCGCCAAAATGAAGCGCTTTGAGAAAACTCCCGATATACCCGAGATGACTGTTGAAGAAATATTGAATGATGAAACGATTGAAGCGGTTGTTATAGAAACGGAAGAAATATATCTCACAAAATACGCACTTATGGCTGCGGAAAAAGGGAAGCATATTCATATGGAAAAGCCGGGCGGACTCTCGCTTGAAGCGTTTGAAAAGCTCATAGAAACTGTAAAGAAAAACGGTACGGTTTTCCACATGGGATATATGTACCGCTACAATCCCGCAATTAAAGATATAATAAACCGTGTTAAAGCGGGCGAGATAGGAGACGTTATCAGCGTTGAGGCGCAGATGAGCGGCTACAGAGGCTTTGAACAAACAAATTGGCTTAACACGTTTGATGGCGGAATGATGTTTTATCTCGGGTGTCACCTTGTTGACCTTGTTTTGAGAATTCAGGGCGAGCCGAAGAGAATAATTCCGTTCAATAAATCCTCGGGACTTTATGAAACGGAAGCTAAAGATTTTTCGTTTGCCGTTATGGAGTACGAACACGGAGCGTCGTTTGTAAAAACAACTCAGGCTGAAATGGGAGGATTTTTAAGGCGTCAATTAGTTATAACCGGAACCCGTGGTAAGTTTGAGGTAAGACCGCTTGAAATTACGGTTGATTACCCAACTCAGTACACCGAGTATAACGAGTGCTTTGACGAGGATTGGAACGCTCCCGGAGAAAACAAAAAGTCCGAGCTGCATGACAGATATACGGATATGATGCGTTCCTTTGCGAAAATGGTAGCCGAAGAGCTTGAAAATCCATATACCTACGACTACGAGCTTATGCTGTTTAAAACCATTCTTAAATGTTGTGAATAAAGGAGAAATTAAATGAAGGCTATTCTTGTTAATGAAGATAAGTCACTTAGATGGGATAACGTACCCGACCCCGTGTGCAGAGAAGACGAGTGTATAATAAAAATAAGCGCAGCTGCGCTAAACCGCGCTGACCTTATGCAAAGAGAAGGAGATTATCCTCCGCCTGCAGGTTGTCCCGAATGGATGGGACTTGAAATTGCGGGAACTATTATAGAGATGGGGGAAGTCGCAAAGGAAAAATCAGGATATAAAATAGGAGATAAGGTGTGTGCCCTTCTTGGCGGCGGAGGTTATGCGGAATACGCTAACGTAAAATACGATATGCTTATGCCCGTGCCGAAAAACTGCACGCTCATTGAGGCGGCGGCAATTCCTGAAGCCTTTGCAACCGCATATCTCAATCTCTTTATAGAGGGCGGAATAAAAGAGGGAAATACACTTCTTATGAATGCGGGCGCATCAGGACTCGCAAGCGTTATAATTCCTATGGCGAAAGCATTCGGCGTAAGAGTTATCACTACCGTCAGAACACGCGAATTTGCAAACAAAATTTTACATTTGAATGCAGATAGAGTGGTTATTACCGATGAAGAGGACATTTCCGAGGTGCTTCGAGAGGAGCTTGAGGGCGGTCATTCTGTTGATGTTGCAATAGATTGTCTTGGCGGTGAAATTATGGGCAAATGTATTCATTATCTCACTCATGGCGCAAGATGGATAATGATAGCGGCTCTTGCGGGAACAAAAACAGAGATAGACTTAAAGAACATATACGTAAGAAACGTAAGAATTATAGGAAGTACTCTTCGTTCACGTACGCCGAGCGTTAAGGCACAGATACTTGCCGGAATCGTTCGAGATGTATATCCAAAAATCGAGGCGGGGCTTGTTAAACCTACGATATACGCAACCTTCCCGATAACCGAGGCCGAAGCCGCTCACGACGTACTTTATCGCGGCGAAAACGTCGGAAAGGTCGTTTTAACTTTGGATTGATAAGCGAATAAGGCGCTTTGAAAGGGGTTGTAATCTTAGTATAAAATTCAAAATTACACCCTACTCAAAAAAGTCTACGAAAACCGATTAAAATGATTTTTCACTTAAATTAAAGATAACAAAAAACTCCCGCGGTAGATTTCTACTACGGGAGACTTTTATTGTTTTACTTTTATCGCAAAGTTTTTAGAGATATTTTTATACTTCAATAGAGAAGCCGTCGAACGCGGGAGTTACGGGATAGCATTCCGAAAGAAAATGCTTTAAAGCTTGTAAGTCTTCGGTGGGATTCATTCCATCGTAAATGTGATTGATTATCATATTCTTCGTTTGGACTTCCTTGAAGAAATTCTTGATTTTTTCGCTGTTAAGTCGAGCGTGCGCACCTTCCATAACCAAAAGGTCAACTCCGTCCATTATCGCATCGGTGGGAAAGTCGATAAGATCGTGGCGCAAATCGCCCGTGAAGAGAACACGCTTGCCCTCTGCCTCCAAAAGAAGCGAATGTGAGTCGGCAAAATGCTTTGTTTTGAATGCGGTAACTTTAAGCGTACCATCGTTGAAAATTTCACCTGCGGAGTACATTTCAAAGGATATTCTTGAATCCTTGTTGTCGGTTTCATGACGGTTTCCGCCAAGATTCTTTGAGTGAAGATTTCCATCGCCAAAAAGGAAAGTTCTCAAGGCATTATATGGGAAAAGCTCAGGACCGTGTATTTTTACGTTTACGCCGTCGAATTGCGAAAAGCTCTCTATTTGATTCGTGAATTCAACGAGTCCGAGATAGTGGTCTCCGTGGCTGTGCGTGATGAATATATCGGAGAGCGTGTTGAATTTAACACCATAAACCTGCAAAAGCTTCATTATCGGAGCTCCTGCGTCTATAAGATAGTTTTTGTCAGCTATTGAAACGAGCGCAGATGACGTGAATCTGTCTCGTTCTGTGATTCCGTGACTTGTTCCAAGAAATGTGATTTTCATATTTACCTCAAAGATTGTTTTTGAAAGGCGAGCCGTTAAACGCTATGCGTCGGAATTAAAGCCAGCCCGCTTCTTTGATTTTATCGTAAGTATCGGGGAAGACGATTGCATCAGAGAAGTTACGATATCCGTCCCATATAACGTCTGCGGGGATTGAAAGGTGTCCTTCATAAATATCAAGCACCTTGTCTGCAAACTCCCATTTGTCATCAAGCTCGTAAAGGAAGCCGAAGCCTCCACCGAGAATATCGGTGTGTCCCTTGATTTTACTTGCAAGTACGGTTTTTCCGACTCCGAGCGCCTCAACGACGTTGAAAGGAAGTCCCTCGGAACGAGCCGGACTGACGTAAAGATCGCAGTCACGCATATAGTCTATCGGGTTATCCACGCAGCCGAAGAAGGTTACCGAATCCGAAACTCCAAGCGTTTCGGCAAGCGTTACGAGTTTTTCCTTTTCCTCGCCGTCACCGAGAAGCCATAGTCTCGCTTTTGGAACTTTTGTTTTTACACGTGGCAAGGCTTTGATTAAAAATTCCTGATTTTTTCTCTTCGAAAGCTCGCCCGCAAAGAGTATGACGAAATCGTCAGCGCAGTTCATCTTTTCTCTTATCGAGTTTATTTCCTCGCGGAAGATGGGGAAAGGGACTCCCATTCCGAAAATCGGAATAACAGGACCGAGCGCGAAGCCGTTCTTTGTGGCAATTCTCATATCCTCATCGTTCATCGTAAGCACCGCATCGGTTTTACGTCGAAGCAGTCTTTCTGCGATTATCAGCATTCTTCTCTTTAAGCGCGCCTTTGGCTTAGACTCGCTCTCGGAGAATAAATATCCGTGAACAATGTTAATGATTCGTGGGCGGCTCTTATGTGGAACTGCACGTCTTATGTGGTAAGCCGCGAGAGACGTATTAAGGATTATAAGGTCAAATTCTTCTTTTTTGACGATTTCCTTGATGTTTTTTCTTAAGAGCTTGTTTTCCTTTGAGAAAAATTTTTTCACGAAAGGGATGTTGAAATCAACGCCTTCGCCGCCACCCATTGTCATAACCGTATGACCGTCGGCGCGAAGCTCTTCAATATAAGGCATGTGGAATTTACGCAGATGCTCGGCGGTTGATGCTGCGTAGAGTATCTTCTGATTCGGCTTGACCACTCTTGTGGGAGAAGGGTTCTTGAATCCAAGTTTTTCCCAAAGCAAACGAAGCGTACCGGTTTCCTTTTCTCCGTTTACCGATTCTACGTACTTTTCGTACTTGTTGAATGCCTTAAATGGAGTTTTTAAAATTATCGAGATGTCAAGCCATACGCTCCAGCTTTCAATGTAGGCAATATCCTTGTGTATGCGCTCTTCTACGGATGTATCACCGCGCAAGCCGTATATTTGCGCGAGTCCCGTAACGCCGGGCTTTACGTAGTGCTTTATCATATAAAGCGGAATCGTTTCGCGGAATTCGTCCACGAATCTCGGTATCTCGGGGCGAGGCCCGACAAGCGACATATCGCCGAGAAGCACGTTGAAGAACTGCGGTATCTCGTCTATTGATGTTCTTCGCATAAAGCTACCGAATTTCGTAGTACGTTCATCGCCTTCGATGGTCCATTCCTCTGCGGTTGCAATGTCAACCGGCATGGAGCGGAATTTGAGCATCGTGAACGGTTTTCCCATTTTTCCGATTCGAGTTTGCTTGAAGAATACGGGTCCGGGCGAGGTCAGCTTGATGATTATCGCGACGACAATCATAAGAGGCGCGCTTAAGATAATTAATACCAAAGAGCCTATCAAATCAATTACACGCTTGATAAATGCGTTGCCGAGGTTACTCAGAGGATTAGTGTGAAGATTTACGAGCGGAACGTTTCCTATTTGCTCAATTTGGCTTATATCCTTCAAGAAGCCGTACGTGACGGGAAGGAAGTAGACTTTAATGCATCTATCCTCGCAAATATTAACAAGTTTGATAAGATGGCGTTTGTCGTAGGACTCCATGGAGAATACCACGTCTGTAGGGTGATACCTATCAAGTACCTTGATGAAGTCCTTGAATGAGCCTAACTTTTCGCATCCAACGTCAGGTTCAATTTTATCACCGATGAATCCGAGAATCATAACTCCCGAACCGGGGTTGCTTGCAACTTGGGAGATATATTCCTTGACCGAGGTTGTGTTATCACCGACGATTAGAGTTCTTTTGAGATAGTACTGTCCTTTTCTCAAGAGTCTCAATATTGCGTATTTTATTCTGCAAACAATGCCGAGTGCTAATGCGCTGATTAACGTATAAACCGCCGTCCAGACGCCGTAAAAGACAAGTGAACCCTCCGGCGCAAAGAGAACTGCGATCAAAAGCAGAATTGCAAGGGAAATTGTTTTTGTTCCCCAAATGTTTTTTAGCTGCTTTGTGGGTCTGTAATCTATCGTGGAATTGCTTTTTGTTATGATTTGAGCAATGAAAGATTCTGATACGATAATGGTGATGACACCGATGAATGTCTTGACTTCGTGAGGGTATGCCGGGTGTGAATCGTTAAAATAACAGGTTATGAAATACGCGACGTAAATCATACCGGCGTTGATAAGCATGTGGACGTAGGTTGAAAGCGTTGATAAAATACCGCGTTTTTCGTTTGGCATATCCTTCTCCTCTCCGCGCTAAAATAATCGCGCAAAATATTCTTGAACAATATGATACCACGATTTTTGCGATTTGTCAACTTGTTTATTTTAGTAAACGCGCCTTCTTGATGGGAAAAGTTTGATCCAAACGCTTTTAGCTTCTTGACAAGCGAGATGAAAAGTGATAAAATAACTATACTCACAATCGTACGGAAAGCTAAAACCTTACACGGTGTCGGGGATAAACAAAGGCAAGAGTTAATCCGAGGTCGCTTAAGACTTAAACGGGTTCGGTTTAATGTTTGTCGGAAAAGGTAAAATATGAATTTCGAAAAAAACATTGAAACGATCGAACAAATCATCGGGTACGTCTTTCGCGATAAGTCACTTTTGCGACAAGCCTTTACCCGTGCGAGTTTTTGTAATGAAAACAACTTCAGACAAAGAGAGCCTTATCAATCGAATGAGGTTCTTGAATTTTTCGGTGACAGCATATTATCCGCAACGATAATTACGAGCCTCATCAAAACAAAGGCAACGAGATATTCGAAGGGGATTAAAACGGAGCTTACCGAGGGTGATTTTTCAAACATACGCTCTCATCTTGCAGATAAAAAGAATCTTTCGGATAATATTAAGCGTCTTGACTTGCAAAAATATCTCATTATGGGAGAAGGAGATGCGAAGCTTGGCATTGAAAACGAGCGCTCCGTGATGGAAGACCTTTTTGAGTCGCTTGTAGGTGCCGTTTATATTGATTCGGGCTTTGATATGGAGTCTGTGATGTCAGTTGTTGAGAAAATGCTTGACCTTTCCATATATCTCACTGCCTCGCGCGGTGCAATACAGAGTTACAAGAATATGATTCAAGAGTGGTGCGCAGATAAAACTCGACGTATGCCTCCACCCGTGTATGAAAAACGCGGTGATGAAGGCCCCGATCATAACAAAACATATACCTGCGTTTGTATAGTTGACGGCAAGGTGCTCGGTGAGGGCAAAGCAAGAAGCGTGAAGCTTGCAGAAAGCGAAGCGGCAAAAACCGCCCTTGAAAAACTTGGACTTCTTTGATGTATCTAAACTGCATAATTTGGATTGGGCAGGGATTAAAAAGGCTTGCAGATGTTAAAAAATGCAGCTATCCGTTTGGCAAAAAACAAACGATTTGCCTAATAAATGTAAACAAATATTCTCAAAATCACACGATTTGCGTATTAACTTAAGCTTATTCGTGTGATTTTTTGTTTTGTTTTTTGCTAACAAATTTAAGATACAAGACCATGTTGGTTGACGTTGTGCGACTTCGTATGGCAGTAAACAAAACGCAAAGCAAAAAATGTGTTTGGAATCTATTCTTGTGATTTTTACACTACTTTATACCGCCTTAATAAGCGGCAAAAAAGTGCGTTTTGATGTCTTTGCAGAGTAAATTCGGGAAAATGAGAAAATAATACGCAAAAAACAAGCGCTTGGCAAAATGCTTAAAAAAGCGAGCGGAACTTGTGCAAAAGTCACATTCTTAAAAAATTCAATTAAAATAATAGATTTTATTGTTGACTTAAGGCGAAATAAGTGTTATAATTGTTAAAGAATATACTTTTGGGATAATTGCGCCCTTTTTATAGTATGACTCTTTTCACGAAAACGAGAGAGGTTTTCAAGGTAAAATGATTTTTGATTTGCAAAAAGCAAGCATGATGAAGAGAATATCCGCTTTTCTCCTTGATTTTATAATGAGGATAATGCTTATCGCAGGATTGGCGGTGGTCTTCTCTGCAATGTTTAGATATGACGCGAAGGTTGAAGCGCTTGAAGATAAGTACGATGAGTACGAGGATAGGTACGAAATAGACCTCGATATTTCTGCTGATGAGTACAATCTTCTCCCCGATTACGTAAAGGATAAGTACGCCGAGGCTGAAGTGGTATTCGCGGAGGACGAAGAGGTTATAAAGCTTACCGCTTTGATTTTGAATCTCACGCTACTTATATCGATATTCAGCATTCTTTTAGCGTATCTCGTCTTGGAATTTATCGTTCCGCTCTTCTTTAAAAACGGGCAAACGCTCGGTAAAAAAATGTTCGGTATCGGCGTTATGCGCGATGACGGTGTGAAGATGACTACCGTTATGCTATTCGTTCGCTCGATACTTGGTAAGTGTACGATAGAGGCTCTTGTTCCTCTTGCAATAATAATGTTGATTTTCCTCGGCAATGCGGGAATTTTCGGTCTTATTGCTCTTTTGCTTCTTTTGGGGCTTGAAATATTCACGATGGTCAGAACGAAAACCAACTCTTGCATCCACGACCTTTTGTCTTACTCTGTGGTTGTGGATCTTGCCAGCCAGATGATATTCGAGAACGAAGAAGCTCTTGTTGAATATAAGAACAGGGTTCACGCTGAATTGGTTGACCGTTCTGACTATTGATACGCGTTGCTAAATGATTCTTTTGAATCGAAACTCTCCGATTTGTAAATAACTGCTTTTGGTCGGAGAGCATTGTTTTGTTAATTAAATTTTAGATATACCCTAATTTGGAGGTCGTATGAAAGTAGAATTACAGCACTTGACAAAAATCTTCCCCGGACGTAACAAAAAAATCAATGAAGAGGTAGTAGCGGTAAGCGACTTTACCTTTGCTATTCCCGACGGAAAGCTCGTTGGACTTCTCGGTCCTTCCGGTTGCGGAAAGAGTACCACTCTTTATATGATAAGCGGCTTACAGAAGCCCACATCGGGTAAGATATTATTCGGAGATGAGGACGTAACCGAGCTCTCTCCCGAGAACAGAGGAATAGGACTTGTTTTCCAAAACTATGCTCTTTATCCTCACATGACTGTAAAGCAGAATATTCTTTTCCCCCTTCAGAATCTCAAGGGCGATGATAAGATGACGAAGGAAGCAATGCTCGAGCGCGCTTACGAGGCTGCAAAGCTCGTGCAGATTGACAATCTTATGGACAGAAAGCCCAGTGAGCTTTCGGGCGGTCAGCAGCAGAGAGTTGCTATTGCAAGAGCTCTTGTAAAGATGCCTCGCGTGCTTCTTCTCGACGAGCCTCTTTCTAACCTCGATGCAAGACTTCGTCTTCAGACTCGTGAGGAAATCAGAAGAATTCAGAAGGAAACCGGAATTACAACTATTTTCGTAACGCACGACCAGGAAGAAGCAATGTCTATTTCCGATATTATCGTAGTTATGAAGCTTGGTGTTGTTCAGCAGGTTGGAAAGCCCCAGGTGATTTACGATAACCCTATCAACCTCTTCGTAGCGAAGTTCCTTGGAACTCCTCCCATAAACGTTTTTGATGGTGAGATTCGTGACGGTTGGCTTTATATCGGTGAAGAAAAAGTTCTTGAAGCTAACGGTGTGGATAACAAAAAAGTTTTCGTTGCAATTCGTCCCGAAGGCTTTATTCCTTCGGAAAACGGAACGCTTACTTGCGAAATTTCCAACGTTGAGGTAATGGGACGTGACGTTTCCATCGTATCCAAAAATTCCGCAATGCAAAGCCCTGTTATCAGATCTATCGTTGATGCGGATTACAAAATCAAAGAAAATTCTAACATGATAAAGTTCGATCTCAAGCCTCATAAGGTATTTATCTTCGACGGTGAAACCGAAGAGAGAATTTACTTCGCAGGCCAAACCGCTCCCGGCGAGGAGGCTTAATATGGAAAATAAAAAGATTGAAATGACAGAGGGTGCGGTGCTTAACGCGACTGTCCCCGAGTCAAAGGCTTCGCCGCCAAGGAAGAAAAATATTTTCACAGCGGAGAACTTTGACAAGTGGAAGGCTTGGATATATCTTCTTCCCGCGCTTATACTTCTTGCTGTGTTTACCGTTTATCCGATTTTCAATACCGTCAAAATAGCCTTCCTTGAGGGATATTCCTCTGCGGCGCTTGAGGGTAAGGTTAATTATAAGGTCGGTTTCGGTAACTTTGAAAAGGCCGTCGAATATACGGAGGATCAGGTTAATATCGTAACCGGTGAGGTTATCAAGGGAACTTGCGAATTCATCACTTGTATGAAAAACACGTTTATCCTTTGCTTTATAACCGTTCCGCTTTCTACGATACTTGCTCTTGTAATCGCGGTTTGCTTAAACTCGATAAAATTCTTAAGGAAATTCCTGCAAACGATATTCTTTATGCCGTACGTTACCAACTCTATTGCGATAGGAATGGTATTTATGGCGATGTTCAGCGTTATCGGTTTGACCGTTGACCCCATTACGGGAAGTATTACGGGCAGTACGTCGATAGGTATTGTAAACACTATTCTCGATAAAATAGGAATAGAGCCTGTCAACTGGACCAGCGAAGGCTCCGGATATTGGAGCAATATGACGGTGCTTATTCTCTATATTATATGGAATGCGCTTCCGTTTAAGATTCTTATTCTTCTCGGCGGACTTCAGAGCGTTAACAAGCAGTACTACGAAGCTGCAAAAATTGACTCAACTCCGAGATTCAGAGTGTTCACAAGAATTACCGTTCCGCTTCTTTCTCCCATGATAGCTTACGTTGTAATAACCGGTTTCATCGGTGGATTTAAAGAGTATTCGAGCGTTATCGGTATCTTCGGAGATCAGGCGCTCACCAAGGGTGGAGATTCGGTTAACACCATAGTTGGATATATATACAGATGCCTCGGTAATGACGGTATGTCCCCGAGATACGGAGAGGCGAGCGCAGCCGCTTTGATACTCTTCGGTATAATCTTCCTTGTTACGATGGTAAACCTTTACGTCAGCAACAAGAAGACTCATTATTAAGGAAGGGGGATGACAATTATGGAAAACAAGAAAATTGTAATGTCGGAAAAAGACATCAAAAAAGTCGCTGTCCGTCAGAAAATAACCAAAACAATCGTTCAGACTGCGCTTTACTTATTCCTCGGCTTTATGGCTCTTATAGTTATCTTCCCGTTCTACTGGATGATAATTTCGTCACTTAAAACACTTGCAGAATATGAGCTTAGAACTCCTTCACCCTTCCCAAGACAAGTTGTTTGGTATAACTACATTACTGCGTTCAAGGTTGGTGAGCTTGGAAAGCTCTTCATTAACACCCTTTACGTAGGTATCGTATCAACAATTCTTTCGCTTATTATCACCGTTATTTCGGCATTCGCATTCGCTCGTCTTGAGTTCAAGGGCAAGAATGCGCTCTTTGCTGCAATGCTTGCAACGATGATGATCCCGGGTGAGCTTTTCACGATTACAAACTTCATAACCGTAATTAAGCTCGATTGGTACAAAAACGGATTTGCGGTTCTTATTTATCCGTTTTTGGTAAGTATATTTTACATTTACTTGCTTCGACAGAGCTTTATGCAGATTCCCAATGAGCTTTACCTTGCCGCAAAAGTTGACGGCACGAAGGATATAAAGTATCTTTGGAAGGTAATGATTCCTCTTGCGTTGCCCAACATTATTTCGATAACGATTCTTAAGATGATGGGTGCGTGGAACTCGTATATGTGGCCTCAGCTCGTTGCAGACAAAGATCACCTTCTTATTACAAACGGAATACGAAGCGCGAGCTTCATGAATGACCTAACGGGTCAATCCGAAATACCTCTCCAGATGGCGGCGGTAACGGTAGTATCCATTCCCTTGTTCCTTGTATTTATATTCTTGCGTAAATACATTATGAAGGGGGTATCTCGCTCCGGTATCAAAGGTTAAAGGAATGGCAATCTTTTTGGTGATATTTTCACTTCGCTCGCTCGACGTAGGTAACTACGCCTTCGCTTGTGAAGCAAAAATCTCCCTCAAAAATATCACCATTCCGCAGACGTTACTTTGATGGGCTGTCTTTTTGGCTACAATTCTTTTCGCTTATTCGACGTAGGTAACTACGCCTTCACTTGCGAGAAGAAATTCTATCTCAAAAATACAACCATTTCGCAGACGGTACTTTGTAGTTAGCGCCGCTTGACGTAATGAATTACGTCGATGCTTGCGAGATAGTACCGAAACACAAAATCCGTGAGGATTTGTTTAATGCTCGTTCTACGAGTCAACATTCGTTTAATTGCCTAACGGCTTTTAATAAAACAAAATAAAAACAAAAAAGAAAGGAAAGAAAAATGAAAAAACTTCTTCTCTCAGTTCTGCTTCTCGTTGCGATGATCGTTAACGTGTTTGCAATGACCGCTTGTAACACCGGCGGCAGCGGTGACAACAACGCCGCAGACAATGGCTCCAACAACGGAGGCTCGAACAACACTCCCGCTCCTACAGTAAACGTCGTTCCTTATGACGGCAGCGCTGTAACAATCACCTTCTATCACACCATGGGTCAGGCGCTTCAGAACGTTTTGGCAAGTTCTCTTGCAGACTTCAACGCTATGTATCCTAACATCACAGTTGAGGCTCAGTCCCTTGGTAACTACGACGGACTCAGAAACCAGATCAACACCGAGCTTGGCGGTGGTAAGCAGCCCAACGTTGCTTACTGCTATCCCGACCACGTTGCTATTTACAAGGACCTCCAGGGCGTTCTTCCTCTTGATGCGTTCATCAATAGCACTGTTACTGTAACAAAGGCTGACGGAACTACCGAAATCATGGGTCTTACCACCGAGCAACAGAACGATTTTGTTAAAGCTTACTGGGATGAAGGTAAGGTATTCGATGCTGCAGGAACTATGTACACTCTTCCTATGGCAAAGTCCACCGAGGCTCTCTTCTACAATAAGACCTTCTTCGATTCTTTCAATGACGGACAGGGCCCTCTTAACGTTCCTACCACTTGGGAGGAAATGGAGGCAGTTTGCAGAAGAATTAAGGCTAAGTATCCCGATTCTATTCCTCTCGGTTACGACTCCGAGTCTAACTGGTTTATCACCAGACTTGCTCAGGCAGGCGCAGATTACACCAGCATCGATCCTAACAACCACTACACCTTCAACAACCTCACTGCAGTTGACATTCTTGCAGAGGCTAACGAGTGGTATCAGGACGGTCTTGTAAAGACTCAGAAGACTAACGACGATTCTTACACCTCTAACCTCTTCACCATTGCTTCTAACGATGCAAAGGATAAGTGCTTCATGGTTATCGGTTCTACCGGTGGCGCAAGCTATCAGACACCCCCCAAGGCAGATGATGTGGCTCTCTTTGAGGTTGGTATCACCGGAATTCCTCAGACCAACGCAGCAGCTCCCAAGACCATTTCTCAGGGACCCTCTCTTTGCTTGTTCAAGGATTCCAACGATCAGGAAGTAGCTGCTTCTTGGCTCCTTATCAAGTTCCTTACTACCAACGTTAAGTTCCAGGCAAAATTCTCCATTCAGTCCGGATATGCTCCCGTAATCGGCGCTGCAAAGGCAGATGCTACCTACCAGAGCTGGCTTGAGGCTGCAAACGGCTTCGATAACCTTCAGGCTCTTTGCGTTAAGACCACCGTTTCTCAGGAGCATGCTTACTTCACTTCTCCTGCATTCAACGGTTCTTCCAAGGCTCGTACCGAGGCAGAGAACATGATGTATAACGTTATGACTTACAACGGAGCTTCCGTAAGAGAAAAGGCAGGCGAGGAGCTTGCAAAGGGTCTTGCTAACTGCAAGAAGGCAGGCTAATAGCTTTCCAAAACAAAAACAATAGATTCGGCTTAAGCTGAATCCGAAATAACCTTTACTTTTACAAACAATAAAAAGGAAAGAACGATATGAAAGCATTTTACAAGCTTCTGATAATGCTTTTGGTCGTATCGATGCTCACCGTTTCCCTTGCCTCATGTGACATAAGTGCCATATTAGGCAATGGGGACGGAACGAGCGACACCGAAGGTAATAATGATAATCAGAACACTGATAACAATCAGGGCAATGATCAGAATCAGAATACCGGTGACAACAAGGAAGAGGAGCTTCCTCCCCTCGTTGATTACGTTACAGGTGTTAAGTTCGACCCTTATTCGGGTAGAAAATATCTCGAAACGACCGTTAAGTCTTACATTGACGGAGATACAACTCACTTTAACGTTCCAAGATCCGTTTCCGAGACAGGTGTACTTAAGGCAAGATACCTTGGCGTAAATACACCCGAGTCTACAGGACAAATCGAGCCTTGGGGCAAACTTGCATCCACCTATACCAGAACCAAGCTTGAGAGCGCGACCTCCATTATCATCGAATCAAACGACGGTAAGTGGAATCCCGACTCCACCGGCGAAAGATACTTGGTATGGGTATGGTACAAGACCGCAGAGATGACCGACTACAGAAACCTTAACCTTGAACTTCTTCAAGAGGGTCTTTCCAAGACGTCGAGCTTCTCGGATAACTGCTATGCCGATGTGTGCGGAAAGATTTTCGACCAGGCATTGACACACAAGCTTTACATATTCTCTCAAGATAAGGATCCCGATTTCTACTACGGTAGCGCTCAAACGGTGACCCTTAAGGAACTTAAGATGAATATTAGCGATTACGCTAACAAGAGAGTAGCTTTTGAGGGCGTAGTTGTTAAAGAGTATGACAACTCCACTATTTACGTTGAGGAGTATGACGAGGAAAGCGGTGCTTACTTCGGTATGCAGGTATTCTACGGATACAACCTTAACTATTTCGGAAAGTCGATTCTTGCAGTAGGTAACAGAGTTCGTATTGCGGGCTCGGTTCAGTACTATGAGAATGGCGGAACATGGCAGATTTCGGACATCAAGTACGATCCGTACGATGTTGAAAGCTCCGAAAACATCAAGAAGATAGAGAGCGGACACTCCGCAGCTTATCCCGAACTTGATGCTAATACTATTCTTGGCGGTAAGCTCACCTTTGAGGTCACCGAAATCGACAAAGACGGTAACGAAAATATCACTCAAAAGACTCTTGATTACGGTTACGTTACTCTTCACAGTACCGCAACTCTCAAGAATCTTCGCATTAGATCCGTTTACACAACCCAGCAGGGCGGTTCAAAGGGCGCAATGTCTATCACCTGTGAGGATGAGAACGGAACTCAAATTACTATAAGAACTATAGTTCTTGTGGACAGTCAGACACATCAGCAGATAACTGCTTCCAGCTTCCCCGTTGGCGCAGTAATAGATGCAAAGGGAATTATCGACTTCTTTGACGGAGAATATCAGCTTAAGCTCTTCTCTATCAAGGACGTTACATTCCACTAATTAATTCGTTTCCCAAAAAAATTCACATAAAGAAAGGAAACCGCAATGAAAAAACTACTCGCTTTAGTTCTCGTTATGGTTCTTGCTCTTGCTTCCTTGACGTCCTGTGACGTAAAGGAAACCGTTACTGACAAGTTTAACGACGTTAAACATACCGTTGGCGGTTGGTTCGGCATTGAGTTCGAAGACGAAGACAAAACTCCTAACACTCCCGACACTCCCGACACTCCTGACACCCCCGACACTCCTGCCGAATCCGGCAAGGTTGCAACCTTTGACTTCGGTGCTAATGGCGATGCCGCTCACGTTGACGGTACCGAGGTTACCGCCGATATGAGCTACACCGATGGCAACTACACCCTCAATCTGACGGGTATTTCCAAGATTTACGAAGGTGCTTTTGATGCAAAGGGTAACTCCTGCCTGAAGTTTGGTACTTCCAAGGTAGGCGGTACCATGACCTTCACCGTGGCTGATGACGTCACCAAGGTCGTGATCTACGTTGCTTGCTACAAGAACTATGCCGACAACGGCACCGTTGAGATCAACGGCACCCAGCACACCCTCGACAAGTTCTCTGCCAACGGCGAGTACGTTGCCATCGAGATTGACACCTCTGTGAACAAGACCGTTACCGTTACC
>JAZRDI010000021.1:0-90602 GCA_045660185.1 Eubacteriales bacterium | reverse complement strand
CGAGACCGGTCGTCTTTGATCAAGCTCTGATCGGCATATGAACAAAAAAAGAGATAACCCTTGTGGTTATCTCTCTTTTGTTGGTGGACCAACTAGGACTCGAACCTAGGACCGACCGGTTATGAGCCGGTAGCTCTAACCAACTGAGCTATTGGTCCAAATATTAGTGTGCTTCATTTGCACTGTGATATTATAGCAGATGTTTTTGGAAATGTCAAGAGTTTATCGAGAAAATATTTTTGATTATCTATAAAAATATCGCAAAAAATCGCAAAATCGCTTCAAATGCAAAAAAATCGTATTGACAAATTGAAAATTATATGTTAGAATGTTTAAGCAAAATCGGAAGCATAGCTCAGTTGGTTAGAGTACTTGCTTGACATGCAAGGGGTCACTGGTTCGAGTCCAGTTGTTTCCACCAAAAAACATAAAGAGGTCGCCGTGAGGTAGACCTTTTTTTGTTTTTGGGTGAAGCTTCGGCTCGACCAGCTCGCGCTATCCGCTTAAGCTATAAACCACTATCAAGCAATGCAACATAGCTTTGAATTTACAAAGTTCGCGCGCGAATCCGGTTCGCATACCCCACTCGAAGATCGACAGCTTACTTATCGGATGCAGTGATAGAAATATTGCAGGGCTAAACCGTACAGTATTTCGACTTTCATTGAACTCCATTTCAGTGTTTTCGATACACATTCACAAAAATGTCAAAAAATAGAGTTTAATAAATTGACTTTTTGACTCTAAAATGCTATAATTTAGTTAGAAAATAGCATCAGCACATAAAACCATATAAACGAAAGAGGTTTTTATGATTAGAGTAGAAAACTTAAAAAAGACTTATTTCGCAATAAAAGACAAGCCTTGCACAGCGCTTGCGGGTGTTTCTTTTACGCTACCCGAAAAGGGTATGATTTTTGTTGTTGGAAAATCGGGTAGCGGAAAATCCACTTTTTTGAATTTACTTGGCGGACTTGATAGCGTAACCGAGGGCGATATAATTGTCGGCGGGAAGCGTTTTTCCGAGTTTACCGAAACCGATTACGATAACTACAGAAACAATTTCGTCGGCTTCGTGTTCCAGGATTTCTGCCTAATAGATGCGATGACCGTATTTGACAACGCGAAACTTTCAAGCGATTTGCGTGGCAATTCATCTGACGATGACGTTCGAGAGGCGCTTCGCGTGGTTGACCTTGCAGATTTCGGCGGACGCTATCCAAAGGAGTTGAGTGGCGGTCAAAAGCAACGCGTTGCCATAGCGAGAGCGTTGGTAAAAAAGCCGAAGCTCATACTTGCCGACGAGCCAACGGGAAACCTCGACCAAAGAACCGCGAAGCAGGTTTTGGACTATCTCAAAGAGCTTTCCAAGGACAGACTCGTTATTATAATTTCCCACAACGCAGATGACGCGGACAAATATGCAGACCGTATCATTGAGCTTGCCGACGGACTCGTTGTCAGTGACGTTTCAAGAAACGATAATGCGAACGCTCTTTTGATAGAGGGAAACAAAATCAATCTTCCCACAAAGCGACGTTTGACCGAAACCGAGCTTGCCGAAATAAACGTAGCTATAAAAAGCGCAGATGCGGAAATTTCACAAATCGCAGACGAATTCATGCCCACGGAGCAACCATCGGAAGAAAATGAAAGCCCCCATATTCCAACGGAAAATAAGATTTCCTTCAAAAAACAATCTCGACTCGCAAGAGTGCTTTCGAAGGGCAATCGTATTCACGCTGCCGTTACAACGGCTATCGTATCCATTCTTTTGATTCTTTTATCCTTGTGTCAGGTCTTTTCATCATTCAACGGAAAAGCCTTGATACGAGAAAGCGTTGCATCCGACACCTCGTATTCCTTCGCGCTTTACAAGGGCTACCGATTAACCTCTTCCGAGCTTGCATCTATACAAACCGACATGCTCGTTGAAATCAACGAATCGGATATACAGTCGTTTTACGATAACGGATACGAAGGTAATATATATAAGCTTTACAACGTTTCCCTCGCTCTTATTTACCACGGCTGGAACACTCTTGAAGAGGGAGAGCATATCAGCTATTCCGATTCAAAATCTCCGTATATAAATCTTTGCCGCGGCGTTCTTGAATGCGATAAAGCTTTTCTCGACGGAATCTACGGAGATGAAAACGGAAGCATCACGATACTTGCGGGCGATATAAACGAAGCAACTCCGCGAGCTATAATTATCACAGATTATTTTGCCGACTGCATAATGAAATATCTACCAAGCTTTAAAAGCTATCAAGAGATAATTGATGCCGTTGCCATAGGACAAACGAAATTTGACGTAAAGGCTATCATAAAAACAGGATATAAAGAGCGTTATTCAGCTTTAATAAAAGAATGCGAACGCGTTCTTGCTCTCAAAGGAGAAGCGCGAGAGGCGGAGCTTGAAATTCTTCGCAAAAACGATGACTATATCGAATTTTTCGACGAGCTTAACGATTATCTCTCAATAGGATACTATTTCGGCACCGATTTTAAAGAGCAGGAAATAGCCTACGTTCAGTCGCGCGGAGGCACGAGCTTTGACAACGTGTACCTTACAATAGGCGGAGAAAAATTTGAAGGAAAGCAGTGGTCGTACGCTCCCGCAGAAGACCTTGCAAGCGGTGAGATACGCATCTCGGCTTCGCTTTATAACGAAATATCGGGTACGAGATATAAGGCAGAAGAAATTCAAGCGTTCTTGAAGCCCTTCTCGTTAACCATTTCCGACTATCCATATCACACGTCGGAGGGGCAGCCCGTTTACGAAAAAACGTTCACGGTTACGGGCATTTCATACGGACCCGTGTTGTTTAGTTACAAGGATTATATGGAGCTTTACAACGTTCATCTCTACCCTTACGCGCTCTATTTTGATAATTCTATCTCTGCCGCTACCGTTTATATGAATACGGAAGAAGGCAATTTCTTCCTAGGTGAAGAATATTATAAAACGATATATAAGATTATGGATATTGTTGCGGTATTCAAGGATTTCTTCCTATTTTTGTATCTTGGATTGATTCTTGTTTGCGCGATAATACTTATAGGATTTGCAAGACGCAGTATCAAGCGCAGAATGTATGAAATAGGCATTCTTCGAGCACTTGGTTGCACAAACAAAACTATTGCGGGTATTTTTATGCAAAACATGGCAATCGTTGCCTCGTGCGTAGCATTTATATCCATTTTCGGCGTTCAAATTTTAGACCCTCTTCTTAACAGAACCCTAATGGACAACCTCGCAAAGATGCTTGACGTTACTATGATTCAGGATTTAAGAATTTTGCGCTTCAATCTGCTTTCGGCGATTTTAAATATGATTACGATTATATTTGTCAGCTTCTTATCATCCGTCGGAGTGTTTCTTTCATGCAGAAAAATCAAACCGATAAACATAATACGAAGCCAAGAATAATTAAGTTTTTAGTAAAAAACAGTTAAAAATGCAACCTATTGTTTGCAAAAAATATTTTTTGTTAACCTCGTCTCCGTTTCAACGCTATCCGTTATACAAACTATAGCTATAGCAACCGACGGCATCGGTTGACTGCAAGCCCACTTAACAAGGTCACAAAATCCAATTTTTAAACGATATAAGGAAGAACTTTTATGAAAATTTTGATAATTAGACACGCAGACCCCGATTATGCCCTGGATTCTCTGACGGAAAAGGGATTCAGAGAAGCAAATTTTCTCGCACAATATTTGAAAGATATAGCAATAGATGACTTCTATTGCTCTCCACTCGGACGCGCAAGAGCTACCGCTGCACCGACGCTCGAGGCACACGGCAAGAGCGCAGAAATACTCGATTGGCTCGAAGAATTCAGAGGAAGAATAACATCTCCGTTTACCAATAAAGAAAGGATAGCTTGGGATATTGCGCCATCTATTATATGCTCCGATAAAAGATACTACGATATAAATGAATGTTACACCCCCGATCTATTCGCCAAAGGCAATTCAAAAGCAATATACGAAGAAACCGCAAAAGGTATCGACAAGCTTCTTGAAAAATACAGCTGGAAACGGCACGGTATGGGATATATCGGCGGAGAAGATAAAACTATAGCGCTATTTTGCCATCTCGGACTTGGAATGATTGTTGTCGCTTATCTTCTCGGTATCTCGCCGGTAGTGGCTCAAAATAACTTTTTCTTAGCTCCAACTTCTGTAACAACACTTGTTACAGAAACCGATATGACCGGATTTTCTCACTTCAGGGCGGTTGCAGTTGGAGATACGTCACATCTTTGCATCGCAAAAGAGCCTATGTCACTATCGGGACTGCATCCTAATTTCAACAAATAAAGAAGCACTTATTAGTTTCTTTTGCCACAGTCTTATCTTTTGGATATTCTTTTTTGTTATCAAAAATGCCGCTTATACATAAATCAAAAGGCTTTCCGTTGGTGTCTGAACGCTAATATGGAAAGCTTTTTTGCTAAAAATGCAATGGAATTTGTTTACAATTTAGCCCTTGACTGCATATAATTAACGTGTTATTCTATATTTGGGAGAATTATCCGAATTCGCTCAAAAATCCGAACACAAAGCGTTTTGGACGTATGCTCCTAAAATCAAGGAGGTATTGCACTATGAAAAGCAAAAAACTATTTTTCGCATTTGTTTTAACTCTCGCAACCGTTTTCTCTCTCGTTTCGTGTATGGCAGCAGGTACCGCTTCTAACAAAGCCGATATGAACTACGGCTATAGCAACGGAATGGCATCTGCCGACTCAGATGACGATTCCCTTGCAAACGGAGAAAGCTACACCGAAATCAAAGAAAACAAATTCATCAGCACCGCTGAAAAGCCCGACAGCTATTTTTCAATCGACGCAAATACCGCTTCTTACCCCAATTTACGTAGCCTTTTGAAAAACAAATACAACATTCCAAAAGATGCCGTTAGAATTGAAGAAATGCTGAATTACTTCAGCTACGATTACCAAACGCCTACCGACGACTCGGTACTCGCTCTCAACGCGTCTGTTTTTGACACGCCCTATAATAGCGAAACAAAGCTTATGACAATAGGCTTGGCGGCTGAAGCGGTTGAGTTCTCGAATATCAAGAATAACCTCGTATTCCTTATCGACGTCAGCGGATCTATGTATTCCGACGATAAGCTTCCCTTGGTTCAGCAATCCTTCATGCTCCTTACAGAAAGCCTTAACCCCGAGGACCGTGTATCAATTGTAACCTATGCGAGCGGAGATGCTGTAGTTCTCTCGGGCGCATACGGATTTGAAAAACAAAAGATAATGGCGGCAATTGAAGACCTTACCGCCGGCGGCTCAACTGCAGGAAGTAAGGGTATAAAAACCGCATATTCTCTTGCGGAAAAATACTTCATCGAAGGCGGTAACAACCGCGTAATTCTCGCCACGGATGGCGACTTCAACGTTGGTACTGTTACAAACAAGGGACTTGAAAATCTTATTTCCGAAAAGCGCGAAAGCAATATATACTTCTCCGTTTTCGGATTCGGCAGAGGAAACATTCAGTCTGACAAAATGGAAACGTTGGCTCTTAAGGGCAACGGAACGTATAGCTACATAGACTCTGTAAGCGAAGCAAAAAGAGCTCTCGTTTACGAGATAGGCGGTAGCATGGTAACCGTAGCCAAGGACGTAAAGGCGGGAATAACCTTTAACCCCGAATACGTGTCATCTTATAGACTTATAGGCTACGAAAACAAGCTTCTCACCGAAGAAGAATTCAACGACTCCAAAACCGATGCGGGCGAGCTTGGCAGCGGACACACGGTTACCCTCGTTTACGAAATCGTTATGACCGACAAAGCGCTTACAAACGGCGAAAGCATCGCAGACGTAAAGATAAAATACAAGCCCACCGAAAACGTCGGCGGAAACTCCGATACCGAGCAAGAGCTTGTGCTTTCGGTAGGCACAGAGATGTATCACGCGCAGATGACGGAAAACGATGCATTCGTTTCATCAGTTATTGAATTCGGCTTGATTCTCCGCGATTCAAGCTACAAGGCAAACAGTGACCTTAACGCTTTGGTTACAAGACTTTTGGATCTCGATCTTTCAAACGATGAGTTTAAAACCGAATTTAGAAATCTTGTTATCGCATACCGCGACCGTGTGGAGAATAAAAGATAATTTTACATTAAAGGGCTACCTTAAACGAGGTAGCCTTTTTTCGTATTTAAAATCAAAAATCACGCTCCGGATTAGGAAAATCATCATATTTTTCCCCTGCTATTGCAAAATCCCCCCAAGTGTGTTATAATCAATTGTCAAACACAAAAAACAAAGCGGAGAAAAAACAATGCCTTATCTTTTGACTCTTGCCTTATTAATAGCTCTCTACGCTACCGCGATTTACCTGATGAAGTACATAAAAAATCCAAAAACTGCAAACCCGATTTTTGTGGCTTTGGTATTCATTCCTTACTTAATGCTCTCGCTGACTGTCTATCTTGACGTAGGTTTCCACGATTGGAATTTTCAAAACACGCTCCCCGTAGCAAACGTAAGCCCCTTTATGTTTACCTGCATTCCTTTAGCGTTGTTTTTACCCAAATCGGTTAAAAAGCATTTCTTGCTCCTCATTTCTCTTTTATCCGTAGGTATGCTTTTATCAAGCGTTTTCGGATGCATATATAACGCTGTAATAGACTACAAGTTCCATATTCATTTTACATACGATTACGTCTCTCACTTCACGCTTTCACTTTTGGGTATCTACATCATACGAAGTAAGCAGGTGACGTTAAACAAGCGAAACGCTTTCATAAGCTCTTCTCTCATTATCGGTTCTGCAACGCTGATGCTTATTTTAAACGTAATTTTCGACACGGCATTTTTCGGTCTTTCGCTTAATGGCAAGCACAGCATCTATAATAACGTTCTGCACGAAAACTCTTACGTTTCCGCTCTACTTTATTACGCTGGGCTTTCTGTTATTCTCTTGCTCGGATATGCTTACAGTAGCGTTTTTAATCGTGAAAAATTCAATATCTAATTTTAAAACGGCTTAAATGTAAACCGAAACTTACGTTTAGGCTGTTTTTTCTTTTTCGTTATTTGTCTGATACGCCTTTCATCTGCGCTATTCAGCTTTTAAAAATCAAATCAACTTGCGCTGGATTTTGAGTTTATTCAGCCGCGTGGGTTGCGTTAAAAACGTCACAAGCGAACGAATTTTCGCATTTGAGAGCTACGGCTATGTCTCTGAAATAACAACAATTTTAATATCAAAGCAGACCTAAAAATCTTTTTTCTCCGATTGATATTGACAAACTCTTAAATATATAATACAATATTTATATATTTATTAAATAGTAAAGGAATAAATGGGTACAAATGAGCATACTTAACGAACCGTTGATTTTTTCGGGAGTTACATTCCCAAACAGAATAGTTTTTCAACCGATGGAGGGTTGCGACTGTAACAATGACGGAACTCCGAGCGAGCTTACCGTCGCAAAATACGTAAACGCCGCAAAATCCGGTTGCGGTCTTATCTGGATGGAGGCAAACGCAGTTTGCCCCGAGGGAAGAACAAACCCCGGTCAGCTTATGCTTACCAAGGAAAATTTGCCCGAATTCAAAAACTTCGTGGCAATGCTTCGCAAAACCGCGCTTGAGGAATGCGGTATAAAGCCCGTAATAATTTTACAGCTCACACAATCCGGACGTCAGAGTATAGTTCCCATGATTGCGTACCGCCACCCCATATACGAAGAGAAACGCCCCGTAACAGATGACAACATCGTTACAGACGAGTATCTTGACACTCTTGCAGAAAAGTACGTTGCCTCCGCTCTTCTTGCTTATGAAGCGGGCTTTGACGGAGTTGACGTAAAATCCTGCCACGGTTATCTTTTCCAAGAACTTCTTTCGGCATTTAACCGCCCCGGCAGATACGGCGGAAGCTTTGAAAACAGAACACGCCTTTATCTCGACTGCGTTCGCGCGGTTAAAGCGGCGGTTCCCGCAGATTTTCTTGTTGTAACAAGACTCGGCGCTGCAGATATGGTGCCAAAGCCCTACGGATTCGGTACTACCGAGAATAACGAGCTTGACCTCACCGAAACCGATATGCTCGTTGAAAAGCTTATGGAAGCCGGCATCAGAATGATAAACATAACGATAGGCAACCCATATTACAATCCGCATATAAACCGCCCCTTCCGCCAGGGAGCTTACACTCCTCCCGAAACGCCCGAAACCGGACTTGCGAGATTTATTACGGTACAGTCGCATCTTAAAAGCAAGTTCCCCGAATTAACTCTCGTGGGCTCGGGACTTTCCTACTACCGCGCCGACCTCATGGAGCGCGCAGAGGAAATGATAAATATCGGTGCTGCCGATTTTGTCGGCTTCGGAAGAGGCTCTATCGCTTATCCAATGTTCTACAGAGATTGGAAGGCGGGCAAATTTGACGTTAAAAAGACTTGCGTTTCCTGCTCTAAATGCACTGCGCTTATGCGCGCGAAGTGCGTTTCGGGATGCGCGGTATTCAACGAATATTACAGAAACTTATACAAGGAGAAGGTATCATGTCAAAAATAGCTGTTGTTACGGGCGCATACCAGGGAATCGGAAAAGGTATCGCTGACGGATTAAAGGCTGCGGGATACACCGTAGTTTATTCAGACGTTCATCCCGAAATGGAGAACGAAATTTATTGCAAGTGCGATATTTCGAAGGCGGAGGACCGCAAGGCTCTTTGCGACTTCGTAATTGATAAATACGGAAGAATTGACCTTTTGGTAAACAACGCAGGCGTTGCTTGCAAGGTTAGACTCGACGTTTTGGAAACCACCGAGGAAAGCTTTGACAGAGTTGTAGGCATCAACACGAAGGGCACGTTCTTTATGTGCCAGACCTTCGCAAACGCTATGATAGAATGCACCAAAAAGGGACTTGAGGACTACACTCCGAGAATCGTAAACATAGCTTCAAACTCCAGCTACACCTCAAGCACAACCCGCGGCGAATACTGCATCTCCAAGGCAGGCGTTTCTATGACTACGCTTCTCTTTGCAGACAAGCTTGCTGAATACGGAATTCCCGTATTCGAGGTTCGTCCCGGAATTATCAAGACTCCTATGACCGACGTTGTTTCGGCAAAATATGACAAGCTTATCGCAGAAGGCATTACGCCCATCAAGCGCTGGGGTACTCCCGAAGACGTTGCAAATTGCGTTATCGCTGCTGCAAGCGGACTCCTTGATTTCGGTACGGGTACCGTTCTTAACGCTGACGGCGGGTTCCATATAAGACGTCTTTAATCTTCATCAACTTCGAAAGAGGAACAATATGAAAATATACGAATATGACGCCTTGGTTATAGGCTCGGGCTGCGCGGGATATAACGCTGCAGACTGGCTATTTGACCTTGGTGTAACAAACGTTGCGGTTATGACCGAAGGCAGACTCGCAGGAACGTCACGCAACACGGGAAGTGACAAACAGACCTATTACAAGCTTTCTCTCGCAGGAGATGAAGGCGACAGTATTTTGGGAATGGCGGAAACACTTTTCTCCGGCGGAGCTATGGACGGTGACGTTGCATTAGCTGAAGCCGCAGGCTCTGCAAGATCCTTTATGAAGCTCGCCAATCTCGGCGTTCGCTTCCCTACCAATGAATACGGAGAATACGTTGGCTACAAAACCGACCACGACCCCTATTGCCGAGCTACGTCAATAGGTCCTTATACGTCGAAGAAAATGACAGAGGTTCTTGAGGCTTCGGTTCAAAGAAAGGGTATAGATATTCTCGACTCTCTTCAGGCAATCAAAATTCTCACCGACAACGGCAAGGTTACGGGTGTTTTGGCATTGAACACAAAGAACACCTCCGAAGTAGAATACACCGCGGTAAAAGCTCCAAACGTAATCATCGCAACGGGCGGTCCTGCAGCAATCTATAAGGACAACGTTTACCCCGTATCTCATACGGGAAATTCTTCTCTCGCTCTTGAAGCGGGCGCTGCGTTCGGAAACCTTTCCGAGTGGCAGTACGGACTCGCATCAACCGACTTCAGATGGAACGTTTCGGGAACGTATTAGCAGGTTCTTCCCAAATACATATCCGTTGATAAAAACGGCGTCGAGCGCGAATTTTTGCTTGATTACTTTGCAACGCCCGAGGAGGCTTTGAAGAACGTATTCCTCAAGGGATACGAATGGCCCTTCGACGTTAGAAAAATTCACGGCTCATCGTACGTTGACCTTATAATCTACCACGAAAACGTAATTCTCGGAAGAGATGTATTTATGGATTTCAGAAGCGAGCCCAAGGGACTTGAAAACGGATTCGACGGTCTTGACGAGGTTAGCTACGCGTATCTCAAAAATTCCGACGCGCTTATCCCTCTCCCTATCGAGCGTCTTAAAAAGATGAATCCCGGCGCAATATCTCTTTATATGGACAACGGAATAGATATAACCAAAGAGCCTCTTAAGGTTGCGGTTTGCGCGCAACACAACAACGGTGGTATCCGCATTGACTCAAACTGGCAGACCAACGTTGAAGGTCTTTACGCGGCAGGCGAAGCGGCAGGCTCTCTCGGTATATTCCGTCCGGGCGGAACGGCGCTTAACTCCTGCCAGGTAGGAAGCCTTCGCGCTGCAGAGCATATTGCTTACCAAAGCACGAACAAGGTTTCAAAGAATTTCGACGAAATTCTTGAAAATGCGGTAAAGGAAGCCGATGAAATTATAAACGCGACTCGCGCAGAGCGTTCAACCGTTCTTTCCATGCGCGAGAAATACAGCGCTCGCATGAGTCAGTATTTCGCATTCTTAAGGGATATTCCCAATATGGATAACGCTCTTGTTGAAATCAAAAAGGATATAAAGTCATTCACGGAAGACAACAAGTGGTCAAGCGTGTATGACGTTCCCCATCTTTTCAAAAATCTCGATATTATTCGCGTTTGTGAAGCGGTGGGAGAGGTTATCTCGTACACAGCAAAGAGCTTCGGCTCTCGCGGCTCCGGCTTCGTTCTTTCGGGCGATGATTTTATGAACAGAAATCCCATTCCCGAAAACGCAAGCGGAAGAGAAAAAATAGTAACCGTTAAAAAATCAGACAAGCTTAACATAGAATGCGTTGACGTTAAGCCCATTCCCAAATCTCGCGACCTCTGGTTTGAAAAGGTTTGGGGCAAATACAGAGCTTTGACAGAAAAATAATTATAAAATTTCCTTTATTACATACCAATTAAAAATTGGAGTCCATTATGAATAACAATAAAAAAGTAAAAGTGGTGTGCGTTGGAATAGGCGGCTATGCCAACGTTTATTGGAAGGCTCTCTTCGAGTCAAAGGAGAACAATTTCGAAATAGTCGGCGCAGTTGACCCATATCCCGATGCCGCTAAATATCTTCCCGATATTAAAGAGCGCAAAATCCCTCTTTTCAATAATATGGAAGAGTTCTACGCGCAGGGCGAAGCCGACCTCGCAATTATCACAACCCCCATACATCTTCATACAAGACAGATACTATATGCCATTGAGCATGGTTCAAACGTACTTTGCGAAAAGCCTCTTTCAGGCGTTTCAAGTGACGCAGAGCTTATAGAAAAGCGCGCAGCAGAGCTTGGAAAGTTCGTTATGATAGGCTATCAGTGGAGCTACGCTCCCGCAATCCTTGCTCTCAAAGCAGACGTTCTTTCGGGCAAACTCGGCGCTCCCGTAAGCCTTAAAACCAAGATTTTCTGGCCGAGAAAGAAGGAATACTTCACTCGCGGCTCGGGTTGGGCAGGAAAGCTTAAAGCGAGCGACGGCACTGTTATCAACGACAGCGTTGCGGCAAATGCCTGCGCTCACTATATACATAACATGCTCTTCGTTTGCGGTAAGGAATATTTCGCCGCGGAGGCAAAGAACATAAAGGCAGACCTATTCAGAGTAAACAACATTGAAAACTTTGACAACGCAACTATAAGCTTTGAGCTTGACTGTGGTGCAAAGTGTCTTTTCATAGCGGCACATTCTACCCATGTAAACCGCAATCCTATGTTCGAATATCGCTTTGAAAACGCTATAGTCAAGTATGACGAAACCACGGGCGATATTATAGCTCATATGAATGACGGAACGGAAAAGCACTACGGTGATCCTTTCGCAGGAGCTTCCGACGGCGGAAAATCAAGAATCGCAATTGAGGGATGCTTTGCGAATGACTTTAAGCCCGTTTGCACTCCCTACACTGCCGCTGCTCATACAAGATGCATTGAAGCTATACAAACCTTCCCTATTTTTGACGTTAATAAAGACCTTCTCCGCGAAAACGGAACGCTTATATACGTTGACGGACTCGCAGAAGCACTTGAAGAATGCTATAGCAAAGAAGTTATTCTTCGCGATACGGAATTCTTTAAAAAATTAATATAGAGGTAATACACAATGAATCAAGAAGAAATTTTCTCCTATTCTAAGCATATTCCAACCCTTCCCCTCGAGAAGCCTTATAAATTTGCCGCTGTGGGCCTTGCACACGGTCACGTTAACAATATGTGTAACGGAATGCTTGGCGCAGGCGCAGAGCTTTGCTACGTATATGATGATGATAAGGCTCTTATAGAACAGTTCGTAAAGAAATTCCCGAATGTTACGGTAGCAGAAAGCTACGAACAGATTTTGGCTATGCCCGAAATCGAGCTTATTGTTTCGGCAGATATTCCTTCTCGCAGAGCTGACGTAACCATAAAGGCTATGGAGGCGGGCAAGGATGCTTTCATTGATAAAGCGCCCCTTCTCACCCTCGAAGAGCTTGCAGAGGTTAAGCGCGTATCCAAACAGACCGGCAAAAAGCTATTCGTAAGCTATAGCGAGTTTATGCACAACGAGGCTGCTATCTTTGCAAAGCAGCTTATCGAACGCGGTGTTATCGGCGACGTATGCCACGTTGACATCTTTGCTCCTCACAGACTCAATCCCCCATCACGTCCCGAATGGTTCTGGAGTCGCGAGGATACCGGAGGAGTGCTTATAGACATCGGCTCTCATCAGTTCCTTCAGTTCCTTGCTTATTCGAACTGTAACAATGCTACCGTTGATTCTGCAAGAATTGAAAATTACTTCAACAAAGAACATCCCGGCATCGACGATTTCGGTGATGCTACTCTCACCGCAGAAAACGGTATCACAGGATACGTTCGTATTGACTGGCTTTCTCCCAAGGGTATTCAGACTTGGGGCGACGGAAAGGTTGTTATTCTCGGAAGTAAAGGATATATCGAGCTTCGTAAGAACTGCGATATAGGAAAAGAAAAGGTAACAAACACGGTTTACGTTTGCACCGAGGACGGAGTCTTCTCAGAGTCGGTAAGCGGTAAGGTTGGCTATCCCTACTTCTCAAATCTCATAAACGATTCAAGAAACGGCACTAACACCGCTATGCCCGAAGAGCAAACCTACAATGCAATTGAGCTTGCAATCAAGGCCCAAATGATGGCAGAGAAAAAATAATTTTAATTTTTATAAATATTTCTCAACTTTAAAAAATATTTTTTAAATAATTTTTTTGTTTTTTTCCAAAAGACAAAAAATGAAAAAATGCGTTTTTTGCTAAAATAAGGAAAAAAGACACAAAAAAGGGGTAAATTCTACCTTTTTCTACCAAAAATATAGGTAGAATTTACCTTTAAAAATTTTTTTATTTTTTTTTGCAAAAACTATTGACAAATTCGAAAACTTTTGATATAATACTTAAGCGCGGTGTGGAAGGTTAGCTCAGTTGGGAGAGCATCTGCCTTACAAGCAGAGGGTCACAGGTTCGAGCCCTGTACTTTCCACCATAGCTATAAATAGCGGTAACGCTGTTTTGCAAAAGGGGTTTCCCCTTGTTGAGAATTTGGCTTGGTAGCTCAGTTGGTTAGAGCGCTAGCCTGTCACGCTAGAGGTCGTGGGTTCGAGCCCCATCCGAGTCGCCATTCTCAATATGCCTCTGTAGCTCAGTTGGTAGAGCAGAGGACTGAAAATCCTCGTGTCGTTGGTTCGATTCCGACCGGAGGCACCATATGCGGATTTAGCTCATTTGGTAGAGCGCCACCTTGCCAAGGTGGAGGTGGCGGGTTCGAGCCCCGTAATCCGCTCCAATGAAAAAAGTCGCTTCATGCGGCTTTTTTTGTTTTTTCTCTGCCGATTTGTGTTATATTGGGATTACATCGTAGGGCGGGGGCTTGCTCCCGCCGCAATTAAAGATTTTGCTTTAGGCAACGGCGGCACCAAGGCACCGCCCTACAAGGGGGATGGGCTTTGCCCGATGTGCCTTTGTAATACAAAGGCGAAACTGACGATAAAACGCGAACTTTGAAAAGAGGAGAAAATATGGAAGCCATTTTAGAGATTATACTTACAATTCTGTTCAAACCCTTTGAATCAAAATATGACGATACTTTCGGTAGAATTAAAAACATTCATAACAAAGGGGTAAGAATACTTCTTAGAATATTGCTTATAGCAATTCCTCTTGCTGTTATCTTTGGCGTGTGTTGTTTATGTAGTTATATATTCAGGGGATATTGGATATAAACCGAATTTGTTTTCTGCGTATCAAATTTATACCTTTACGGACAGTCGAGGACGCCTGTCCCTACAAGGACTTGCTAACTTCCTTATGAGAAGCAGCCTTTATGCGGCTTTTTTGTTTTTACGCGATTATGCAGCTCTTACCCGATTAATCTGCAGATTGGTAAATTCAAATATCAAACGTATAGATATACAAATATATACTATTTTATGGGGTTGTAAAAACCGAACGAACGTGGTATAATTATATAGAACAACATAATACGGAGATTTATATGAATTACGATATAATTATCATTGGCGCGGGGCCGGGCGGTATTTTTTCTGCTTACGAATTAAGTACGCGTAAACCAAACCTAAAAATCGCTGTCTTCGAATCGGGACACGCGTTGCACAAGCGTCACTGCCCTATTGACGGCGATAAAGTCAAATCTTGTATCAGTTGTAAGAGTTGCTCTATTATGAGCGGATTTGGCGGTGCGGGGGCGTTCTCCGACGGTAAGTACAACATCACCAACGATTTTGGTGGAACGTTACACAATTATATAGGCAAAAAGAGAGCCCTCGAGCTTATGGGATACGTCGATGAAATAAATATGAACTACGGCGGAAAAGGTACGAAGCTCTACACGACATCAGGGTCTGCGTTTGGCACGGAGTGTATCAAGCACGACCTTCATCTTCTCAACGCATCTGTACGTCATTTGGGTACGGACATTAACTACGTAGTTCTTCAAAATCTTTTTGCGGAGCTTGACAAAAAGGTTGATTTCTTCTTTGATTCTCACGTTGAAACCATTTCGGTTATCGATGACGGCTATGAAATTAAATGCAAGGGAAAATCTTACACTTGCAAAAAATGCATCGTTTCCGTCGGCCGTATCGGAAGCAAATGGATGGAGAAGGTGTGCAATGATCTTGCTATCCCCACTAATTCCAACAGAGTTGATATAGGCGTTAGAGTAGAGCTTCCCGCAGAGGTATTCGCGCACATCACAGACGAGCTTTACGAAAGCAAAATTGTATATCGTACCGAAAAATACGGTGACAGAGTAAGAACCTTCTGCATGAACCCCAAAGGCGCAGTTGTTAGCGAAAACACCAACGGTATAATTACAGTAAACGGTCATAGCTACGAGAATCCCGAAAAGCAAACCAATAACACCAATTTTGCGCTGTTAGTCGCAAAACACTTCTCCGAGCCGTTCAAGGATTCCAACGGATACGGCGAATCGATTGCTCGACTTAGCAATATGCTCGGCGGCGGTGTTATAGTACAACGCTTTGGTGACCTCATACGCGGTCAACGTTCAACTGCTAACCGAATTGACGAAGCTTTTATTACACCAACACTAAAAGCAACACCGGGCGATTTGAGCCTTGTTCTTCCCAAACGAATTCTCGACGGTATAATCGAGATGATTTACGCGCTTGACAAGGTTGCTCCGGGTACTGCCAACGATGACACACTTCTCTACGGTGTTGAGGTTAAGTTCTACAACATGGAGGTTGACGTAGATGAAAATCTCGAAACCTGCCACAAGGGACTTTATATTATAGGCGACGGAAGCGGTATAACGCACTCACTTTCTCACGCTTCCGCAAGCGGAGTTCACGTTGCAAGAAATATATTAAGCGAAATCTAAAAACTTTTTTCTCAATCGCTTGTATTAGACTTATAGACACCCTTTAGCTTTTTGAAGCCAAAATCATACGCTTTGAAAGCAAAATCACACCTAAGGCATTTGAATATAACGACAATCGAAAGTCGATTTTTTTAATTTTTGACAGCAAATTTCAGAAATAAATTTGTCGATTTCTGTTGCAATGATTGTAGAAGCAAAAAGTTATTTTGGCTTTTTGCTCCGCTGAATTTTCAGCCGCAAAAAGTTTTTCACCTTTTCGATATACTATAATCATTATAAAAAAGCTCCGCGAGGAACGTTTTGATAAAATCTCTGCGTTCTTAACGGAGCTTTTTTGTTTTTGAATGTTATTTATACTCAATGCCTCAATGAGGTTTGTGTGATTATGCAGCTTGAATCTGCATCGTCAACGATTATTTCTTCGGCAAATGGGAGTTTTATAAATCCGCTTTTGGGATTCTTTATGCTCAAAATCGGAGTCGTTAACGTGGCTTCAACGTCGGATTTTTCAAAACTTAAATCCGCATTTAACATTTCGCAGTCAACAAGCTTAAGACCTTTGCAATAACAAAAAGGTTGAGTGCCCGAAATTTTGCAGTTCTCAAACGTTATATTCTCTGCGTACCAAGCGAGATATTCGCCGTTTACGATAGAATTTCTGACCGTAACGTTCTTCGCATGCCAAAATGCGTCCTTCGTGTCAAAAACACAGTTTTCGAACACAGAATCTCTTATGTACTGAAACGAATATTTGCCGTTCAATCTCACTCTTTTAAATTCAAGTTCCGACGAGCGCATCATAAAATACTCACCCACGGCGCTTGCATCGCTCATTTTCACATCGTTAACAAACCAACCGAATTCGGATGATATAATATCGCTTTTCTTTATCGTAACCATCCGGCATTCGCGCAAAGCCTTTGTTCCATGTAGCTTCGATCCTTCGATATTTATATTGTCAGAATACCAAAATGGAGCGCGGCATTTTTCGCTAAACTCACTATCACTTATAAACACTTCCCTATCATGCCAAAACGGATATCTTAAATCAAAAAAGCAATTCTGCGCCTTAACATTTACGCTTTCCTTTAGCGCGCTCTCGCCATCGCCCTCTCCCTCAAATCTGCAATTTATTAAACGGACCCCTGAGCTTGCGTAAAGTGCTCTTTCTTCATCAAACGTCTTATTTTCAATTAATTTCATTATTCTCCAAGCATCATTTTGTTTAAAGCGTTCAACGCACTAAACACACCTTGTTTTTTAATACGATATATTATAATCTATGTGTCATTAATTTTCAAAATCGAAAATTAATGTGCGATGACAAATGTCATCTCCCACGAAAATGACAGATTTTCCCACATTCCTTGAAATATACTCGTTCGCACTTGCTTGCAAGCAGACAGATGCGAATTTCGTAATTATAATCTATGTGTCATTAATTTTCAAAATCGAAAATTAATGTGCGATGACAAATGTCATCTCTCACGAAAATCACAGATTTTCCCACATTCCTTGAAATATACTCGTTCGCACTTGCTTGCAAGCAGACAGATGCGAACTTTGGATATTATAATCTATGTGTTATTAATTTTCGAAAATGAAAATTAATTAAGTGATGACTAACGTCATCCCTTACGAAAATCAAAGATTTTCGCACATGCCTTGAAATATTCTCGTTCGTGCTTGCTTGCAAGCACACAGACACGAACGAGAATATTATAACATAAATTTCATTAAATTTCAACTTTAGAAATAATTATTATAATAAATTGAGCGTTTTAAATCTTTTAGTGTCAAAAACTTATAATTATAAACATGGTTGTTACCCGAAACATTGCCATAGAGCAAAAAACGAGGACAGATTTCTCTGCCCTCGTTAATTATTTGTGGTTATAAGTTATTTTTCGTAACCGCACATGTGAGCCGTCATCTTCTTTGTATCGTTGATATAAGAGTTAACTTCAGTCTGGAACTTATCGTACTGCTCTTTATAAGTGACGTACTGGAACTTGTAAGCTCTCTGTGCGTCGGCATCCTTGTAGATACCGTCTTCAACACCAAGCCAGAACTCGCAGTTATATACACGAGCCAAAGCGCGGAAGAAGGAATTAAGACCTGTGGAATACAAAGCAGAACCACTGTTAATGTATCCCTCTGCTTCCTTGGTGTAAGCAACAACGTCCTTGATAGAGGGAGTTGTAAATGCGTCGTTATTTACTTCCTCTGCAACGAACTTATCAGTTACCATCTGAGGACCCCATTTGTCAAGAGATTTGAACTCGTACTCAACGGGAGCGCTAGTAGTTCCTACAGCTTCCAAAACGACCGCAATGGTGAAGGAAGAGGCAAGAGGCTGGGTTACCACGAGTCTCTTAAGACTGGATCTGTCAAGCTCGTCAGTGTACATTTCTCCACCCTTCTTGGAGTCACCCTTCTTGTAAACGGTGCTGAGAATGTTATCGTATGCGTTTCTTGTGCTGAACTTAAGCAAGCCTGTGGAATCCAACAAGGTAGCTCTAACAGTTACAAAACCATTAGCGGTATTCTGTCTGAGGATAGCAGTTCTGTTATCATCATAGAAGCTGATGCTATCGTATGTAGCCTGAGCAATCCAAGCGCATTCTTCTGTATCCTTAAAGATTACTTCATCCTGAATAACAACTGTCTTACGATCGTTTGTAAGGAGAACTCCACGCTTTGCGGAAGAAACCTTATCGAGATAAGCCGAGGAATTGTTAATAATTGTGTACATTCCGTACTCGGAAGAGTAGTAATCAGTGATATAACCGCCGCCGCTTGTTGCTTGACCGAAGGGCATAACCTGCTCGTTAACCTTAGTTGTAAGAATAACGGTATTAGCACCTTCTGCGGTATGTCTATAATATCCGTATCTATATGCAAGATCGGTATATCCATATACGGTATGAGTTTCTGCGCCAAGATCTCCAAACCAAGTGAAGCCCTTGTTAGCATATACGAAGTTACCTGCATCAAGCTGTCCGCCGGGCGCATCGTTAGCATTACCCATAACACCTATGTAAAGCGCCTTTTCGGACCAATCGGAACGGCTGATTACGCCTTCGCAGGATGCGAGAGTATAATCGAGAGTGAAGTTAGGACCAACTTTTTCGAATTCAGCAGTAACGTAATCGGGGTTGTAAGCAAGAACGTCCCAAATAGTTACGGGCTTAAATCCAATCTGCTCGGTACGCATTGCAGCTATAGTCATATCACCAAGAACCGACGCTGCATAGTATGCCAAGCTTGTGGAGATATAATCTCCTGTAGCATCGTGATAATTCCAGTACTTGTATCCGTCTGTAACCTTGTATTCAACCTGATAAGCATAGTAGAACGTCTTATCCAATGCCCAAGTGTCAGAAAGACCGAAATCGTCTCCCAAGGTGTAATTGAATGCCCAAGAGAGAAGCATCAAAGCCTCGGTAGCTTCGCTCCATTTAGTAGCGGACTCTACGAACGTTCCGTCAGGAGCGTACATATCAAGACCTATCTGCGTTGCGTTGTAAACGTTATTGGTAAGAATATTAAGAGCGCCCTTTACGTAGCCAAGCTCGGTAGTATTCTTGTTCTCCATTTCCGCTTCGGTTGCGCTTGCATCATACACGAGTCCGTTGTTAAGGAAGTCTGTACCAAGAAGAGCGAGAGCGGTAATAGCCATATTGGAAGTACCGATGATATTCCAGCTGTCAGTAGCGGTATTATACATCTTATATATACCCTGGTTACTGAGAAGGCTTTCGTTAATTCCAATTTCGTTGGTGTAGTTATAACCAATGAGAAGACCGTTTCTGTAAATAGTTGCTTCTACTTCCTTAAGGTCGTAACCCATTGTGCTCCAAACGTTGTAAAGCCAGTCGTAAACAATAGATACGTTAGCCGAAACCTTGGAAACGTCAAGGAAGTAAGCGGGAGCCCAGTGAGCCCAAAGAGAGATGCAAGAGAACATTTCGTATGCAAGAACTGCGTACTTATCTTCTCCGGTAATCTGATATGCAAAAGCAAGAAGCTTCATATCCTCTGTAACGTCAACGAGGAATGGGTTGCGTCCACCGCCATCGTAACCGTTGTTACCGATATTTGCATAAGGATTATTAATGGTATCGAACAAGTATTCATACATATTGTTCTTAACCGGAGGTTGAGGAACAACTCCACCTTCTTCCTCGGTGTCTTCAACAACAGGAGGATTAGTGTACTCATCAAATATTGCAATGGCGTCAGCCATTACTTCCTCAAGGTAAGCCTTCAATGCTTCGTCATCCGCATTAACGTAGGTTTCCTTAAGAGCATCGAACTGTTCCTGATCTACTAAAATGTAGGGGTGCTTGAAGTTGTTTGTATTCTCTTTTGCAAAGTCATAGTAGGACTGCGCAGAGAGATTGGTGAAGAGCAAGCTCTTCATTTCATCAAGCATAAGGGTAAGGTCGGATTCTCTATTGAAGAGATTTTCGCCCTCAGAGATTGCGATAAGACCCATATCGTCATAGGTTACGTAATAACCGGAGAAGATATTAGCAACGTCATCCTTTGAGATAACTATGTAGCTAAGACCGGTTTCGGAATCAGTAGCAATGCCGGGAGCTGCGTTAAGCTCTACGAGATTGCCGTTAACCGTAGCGGTTTTTCTTCCTATCGCGATGAAGGTAGATCCCTTATCGGTAGAAATATCAAACGAAAGACCGTCATCATGCTGATAAAGGGGATAACCAATCCAGTCAAGAATTGCCTGAAGAGGAACGTAAACCTCATTGTCAATCTTAACGGGAGCGCCATATACTGCACCGGAGTTGGTAAGGATAGCTCTTCTCTCACCTGCATCAATGCAGTAATCAAAGTCAACCTTCATAATAAGACCTTCGCTCATATACTGAACTGTAGTCTTTCCGTTTTCAGAACCAACGATTTCCTCTGTCTTTGCCATCGTTACGTCAACGTTAGAGCCGTAGCCGAGGTGAGCGGGGATAGAGGTGGGAATGGAAGCGTTGTTGTAAAGCTTTACGTTATCAATGCAATAGCTATGTCCAACAGTCTTGCTATTAGCGGGAATACCGATAAAGAAGGAGGTAACGGTTGAAACGTTTTCAAGTGTCACATCATAATAATAGGTATTATTAAGATCGATCTTATCGGTTCTTCCGGGAGCCTTAAGTGCATTTTGAGGATTGAAGCTGTCACTATACGAGAAGTATATGCGAGCTTCCATTATTCTATCCATTTCGCCAACGGCGACAGGATAGGTTTCTTCGGGATTTTCGGGATCTACCGTGCAGTTACACTCAAGAGTGTTCTTGTTCTCCGGAACGAGATCGTAAATAGTACGGCATTCAGGGCACTTTCTTCTGTCAACACGAGTTGTGAAAGCATAGTGAACCCACTCGTTATCAAGAGCTCCTACGGTGTAGGAAGGCTTAATAGAGGAACTCAAATCTCCCATAGGAGCAAGCACCAAGCTGTTATTTGTTATGCCTGCAAGAGCAATCTTATGAACAGCGTCTTCGCTATCCGTCGTTGTAAAGTATATAACCGGAGAACCGAAGTTACAAAGGTCATCTGTTTTAAGGTCAATTTCAAAGGTTGTGTAGGTATATTCAGGAGAGTAATCTCCGTAGGAAAGCTCCAAATATCCGGTCGCTGTTCCGTTAGAGTCAAGACGGCAGAAGTAGTTGTAATCATAATTCTCGTCTTCCTCGTATTCGATGGTGTACTTATGTCTTCCAAGCATACCACTCTTAAAACCGTTGATATAGCTCCAACCATCATCGAACTGTCTGTTGATTATTAACTCAATTTCATCTGTACCGGTTGTTTTCGCACCGCTTGCTGCGGAGGAGCTTTCCGTACTCGCAAAGGTGAGCACGGAAAACGCCGAAACAAGAAATGCCAAAACAAGGATTGAAGAAATGAGCTTATTTATTCTTTTCTTCATTTCATTACCCCTTCACATTAATGAGTTTTTTAACGAATATAACAACGGTATCAAAGGACCAGTTTCCACGGGTAGCGTAAACTACTGCTTCTCCGTTTGCCAATTCTGTGTTAATCGTAGTGGTAGCACCGTTATACTCCTGGTACTTCGCATCGTAGATAGCCTTAGCCTCTTTCGCACCGGGATAGGTCATATCAAGGTTCTCGAAGCAAAGGTAAGCTTCCTTAAGAGAAGCATAAAGCTCCTTCTTATCGGTAATCTTGGACATAGGGTTAAATATTGCGTTTCCGTCAGCGTCCTTTACGTTACCATAAATAATGTCGATGTAAGCCTTGGAATCGTTTTCAATTGAGGTAATAAGAGCTCGGAGATCCTCGTAATCAGCAAGGCACTCTTCAATTCCGTCACCCTCGATGTTCATCGTGTAATAATATTTAGTAGCTTCATCGTAAAGCGGCTTAAGATCAGCGTAAGAGCTGTAATGTTTAGACATCCTCATAACGCTTATGAACTTGGGAGCGTTTTCAACAAGAAGCTTCTTGTAGTCGCCTACGAGAGTGTCAAGCTGAAGCTTATAAGCATCGTTTCTTGCAAGCTCTCTTGTGATTTCGATACTGTCAAGGTCAAGGTATCTTGCATTAAGCTGAATGTAACGCTCAACGTACGTACATACACCCGCTTTGTCGATGTAAGTCATATCAGGGTCATTGTAAGAATCAAGCTTGTCGCTAATAACCTGAAGGTGATTCTTCTGCATCTTGGTCCAGAAGTACTTATGAGCGGAATCGAACATTATCTTTGCAACTGCGAAATCATCGTTAGAATCATCGTAGTTACCATCCAAAATAATATCGAGCGCACGAAGCCAAAGCGCTTCAACTTCCGCTCCGTCCTGAGCCCAAGCTCCGGATGACTTTTTCTGCATCATACCAACGATACCAACGAATCGAGCGGAATTATACTCTTTAATATTGTTACTAACTATATCGGAGGAGGCAAGATATGATGAAACAGCCGCGATAAGATTTTCCGCGCTGATCGAATCAAGAGTAGTATCGGGATCTGCGTAATCTGTGCAGATGTTGGGATAATAATAGCTTGCATTATCGTAGTGAAGCTTAATTCTGGATGCGGTAGCTCCGTATGCAACGCTATTGTTGAATATATTCATCGCATTTACGAAGTTGTAAGCAGCCTCGTCGCCTGCTACGATAACGGACATCTGCTTAAGAATCTCGGTTGCTTTACCGTAATCACCGTTAGAATCTCTTTCGATAAGGCTACCTACCGAGTTGTAGAACTCTTCGGCTTTAAGTATCTTATCATATCTGTCGGAGTAATTCGAAAGCTCTCTCTTCGTGTTGAGAACTTCTTCTGCATAAGAAAGATAGTTTGCGGCGTTTTCAAGCTTTGCATTCTGAACCATTTCATAGTAATGGCTATAGAAGCTTGCTGTGCTTCCGGTATTATTTTTCTTATCGTTTGCGTAAGCCTCATAGAGCTGGAATGCGCGCTCAAGAGCTTCCATTTCATCAACGTCAGGCTCTCCGCCGAAGTTTTCCTTGGTATAAACCTTTCTTAACTCCTCGTCGGTAGCAAGAAGGTTGAAGGAATGGTATCTGTCAACGAACTTTGCACCGTTAACTTCTACTATTTTATTTCCTTTCGCGTCGAGAACGAACTCGGGAACCTTCTCACCAAAGGTATCAAGAACGTAAACGGGAATCTTGTTTCCTTCGTCATCAAGCTTATATTCGCCATTTTCATCTACTTCCCAAACAGTCTCACCGTTCTCATCGGTAACAACCTGATATACAACGTTACCTTCCGCATCCTTGACGGTCTGATACTGAGTATCGTCAGCGAGAATGTCTGCAAGGTAGAGATACTTCTCATAAGGAAGCTTGTTGTTAAGAAGTGTGGGGTCATGAATAGTAGTACCCTGATATCCGATAAAGTTATCAAAAGCAACTACGCCCATTGTGGACTTGCATCCAAGACGCAACTGAAGAGGATAAACATCAACAATGTCACCGGACTCAACTGTGTAGTTACACTTTTTCTTTGCAACGAGAAGTCTTCCGTAAACGTCGGTCACACCGTCCTCATCCAAATCGAATTCGCTGTCATCTCTTCCTACGTAAACGTATGTATCAAGAGATTTAGCATCGAACTGAATAGTGAAGTGGCACCACTCGTCTGCTCCAAAGGAAACTGTGGGAGGATCCGTAAGGAGATTACCGGAAATTTTGTCAAGCTTTACAGTCTTCGTATCTGAATTTGTTACCAAGTTAAGAAGATCAACCTTACCCTCTTTATACGTATGAGTATTGTACATACCTATACCGAAAGATGTGGAAAGTCCTGTCCACTCCTGAACCTTGACCTTCTCTACCATAACAACTTCGCCGTTTTCATCAATAACTTCCTGATATTCGGGAATACGAACAGGGATTTTTTCTCCCTTTTCGTCGTATTTAAAATCACCGTTTTCATCTACTTCCCAAAGAGGATTACCCTCTGCATCAATAGCCTGCTCATAGATAGGAATCATAACAGCCTGAAGACCGCCGGTTTCGTCCTCTTCCCATTTGAGAGAACCATCCTCATTAGTGTCTTGAACATATTCCTTAACTTTATATACAATGTTGCCATCATAGTCAACCTTGATTTTATCGGTAAGGAGAGGCTCCATAACGTTTACCATTACGGGAATCTTTTCGCCGTTTTCATCAAGCAAATAGATAGGATTTCCTTCGGGATCAATTGATTCTATCTCCCAAACGAGATCTCCGTTCTCATCAACTTGCTGCTCCTGTTCAATAATAACGGGCGACATGAAAGCAATATCAAACTCCGCTACGAATCCGTTAACGGGTGTCTTCTCAGCCTGGTCAAGAACACCAAGCTTGGGCTGAATGTAAAGGTCAGCAGCATTCTTATTCGCATCGTAATTAATGGCGTAATACCTAATTGAGGTGTCATTGCCGTAAATCGGTGCAGCCGCCAAACGCACGCCGTTGTTCTGAACGAAAACGCCTCCGCATGCAGTTTTGGAGCTACCGCTTTGGTCGGCATTAGCAATTCCGCCAAAGATAGCCGAGGACTTACCATCCTCGAATCCGTGAGATGCGGTTATTTTCATCGACGCATACTCATTGATGGATGTGTTTTCTCCTGCTACAACTGCCGAAGCCGCAATCGCAAAAACGGTTGCAAACAAAACTGACATTGCGCAGAAAATCATCAAAATTTTCTTTGTGTTTTTCATAATTCCTCCTTAGAAATATCAAAAATTTTATGACTGCCAATATTATACCATTATTTTTATATACTTTCAATGCTTTTTAATTATTTTGGTTATTTTGACCATAAAATTCTACTTTTAGCACAAAAATGAACCTGTAGGTAAAAGATCAAAAAAATCGGACATAATCACCTTTCCTTTGGATTGTTTAACGCAAACAAACAGCTAAATTTGAGTAAAAATCAGAATAAAATCACCAACAATTTTGTGTTTTGCTCTCGTTTTTTATCTCAGTTTTAAGGCTCTTAAGCAAGTTTTTAATCAAAATAACGCTATTTTTTGTAAATAATTGTTTTCTTTTTCTTGCTTTTCAAAAGAAAAATCCGTTTTTGCCAATACGAACAAAAACGGATTTTGTGTTTATTTACAAAGTCTTTTGTATATTAGTTAGAGAGCGGCAGAATTAAAGAACAGTGATTTACCGCGCTCCAAAAGTCTTTGCTTTTTTGCTGAATTTATTTTTTCCAATATTTTCTATCAAGCGAACGGTACATAATTGCTTCGGCTATGTGATCCTCTCCAATAACGTCTGCTCCTTCAAGGTCCGCTATCGTTCTTGCGACTTTAAGAACTCTATCGTGTCCTCTTGCCGAAAGACCGAGAGTTTCGAACGCTTCCTTCATCAATTCCTGCCCCTCTTCCGAAGGAGTGCATGTCTTTCTGAAAAGATCGCCCTCCAGATCTCCGTTGAGAATGGTTTTAGTAACTCCAAGCTTAAGAAGTCTTTGTTTAGCAAATTCACGCGCAGAATTAACACGCTCACGGATGTTTTTCGAAGGCTCGCCTTCTTTTGTCTTTCCGGAGATTTCAGCGTAAGACACTGCGGGAAGCTCAATTTCTATATCTATTCTGTCAAGCATCGGACCGCTTATTCTATCGAGATATTGCTTTCGCGATGCGGGTGTGCAAGTACACATCTTGTCGGGAGAACCGAAAAATCCGCATTTACACGGGTTCATCGCGCAAACCATCATAAACCTCGAAGGGAATGTAACCTTCGCCAAAGCACGAATAACAGTCACCTTTCCGTCTTCTATCGGCTGACGCATAGCGTCGGTAACCTTTTTGGGAAATTCGGGAAATTCGTCAAGAAAAAGAACACCGTTATGAGCAAGAGAAATCTCGCCCGGGGCGGGATGCAATCCACCGCCAACCAAGCCGATGGGCGTTACCGTGTGATGTGGGGAACGGAAAGGACGCTCTGTAATAAGATTTTTTGAAAGTGCTCCAACAACCGAGTGAACCTTAGTTGTTTCTATAGCCTCGTCAAGCGTTAAATCGGGCAAAATCGACGGTATTCTTTTCGCAAGCATGGATTTTCCTGCGCCGGGAGGTCCTATCATAAGAATATTATGACCGCCCGCGGCAGCTATTTCCAACGCGCGCTTTGCCTTCAGCTGACCTCTGACCTCTGAGAAATCCCCCGAGAACGTTCTCTCGGACAAGTTATAAAGTCCTGCGCCCTCCGGTTCGGGAGCAATAAGCTTTTTACCTTTAAAATGCTCTATTAAGTCACGAAGCGTGTCAATTGCGAACACCTTTATACCGCTTACCACAGCAGCCTCACCCGCGTTCTCCTTTGGAACGTAAATCTCACGTCGGCCCGCCTCTTTCGCAGATACCGTCATAGGCAAAACACCCCTTACACCTCGAAGCTCGCCCGACAGCGAGAGCTCGCCTACAAGGCATTTATCCGAAAAATCCACGTCTCTCGGGATTATTCCATCACTGTGCAAAATTGAGCAAAGTATTGCAAGGTCTAACGCAGTTCCCTCTTTTTTGCAATCTGCAGGCGCTAAATTTATCATAATATCAAGTGAGGGAAATTTTATCCCGCTGTTCTCGCATGCGCTTTGAACTCTGTTTTTTGCCTCTTTAACGGCAGTATCGGGAAGTCCGACAAGCTCAAATTTTGGAAGTCTGTTCCACGTACAACACTCCACTACTATTTCAAATCCGTCAATACCGACAACACCGGACGAATAAATTGTTGAAAGCATAAAAGTCACTCCTCGCAATATATTTAAGTAGTTACCTTAAGATTTTAACACATTCGATAAAATAAATCAAGCTCTTTATTGACAATATCGCGTCGAAGTGTTAAAATATACAGGTGATTTTCATATAATTACAAATTTTCGGGCAAAACCCTCATAAAAGGAGTTCTATGTCAGAACGCGAAAACAGAACACTGATGCTTATCGGTGAGAATGCGGTAAGCAAGCTACACAACGCTCACGTTGCCATATTCGGACTTGGCGGAGTCGGAGGACACGCTTTAGACGCGCTTGTCAGAGCAGGAGTGGGTGCAGTTTCAATATTCGATAGCGATACGGTAGCGGAATCAAATATCAACAGACAAATGATCGCGACCTATGAAACGCTTGGTCAATACAAAACCGACGCCTTTGAAAAAAGAATACTTTCAATTAACCCCGACTGCAAGATCACGAAGCACACGTTTTTCGTAACGAAGGAGAACGCAGAAAAAATCGACTTTTCAAAATATTCTTATGTCGTTGATGCGATAGATACGGTATCCGCAAAAATTGCGCTTGTCGAAAAATGCAAAGAAGCGGGTGTTCCCATCATAGCTTCAATGGGTACGGGAAACAAGCTTGATGCGTCAAAATTCGAAATAACAGATATATACAAAACGTCGGTCTGCCCGTTAGCTCGCGTAATGCGCGCGGAATTAAAAAAGCGCGGAATAAAGAGTCTTAAGGTACTTTATTCCAAAGAAGAACCGATAAAGCCTTTAAAATCGAGCGAAGGTCCCGGCCTTTCAAGCAAGCCAATACCAGCAAGTATATCCTTCGTTCCATCAGTGGCAGGACTATTGATTGCGGGAGAGGTTGTTCGTGACATTATAAGTGACATTTTAAAAAACAACTGATACAGGAGAAAAAATGAAAATTATCGTAAATGGTTGTATGCTCGGATTTGGACTTGCTATGGACGCCTTCTCGGTATCCTTGGCAAACGGACTTAACGAGCCAAAAATGAACAAGAAAAAAATGCTTGCAGTGGCAGGAACCTTTGCACTCTTCCAAGGTGTTATGCCTTTGATAGGCTGGTTTTTGGTAACAAGACTCACTTCGGTATTTAACGCGATACAAAGCTTCATTCCTTGGGCGGCGCTCGCGCTTCTTATTTTCATCGGAGGCAAAATGCTACTCGAAGGACTCAAACCATGCGAGTGCGAGGACGATGAAGAGGATTGCGGCTGTGACCACAATCTCACAATACCCGCTCTTTTAGTTCAGGGTATAGCAACCTCTATAGACGCTTTATCCGTAGGTCTTACCATTTCAGAGCTTAATTTCGGCGAGGCACTTCTCGAATCGTCATTAATAGCCGCGCTCACTCTTGCAATATGCTATGCCGGAATAGAGATAGGTAAGAGATTCGGCACAAAGCTTGCAGACAAAGCGGCAATACTCGGCGGCTCGGTTCTTATAGCTATAGGATTCAAGATTTTCTTCTTCGGATAAAACAACCCAATCAAAGCATCTTAAAAAAATTTTAAAAACGGAGTAAACCATGCTTCTTTTATACATATTCGTGCTCGTTATGATATTCAGCTCGCTTCCGTTGCTCATAACGATAACAAAAAAGGGGTCCGAGGGCGCGGCAATGCGACGCGCTATTGAGCAAGCGGGCGGTAAGCTTATCCCCACGCGCACGTTCTGGTACGTGAGCGATATAGGAAACCCCAACTGCGATTTTCACGTTCTTTACGACGGAAGAATAATTTCCGTAAGAGTTATAAGCCTTATGTCCTCGAGAGTGTTTCTCAATTTTGTGGACAAAAGCACGTACGAGATAAAAACGTTTGGAAAAAAAGATTCTTTAAACACCCCTAACGTAAACTACACGAAAAAAAAGAAAAAGCCTTACAATTTTAAGTATAAGCTTCCCGAAGAATATAGAAAGCTTCCGCAGGCAAGAGTTATACTCTTAAATACTCCTCTTCCTGCGAAAATTACGAGAAGCGTTGGCGGTGAACGAGTAGAGCTTTCAAGAGGAAGCAACACGGGCGAGGGCGAAATTTACGAAACTCACGATTTTATCGAGCTTTTCAGATAACCTCTAATAAAAACCGAGTTGCGTTGTAAAACCTTTGATTCGAGGAGAACAAAAATGTTTGACTTAAGAGAAAAAGCCAAAGAAAAAATCATAGTAGTCGCGCACAGAGGTATGTTTGGCGGAAACATCCCTTGCAACACTATTCCTGCATATAACGCCGCGTTAACCGCGGGCGCGGATATGATAGAAATAGACGTTGAAATGAGCCGCGACGGAAAGCTTTTGATTTTTCATCCCGGAATGGAGTCTCCGTTTTTAGGCGTAAAAGCAAGACTTCCCGATTTAACCGCAGAAGAAATAAGCACTTTAAGATATATCAACTACGATAATACTCCAACACAGTTTAAAGTTAACACGCTCGAAGAGGTTCTTGAAGAATTTAAGGGCAGGTGCTTTATAAACGTCGATAAATTTTGGGGGCATCCGGAAGAAATTTACAAACAGATAAAGCGTCATAATATGACGGACCAAATCCTCGTTAAATCCGCAATAGACGATAACGTTATAAGCGTTCTTAAAAATCTCGCCCCTGATATCGCCTATATGCCGATAGTTCAAAAGACTCATCCTCGCCACCGCGAGCTTTTGGAGAGCGGTATTAATTACGTTGGAACAGAATGTCTTTTCTTCGACGATGACGACGAGGTCTGCAGCGAGGCATTCATCGAGCGCATGCACAACGACGGAATTCTCGTTTGGGCAAACTCTATAATTTACAACTACAAGGCTCAGATTGCCGCAGGGCATTCTGATGACACCGCAATCTGCGGAGACCCCGACGGAAGCTGGGGCTGGCTTGCAAGAAAAGGATTCGATTTTATTCAAACCGATTGGGTGTACCCAATGACAAACTACCTTAACGAAAAAGGACTTTTATTCAAAAAACCACAAAATAAGTAAACTTTAGTTTCCATATACAGCAAAAAGCAGAGGTGCAACCGACATCTCTGCTTTTATTTTTACTGTTTATTACATTTCATTCCGCTTTTGTTTTATCTACAGTTCCAAACTTATGAGCCTTCGGCGCGTAAACGGAATAAAGCTTCAACGGAGTCATTCCAACGTTTTTAACGTTATGATACGTACCGGAAGGAATCAAAATCACGCTATGAGCATCAAGAGGCAAGGGTGGCGCAAAAAAATTCTCGCGATTTCCGAACACAACCTCGCCCGTGCCCGAAATCACACCTATTAACTGATCTATCCCCTCATGCCTTTCAACCCCGATTTCTTCTCCCACGGGTATGGTCATTAATACTAACTGAAGATTTCCGCCTGTCCAAAGAGCAGTTCTAAAATCAGGCGTCATATAAGCTTCTTTTCGTATATCAAACACTATCGGCTCGTTTCCTCTGTCACGCATTGCGCCCGAGGTGCATTTCGGAGCGTTTTGATTATCACGCCAAGAATTTGGCATAGGCGAACCGTCAGTGCTTTTCATCTGCGCGTTATGTTGAGGGTTATACCAACCGTTTTTAGAGCATCCGCATCCTCCGTTGCAATTACCGCCCATGTCGGAACAGTTGTTTTTTTGACACGTATCACCACTTATATTGCTCGCATTGCTGTTACACGCTGCCGATTCATTGCGATGAAAAGAACTTCGGTATCTCCTATTCTCAAAGTTTTTTCCAAAATTTATTTTACCAAGCTTCATATATATCATCCTTTCTCCTTTATTCTCTTTTCATTATACGCTTTTCGAAAAAGGATGACACAACGAGTATCTATATAATATGTCTAATGCAAAACAGACAAAAACGTTTTCCAAACTTTAATCTTTAACATCACAAAAACTTTTGCCCATTTATGACCAACTCAAATTCAAGTCCGAGCGCATCTGCGGCTTTTCTGCAAAGCTTCATTCTGACGAGAAATATTTCAAAATAATCCATTATTGAGCTAATGTTCGTATCAACTGTTAAATAAAGCGAAATCACCTTTGTATCTGCATTTAACAAAAGACTTGAATCGGTTACAGAATAATTCACCCTATCGTGAATGTCAAAGGTTGAAAAATCGTTATTTCTCACACGGCTTCGGCGCACGTCGGACTTGTCTGCTATTATAAGAGCCGCCGCAAGTGGACTTACGGGAACTCCGGTTCCCTCATCGTGATTTCCTATCGCGGTCACAATTTCGGCTATTTCGTCAGCATCCATACCAAGATTATCGAGTATTCTAAACGCGATAAGCGCTCCGGACTGTGAGTGATCAACTCTGTTTACTACGTTTCCTATATCGTGCAAATGCGCAGCTATTTTGACAAGCTCAAGCTCCCTCTCGACATATCCAAGCCCAAAAAGAATCTCCGAAGATCTTTTTGCAACAATACCAACGTGAGCATAGGAATGCTCGGTGTATCCAAGCGCCTTTAGCGAAGCATCTGCGCGCTCTATATAGGTTTTAATCGCTTCGTTTTCCTTTATCAATTTATAAGTTACCATATTCTTCTCCAATCTTAAAGCGTTAAACTGCATATATTCTTTATAACAATTCAACCAACGTATATACTTTACAAATAATATAACTTAAACCGCGAAAAAAGTCAATACATATCAATTGGCAAATAATCTACAAAACTGCTCGTGTTTTAATCAAAATACGCTCTCTTTTTAAGAATAAATTATTTCAAGTTGACTTTTTTGACAATAGGTGATACAATATATTATCGCCATGCATAGCATAGTGATTGCAGCATATAGTTTTTAGTAGCCAAAAACGCACAAAAACTTTAAAGTTCTTATACTGCAATTTATTGTGTACATAAACGAATATACAATATCAAAAACAGCTAAAACTTTTCAACCAACCGAAAAATATGCTGCGAAAAGGTAATTTACCTTTTTATATATACTATAACCACTACGAATAAAAAGGAGGTATTCTTATGGAATGGCTCAGAGAATTTAATATATGGACAATAATGATACGTCTTTTCCTTGCAGCAGTGCTTGGAGGCTTTATCGGTCTTGAGCGAGGCAGACAAAGAAGAGCAGCGGGACTTCGTACGCACATTCTCGTTTGCATAGGCTCTGCGCTCACGGTAATGGTAGGTTTCTTTGTACGCTACGAGTTGGGAATTGAAATTTCCGATCCGCTTCGTGTCAGCGCGCAGGTAATATCGGGAATAGGCTTCCTCGGCGCGGGAACTATTATGCTTAAAGGAAGATTCCAAATAGTAGGTCTTACAACAGCCGCGGGACTTTGGGTTACTGCCGCAATCGGCCTTTCGGCAGGTGCGGGCTTCTATGAGGGCGCTATCGCGGCCTTCCTTATTTCACTATTTACAGTTATCATTTTAAGCAAAGTTGAGCGTCATATAAACGATCATCGCTCAAACTACGGCGTTTATCTTGAAATCAAACAGGATAACGCAGTGCGCGAATGCATTGACTATCTTAAGAAAAATTACCAAGCGCACGATATACAGGTTACAGTTCCCAGAAGCGGAATCTCCGGCAACGTCGGAATAGAAGCAATAGTAATTGTACCTCGCAAAAACAAGACAACATTACCCGAAGTTATCAAAAAGCTCAACGAATATCCGAGCGTGGTTTACGCTATAGAATCTATATAAAACAAAATTACTCACAATAAATAAAAGACGGTTGTTCTTTACCTAATGTATTGAGCAACCGTTTTTTATTTTGCCAAAACGGTATCAAATGACCGTTTTTTCTTCATCTGAAAGCGTTGAGTAGTCATTTTACTCTTTAAAATGCATCGAGCAAAAACATTTTAACAAAACGGAATAAAGTAACAGTTTTTTAATCATAAAAGCGGAGCGAAAATTTTAACGAGATTCTTCACGGCTTTTTCAACAGGTCCAAGCCTCGCATCCTCCGCCAATATTTCGTGAGAAGAATTTTCGGTTTTCAAAAAGCTATCTCTCATTTTTTCAATTTCAGAATGCATAAACAACCAAACGCCGTCCTCAAAATGATGAACAAGGCTTCGATAATCGAGATTTACAGTTCCCGAAACCGCGCATATATCATCGCAGACCGCAAGCTTTTCGTGTATGAAGCCCGGAGTATATTCGAATATTCTTACCCCCGATTGCAAAAGATAAGGATACGAGCCCTTCGTCATAATTTTAATAAGCTTCTTATCGGGAACGTAGGGAGTTATTATGCGAACGTCAACACCTCGCTTTGCCGCGCTTCGCAATGCCTCGGTAAGATCGTAATCTATTATTAAATACGGCGTTGTGATGTATAGATATTTATTCGACATTTCAATCAAGCTCATCAAAACGTTCTTCCCTACCGGCTCCAAATAAGCAGGAGACGGCCCTGAACCGAATGGAATCATATATCCGTCACATTTTGTCTTTTCTTCAACCGCTGAAGGCAAGGATAAAAATCTTTCGTAATCGCTGACCGCGCCCGCTGTGAAATCGTAAAGCAACAGAAACAGACGCGTAAATCCGCGAGCAGCATCACCAATAACCTCGATACCACCGTCCTTCCAATGCCCAAACCTCACCTTTTCATTCGTATATTCGTCGGCAATATTCGCACCGCCGGTAAATGCATAGATTCCGTCGATAACGCAAATTTTTCTATGGTCGCGGTTGTTATGCGACGATGTCAGTCGAGCGTTCACCTTCGCAAAGCGATAACAGTTAATCCCCTCGCTTCTCATTTTTCTATCAAAGCTTTCGGGAAGAGTTCTCATAGAGCCTATATCGTCATAAAGCAATCTGACTTCAACACCGTCGCTTATTCTTTCCTTTAACGCCGAGTATATCCTCTGCCAAAGCGCGCCTTCCTCAACTATGAAATATTCGAGAAAAACGAAACTTTTTGCTCCCTTTATTCTCTCAACGATAGCTTCGAAAAACGTTTCTCCGCTATCGTAATAATGAGCCTCGCACCCGGAGTAAAGGGATGAGAGCCCATCATCCTTCAATATCGAAAGCGCGCGCCCGCCGCCAAGGTCGGAAATGCTTGATAACGTGTTAAGATTTTCAATGGAGCGCGTGTCATCTAAAGAGATTTTTTTATTTTCCAAAAGTCCGCTTGCTATACCCGAAAACAATCTTGACTCACGCTTTGATAAGCGTCTGTGCGAAAAGATTATATAAAGCGCGCCGCCAATAACCGGGAGCGTGGTAACTACCGCAAGCCAAGTGAGCTTAAATTCGGGATTTGTGTCGCGGTTTATAAGACTAACTATAACGAGCACGTCTATAATCCCCGTCAAAATAACGAGAAGGGTTGAGTACGTATATCCGTAAAAAAGAAAGTATATAAGAATGGCAAGCTCCGCCAATATAAATACCGCAGACAAGGCGTAGCGCGAAAACATAAAATTCAAAAATTTTTTCATAATATCACCTTAAGAGCAAATTTGATTCAATAAAACTCGCAAAATCACACACGCACCCATAGTAAAACAAAAAGAGAGCAACATAAAAATGTCCTCTCTCAACAGTCGCCTTATATCAATTTGCATATAATAATTGTAATGGTTATAGTATTATCACCGTGAAATTTGTTTATATGCTATACTAACACATATACGCTCAGTTTTCAATACCGTCGGTAAAAAATTTACATACAAGTAAAAAATAGAATTTTGGGTGGTTTTATGATTTTCACAAAGGATAAGAGCTTTTACTCTTCTCTGAAATCTCTATGCTTGCCTATGGCGCTTGGTAATCTCGTAACCTTTCTTATCACGCTTACGGACAGCATCGTCGTTGGCAAAATGGGTGACGAAGCCACGTCGGCAGTTTTCGCAGGAGGACTCGTCGCCACAACGCTTCAAATGTTCATTTCCGGAATCGAAGGCGGCGTAACAGTTGGAATATCACAATATTGGGGCAAAGGAGAAATAGCTCCGATTAAAAGAATTTTTTCTTTGGGAACGGGTCTTATTTTCTCCGTTGGCATCGTTGCCTTTGCGCTTTCTTTTTTTATGCCCGATAAAATATCAAGCTTACTCGTTGAAAACACAAAAGACTCTGCCTCATACCTAAAAACGTTATCATTCTCGTTTCCTCTTTTTGCGTTTTCGGGAGCTATAAGCTCTGCCTTGCGCGGAGTGGAGTCGCCGAAAATAGCTACATTCGCATCCTTTACAGCCTTCGTTATAAACCTCGCATTAGATATTTTGCTCGTTTTTGGTAAACTTGGATTTACAAAATTAGGAGTTAATGGTGCTTCAATTGCTACAATTGTCGCTCGCGCAGGCGAGCTTTCCATCCTTGTTTTATATCTTTTGTTTAAGGATAAAAAAATAAAATTCAAGCTTTGTGACTTACCGGTATTTGATAAAAAAATCGCTTTAGACTTCTTTTGGTACACCTCTCCCATACTTTTAGGTCAAATTATATGGATTATAAATACACTATTTTCTTCATTTGTTTTTTCCTCGTTCGACTCCGCCTCCGTCATAACGGGGCTTTCGGTAGCAAACACTCTAAACTCTCTTTCTTATATCGTGATGAACGGACTTTCGAGTGCCGTTGGAATAATCATCGGCAAAACGGTTGGTAAGGGAGATGAACGGCAACTCAAAGAATATGCATATACAACGCAGATTATGTTCGTCATTCTCGGCGTAATCACTTCCGTTACCCTTCTTATCACTAAAAATCCGTTTGTTTCACTATACAATATATCCAAGGAAGCTTCGGATTTTGCAAAAACACTAATATCCGTGTTAGCTTTTACAATTATCGGTACGTCATATCAATCTGCGTGTCTTATGGGAATAGTTCGCGCAGGAGGAGATACTTCGTTCATTTTAAAGAACGATGCATTCTTTATTTTTCTCGTTGTTATCCCATTTACTGCGCTCACTTTAAAGCTTAACGCTCCATTATGGCTTGTGTTTTTAGCACTGAAATCCGACCAAATACTGAAATGCATACCGGCATTTATTAAAATCAATAAATTCAAATGGGCAAAAAATCTAACCGAATAAGCACCGCTCACATAATAAAATTTTATATCAATATTAATTTAATATCATCGATGAATTTAAGTTGAAAATATTTTTTTATTTTTTCAATTTGTTTTACTAAAGAACTTGACAAATTAATTTATTTAGTGTATAATGATTTCACAATTGTATTCTTGTATACAATTTTGTTGACAATTAAAATACTCTATTCAAAAGGAGCAAAAATATATGCTTTTAAAAAATCCCGCCAGCAATCTTCTTGAGCAGTCGCAATATAAGTACTCGCTCCAGGACGTTGCAGAGCCTAATTTATACCGCGACGTTTATCCCTATGACGAGATTCCAAAAATCGCGTTCAACCATAGACGAGTTCCCCTCAATATGCCCGAAGAAATTTGGATGACAGACACCACATTCCGTGACGGTCAGCAGTCCCGCGCTCCTTATACGACGAAGCAAATAGTAGACCTCTACAAAATGCTTGCAAGACTCGGAGGTCCAAAGGGCTTGGTTCGCCAGAGTGAGTTCTTCGTCTATACCGAGAAAGATAGACGCGCTATTTACGAGTGCATGGAGCTTGGTTACAAGTTCCCCGAAATAACCACCTGGATAAGAGCAAAAAAAGAAGACTTTGCTCTCGCCAAGGATATCGGAATTAAGGAAACGGGTATTTTGGTTTCCTGCTCCGACTATCACATATTTAAAAAATTACACATGACGCGTTCGGAGGCACTTAATCATTATTTGAGCGTTATCAAGCAAGCGTTTGACGCAGGCATACGTCCGAGATGCCACCTTGAAGACATAACGAGAGCCGATTTCTACGGCTTCGTAGTTCCCTTCGTAAACGAGCTTACCGAACTTTCGAAGGAATCTGGAATACCGATAAGAATCCGTATGTGCGACACTCTCGGATACGGAGTTCCCTTCTCGGGTGTAGCGCTTCCGCGAAGCGTTCCGGGTATAGTTTACGGTTTGCACCACTATTCCGACGTTACCTCAGAAATGCTTGAATGGCACGGACATAACGACTTCTACAAGGCGGTTGCAAACGCAACTACAGCGTGGCTTCACGGTGCATCGAGCGTTAACTGTTCGCTTCTTGGCATAGGCGAAAGAACCGGAAACATTCCTCTTGAGGCAATGGTGATCGAATACGCTTCTCTTATGGGTACGTTTGACGGCATGGACCCCACGGTAATCACCGAGATTGCAAATTACTACAAGACCGAGCTTAACTACGATATTCCGCCGATGACTCCATTCGTCGGCTCGTCATTCAATCTGACTCGCGCGGGAATACACGCCGACGGTCTTATGAAGGATGCTGAAATTTACAACATATTCGATACAGAAAAAATTCTCGCACGTCCCGCAGAGGTGTCCATTACCAACACGTCCGGTCTTGCAGGTATCGCTTATTGGATGAACAACCACTATCACCTTATGGGCGATGCAATGCTCACCAAGCAGGATGCGGTTATCTCCATTATGAAGGAAGAAATCGACAAGGCTTACGCCGACGGACGTACCACAATAATGGGCGACGACGAGCTCGAAGAAATAGCAGAGCGCGCGTCAAACGGGATATTCAAGAAAAGCAGATATTGAGGATAAGCAAATGACGGTCAATATCAATTCTATTTCTTTAGAGGAAAAGGTTTACCTACTTCTTGAAGAGGAAATACTTACAGGAAAGCTTAAAGACGGAGAGCAATTACGCGAGGTTGCGCTTTCAGCAAGACTCAACGTAAGCCGAACACCAATTCGCGCCGCCCTTCATAGACTTTCGGAAGAGGGACTCGTCGAGTTATCCGCAAACCGCGGCGCTACCGTTATAGGTATAACGCGTGAGGATATAAAGGATATATACGCCGTTCGTATGCGCCTTGAAGGACTTGCCGCAAGACTCGCCACGGAAAGAATGAGCGATGAAGATAAAACTCATCTTACCGAAATAGTCGAGCTATCCGAATTTTACTTAAAGCGCGGTGATGACGAAAAACGCGGAGAGCTTGACTCGGAATTTCACAATGCAATATTCAAAGCCTCAGGCTCGCGCCATTTAAACAAGATTCTCTCGGATTTACACAAAAACATTAAAGCTTACAGAAAGCTTTCACTAAAAAACACAAACAGAGCCGAGAAGTCCATCTCCGAGCATAGAGAAATTCTCGAAGCAATATTAAAAGAAGACGCTGACGAGGCCGAGCGTTTAACCTCGGTTCACGTTGAGCAAGCCTTTCTCAATTTCGAAAACAAAATCAACGATATGTAAATATTTATTGTCATAAAACGACAAAAGAGGTAAAACAAATGGGATATACAATTGCCGAAAAAATAATTAAATCCCATCTTGTTTCGGGCGAAATGATAACCGGAAACGAGATAGGATTGAGAATAGACCAAACATTAACGCAGGACGCGACGGGTACTATGGCGTATCTTCAGCTCGAAGCTATGGAGATTGACAGAGTAAAAACCGAGCTTTCTGTAGCATACATTGACCACAACACACTTCAAGCGGGATTTGAGAACGCAGATGACCACCGTTACATACAGACCGTGGCAAAAAAACACGGACTTCGCTTCTCCCGTCCCGGAAACGGAATTTGCCATCAGGTGCATCTTGAACGCTTTGCCGTACCCGGAAAAACGCTTATCGGCTCGGATAGCCACACCCCCACCGCGGGCGGTATCGGTATGCTTGCTATGGGCGCGGGCGGACTCGACGTTGCCGTTGCAATGGGCGGCGGAACATACTACATTACTATGCCCAAAATGATTAGAGTCAACCTCAAGGGCAAGCTCCGCGACTACGTTGGCGCAAAGGACGTTATCCTCGAGGTTCTCCGTTTACTTTCCGTAAAGGGCGGTGTAGGCGCTATCGTTGAATATGCGGGCGAGGGCGTGAATACGCTTTCCGTTCCCGAAAGAGCGACCATCACGAATATGGGAGCAGAGCTTGGCGCAACAACCTCCATTTTCCCCTCCGACGAAATCACGAGAGCCTTCCTCAAGGCGGAGGGCAGAGAGAGTGATTACACACCCCTCTCTTCCGATGCAGATGCAAAATACGATGCAGAATACACGATAAATCTTGACACGCTCGCGCCCCTTGCCGCTTGTCCTCATTCACCTGACAATATCAAATCCGCAAAAGAGCTTGCGGGAATGAAGATAAATCAAGTATGTATCGGCTCTTGCACAAACTCTTCTCTGCGCGATCTTCTTACAGTTGCGGCTATCCTTAAAGGAAAAACGGTTCATCCCGACGTAAGCCTTTCGATTTCTCCCGGCTCAAAGCAGGTTTACACAATGCTTGCCAAGTGCGGTGCTCTTGCCGACCTTATCTCTGCGGGCGCAAGAATCCTCGAATGCGCTTGCGGACCTTGTATTGGTATGGGCTTCTCCCCCGGAAGCGGCGGAATCAGCTTACGTACCTTCAACCGTAACTTCTTGGCGCGCAGCGGCACCAAGGATGCGAACGTTTATCTCGTTTCACCCGAGGTTGCGGCGGCATCGGCAATCGCAGGAGTATTCACCGACCCCACAACGCTCGGAAAAGCTCCCAAAATCGATTTACCGGAAAGCTTCCTTATAAACGATAATCTCATCGAGCTTCCCGCGTCGGTTGATGAAGCTGATAGCGTGATTGTTGAAAGAGGTCCTAATATCAAGCCCATTCCCAAGGGCGTTGCCCCCGAAGAAAATCTTGCAACTAAAATTATACTTAAGGTTGGAGATAACATCACCACCGACCATATTATGCCGGCGGGAACTAAAATTCTTCCCTACCGCTCCAACGTTCCGAAGCTCTCCGAATTCTGCTTCACCGTATGCGATGCGGACTTCCCCGAACGCGCAAAGCGCGAGGGCGGCGGTATAATTCTTGGCGGTACTAACTACGGTCAGGGCTCATCGCGTGAGCATGCGGCGCTTGTTCCTCTTTACCTCGGAATCAAAGCGGTTATCGCAAAGAGCTTCGCAAGAATCCACGTTGCCAACCTTATCAACTTCGGCATAGTTCCCTTTACTCTCGAAAATCCCGACGATTACGAGCTTATCTCGGAAAATGAAGATATAACTATAGACAACTTTAAAAATGCCATCGCAGAAAGCGATTCCGTAATTCTCAAGGCGGGAGAGAAAGAAATCAAGCTTCTTCTCAACCTCACCGAAAGACAGAGAAAAATTCTTCTCGCAGGCGGACTCCTCAACTACACGAAGGAAAATGCATAACTATACACTTACAAACTAATTTACATTACAAAAGAGGAAATAAAAATGAGCGGTTATGAAAAAGAGCTTGATTTAGCTTGTGAAAAATTCAGAAAAATTCTTGAAAAGCAGCTCGTAAGAGTTGAAGATATGAAGTCCCAGGGCGATTTCACCGACTACGCATCACTCGATACGATAAAAATCGGTATCTGCGGCGGTGACGGCATAGGCCCTACAATTTCGAGTGAAGCGGAGCGCGTTTTGAAGTTCATTCTTCAAAAGGAAGAAGCCGAAGGACGCATAAAATTCATCACCATTGACGGACTCACCATAGAAAACAGAATCGCAGTAGGAAAAGCAATCCCCGATGACGTTATGGAAAAGCTCAAAGCTTGCGACGTTATCCTTAAAGGACCTACAACCACTCCCCAAAAGGGCGACGGTATGCCCAACATTGAATCGGCAAACGTTGCTATGAGAAAGGCGCTTGACCTCTTTGCGAACATTCGCCCCGTTAAAGTTCCTGAGGAAGGAATAAACTGGGTAATCTTCCGCGAAAACACCGAGGGTGGCTACGCGGTAGGCTCTTCGGGCTTCAACGTTACTGAGGACCTCGCGGTTGACTTTACCATCACTACCAAGCAGGGCTCTGACAGAATTGCCCGCCTCGCATACGATTTTGCAAGAAAGAACAATATGACGAGAGTTTCGCTCGTTACCAAAGCGAACGTTATCAAAACCACAGACGGAAACTTCCTCGAGGATTGCCACAAGGTTGCAGACCTCTATCCCGAAATCACCACTGACGAGTGGTACGCGGATATTATGACGGCAAAGCTCGTTGACAAGAAGCGCAGACGCGACTTCCAGGTGCTTCTTCTTCCCAACCTTTACGGCGATATAATCTCCGACGAGGCTGCCGAATTCCAGGGCGGCGTAGGTACCGCGGGATGCGCTAATATCGGTAAAAAATACGCAATGTTCGAGGCCATTCACGGCTCTGCCCCGAGAATGGTGCGCGAAGGCAGAGCTATTTACGCAGACCCCTGCTCAATGCTCCGCGCGTGCGTAATGCTCCTTAACCACATCGGCTACGGAGAGTATGCGGCAAAGCTCGAAAGAGCGCTTGACATCTGCTCCTTCGAAGAAAAGAAGCTCACCATCACAGGAAGAGATACCGGAGCAACCTGCGAGGACTTCGGAAACTACGTAATGGAAACCCTCAAAAGCCTTTAATTACAAATAACAATAATTAAAAAGCGGTGCTAAAAACACCGCTTTTTGTATATAATTGTTTGCATTATCAAAATTTTATTTCTTTTCCGCCTTCAATTCTTCGAGGAAGCTTTCAATTCTTTTGAGAGCTTCTTTTATATGAGCGGTGGAATAACAATAAGAGGTTCGAACGAAACCTTCGCCCGATTCTCCGAACGCAGTTCCGGGAACAACGGCAACGTGTTTTGACTCAAGAAGCCTTTCGCAGAATTCCTCGCTCTTAAGCCCCGTACTCTTGATACACGGGAATGCATAGAACGCGCCTTTCGGCTCACGGCATTCGAGTCCTATCTTATTAAAGCCCGAAACTATGATTTTTCTTCTCATATCATACTCTTCGAGCATCTTCTCAACCTCGGAATCACAATTGCGAAGCGCCTCAATGGCAGCATACTGCGACGTTGTTGGAGCGCACATGATAGCATACTGATGTATCTTCGTTATCATGTTCATAATTTCACACGGTCCGCAGGCATAGCCAAGTCGCCACCCCGTCATAGCAAATGCTTTTGAGAATCCGTTTATAAGAATCGTCCTCTCCTTCATACCGGGAACGCTTGGCGCGCTAACGTGCTTTTTACCGCCGTACGTCAATTCTGCGTATATCTCGTCGGAAATTACGATTATATTGGTATCCTTTATCGTTTCGGAGATTGCGAGAATGTCCTCGTACTCCATAATCGCGCCTGTGGGGTTGCAGGGATACGGCAAAATTATGGCTTTAGTTTTCTCGCTCATAACCTCAAGAAGCTCGGAGCGTGTTAATTTAAAGTCATTTTCCGCCTTGGTATTTATTATAACGGGAACGCCGCCCGCAAGCCTTACTATAGGCTCGTAGCAAACGTAGCTCGGCTGGGGAATAATAATCTCATCGCCCGGCTCTGTTATGGCTCTGATTGCGCCGTCTATAGCCTCGCTGCCGCCAACGGTAACGAGAATTTCGTCCTTGGCATCATATTTGACGCCGTATTTACGCTCAACGTAATTTGAAATTTCATCGCGAAGAGGCTCAAGACCTCTGTTTGAGGTGTATCTCGTTGCGCCGTTTTCAAGCGAACGTATGCCTGCGGATCTAACCTGCCAGGGAGTTCTGAAATCGGGCTCTCCGACACCGAGGGAAATAACGTCTTCCATCGTGTTAGCAATGTCAAAGAATTTACGTATCCCCGACGGCTTCATCTCACGAACAACGCCCGATAAAACCTTGGAATAATCTATCATAAAGAAATATTACCCCTTTCGTCCTCATCTCCAATAAGCTCAACGTTATATTCCTTATATCTTCTCATAACGAACTGCGTACCCGTCGAGGTAACGGAATCTATCATTGCAAGCTCGCGCGAAACGAAGTTTGAAACCTCGTGGAAGGTTCTTCCCTTCACTATAACGTTAAGATCATATCCACCCGACATAAGATAAACCGATTCAACCTCGGGATATTTTGCAACCCTTGCCGCAACCTCTTCGAAGCCGAATCCCGCTTTAGGCGTAACCTTAAGCTCTATCATAGCACTAACGCTATCGGTATCAACCTTCTCCCAATCTATAACACTCTTATATCCGCAAATCACGCCCGACTTTTCAAGCGCGGTAATTCTGCACGCGACCTCGTCATCTGTAATATCCAAAACCGTAGCTATATCTGCGTTTTCCATTCTCGCGTTCTTTTCAAGAAGCTTAAGTATTTTTCTATCAATTGCGTCCATTTTTAAATCCTCCCAAGGAATATTATCATATTTTTAAAAGTGCTTTTATAAAATAAAGTATATGCATATATTATATATTTATTTTAGCGATTTGTCAATACTTCTTTTTCTCTTTTTAAGGCATTTGTCAAAATAATTACGTACAGTTATTATCTTTTCAAAGATTGACAAATTTGCGGAAATAGTATAAAATAAATAAAAGAAACAATCGTTAGGAGATAATTATGTACGTAGCGGATATGCATTCGGACAGTCTTTTGACCGTCAATGCCGAAAACGGACTTATAAGCGAATACAACACCTCAAAAAAGCACCCATTCTTGCAGTTTTTTGCGGCGTTCACGCCATTCAAAGCGCGCTCCTTGGAAACGCGCAAAAAGGAAGTAATGCATTTTCTCAACGTCTATGCATACGAATGCGAAAGACTTGGACTTATAAAAGTTGAGGACGTCAGAGGACTTTGCTACGCGACGGACAATTCTCTGCCCTCCGCAATGTTCACCCTTGAAGGTGGTGGTGGCCTGCTTGCCGACTCCGACGAGCTTTTCACCCTTTACAAAGCCGGGCTTCGCATTATGGGCTTCGCCTGGGACTCAAACGAGCTTGCCGCAGGCGCGAATGACGAAAACGACACAGGACTCACTGACGAGGGCATAAGAATGGCGCGCCGTTGCGCCGAGCTTGGTATCACAGTTGACGTTTCGCATCTTTCAGATAAGAGCTTTTACGACCTTTTAAATCACTATCCCATGCCAGTCATTGCAACGCATTCCAACTTCCGCGACGTCTGCCCGCACAAGCGCAATCTCACATACGATATGGCAAAAAAAATCGTAAATCGCGGTGGTGTTATCGGACTTAATCTTTATCCCGATTTTGTGAAAAGCGAAAACGCTCATATAGAGGATATCATTCCTCATGTTGAGTACCACCTCGAGCATTTTGACGAGAACTCCCTCTCGTTTGGCTTTGACATTGACGGCACCGACGGCAAATATCCCCTCGGAATAAACACCGAGTCCTCTATCCACGACCAAGTGATAGACCTCCTCCTCTCGCGCTATCCTACCCGCATTGTTGAAAAAATTGCAGGTGAAAACGTTATAAACTTCCTTAAAGGAGTTTTATAAAACAAGCAAGCTTTAAAAAATCAAACTCCTTAAGAGGCGTTTTATAAAATCAACATTCCTTTAAAAAACAATTTTCCAATTCAAAAAAACATAGTTCTATAATAAATGTTTGAGTGATGCTCAACAAAAAACAAAAAGCATAACAACCCGTTTCTCACTACGAATCCGCGGGTTGTTATGCTTTTTGTTTAGTTTGTGTGATTTTTATGTGTTCTACCCTATTTTTGTTGTGATCGTTTTATTGAACTACATCAGGCAATTGTTGAAAAGACGACGGAGATATTTCACTCCGTCGTCCACACAAATTGTATTATTCGTGCATTATTTGGGTATATACTTCACCCATTCAACTACATTAGAATACTCACCGCCGTTTGTAATAGCAGTTTTTGACTCAAGATTGTTCGTCACTTTTTGATAAGTGAAAACTTTCTGATAATCAGTATATGTACTCGTATAATAATCAAATCTATACCAGAAACAAGAACCGGATGTTTTACTGTTCGATTCATTTAATTTAGCTAAATATGTATTATAACCATATACTCCACAGCTAACCAAAGTGGTTCCCGATCCATAATCATAGTATTTGCCAAGTTTAGTATACGATACCGTATCCTTAAAAGCTCTAAAATACTCGTTTTTGTAAACATAATTATTGTAATCTGTTGCAGTTCCCGCTTTATCACGTATACATCTATAATATGCTTTTGCTTCAGTATTATACATATAATGCCAATAAATATATCCCGCCCAAGTATTCACAACAACTCTTTTAGTTGTCGCAGTTTCATAAGCTTCATAAGCAGCTTTATTCATTGATGTATAGAATGAATTGGTTGTCAAGTATCCGGTCGGGAACGATGCATATTCCGAAGTGCCGTAACCAACCTCAACCCAACGGCTTCCGGTTTGAGTCCATCCGTCAAGTGACGTCTCATAAGACTCTTTTGTTTCAGTCTTAGTATATTTCCACTTTCTTTCAAGAACTTCTGCACCTGAAGGTAACTCAGACGCTTTTCCCCAAACCGCTTCTTTCTTTTGCCACTTTGCTGTTATTGTTAGATTGGTAGCGCTTGACGGTTTAGTAGCGCTTGTTACTTCATGGCCATTTGCATCAAACCATCCAAGGAAATTATAATAATCTCTTGTAGGCGTAGGAAGAGTTCCCAAAGTATCACCAAACGCTAGTGTTTTAGATGTTGTCGATACGGAGCCACCGTTTGCGTTATAAGTAAGAGTAAATTGTTTCGGTGCCCATTGCGCATACACGGTAAAGCTTGTAGCAGAACCGCGAACAGTGGAATCATCTATGCGATGCCCATTTTCATCATACCATCCTGTAAAGGAATAGTTTTCTCTTGTTGGCGTGGGGAGTGTGCCGAGACGTTGACCGACAAATGCCGTTTTTTCAGACGTATTAACGCTTCCCCCATTAGGGTTGAAAGTAATCTTGAAACAACCCTGAATATAACCGGCAAACTCTGTTTCGGTTAAAGAAATTAAATTTCCGTTATCTATTGTCATATAGGTTGTATCAGGCTCATTTCCACAGTAATAGAAATTACCGGATATACGCAAGCTGCCCCAAACATTTTCATCCTTTAGAGATTCAATTTGCGGATTTTTTGCAACAACTGTATTTCCGCTTTCCGATGTTAACTTGCCGTCTCTCAAAAGAGAAATTGTTGCACTATCCTTCGCAAGTAATAACACAAAGCTGGGAGCAGTGATATTAACCGTATCCAGAATTATATCTCCATCCTTGATTTCAAGAGGAATTCTTGTGCAATTCGCGACCGTTAAATTGCGTATTTTTATGGTTCGCGCAAGAGAAACAATCTTCAAATCCGTATACGTAACCGTCTTGTCACCAATCAATTCAAAACTATCGATTGCCGGTACATTTAATGTAAGTATCGTATTTGTTGCAATTTTTGAAATGTTTATTATCACATTTTTCGCGCCGGATTCCACAGCGCTCTGAACCACATTCTGTGTAATCTCAGAAGAGTTTGTCGGTGCATACTCTACATTTAAGGCATTAACCTTCAACGTAGTAACACCATAGAATGCATTTTTACCAATTGATGTTGTGCGACCGGAAACCGTAAAGCCTTCCAATGCGGTACAACCACTAAATGCATTATCCCCTATTGTTGTAAAGCGACCGGAAATTTGTTCCAACGAAGTGCAATTCTTAAACGCATTGGCAGGAATGTCGGTGATATAATCACTAAGAATAATAGAACGAATCGGCTTTCCGGAAAAAGCGGTTGAAGCAATACCGGTAACCTTGTATGCATTACCACCGGATGAAATGTAAGAAGGAACTACGACATCTAAGGTAGGATATACCCAATTGGGAACTTCCTTAGTTCCAACGTTCTCACCAAAATTAGTAACAACAGCCGTACCCGTTGTAGAATCTGTAGTATATGTCAAGCTCTCAGTTACAACAGTCTTACTGGTTACGTACTCGTGTACAAAATAAGGGATTTCAAAAGGCAGTGCGCCATTCTCGTAATCATCGAAGCTCAACGTGGGGGAATAATCAAGAAATTCATATGTCTTATCATCCAACACATTAAACGTGTAGGTAAAATAAGACTGTGTTGCAACGTCATATCCCACAACACCAAACACGTGGACGGTACCGGCAATCACAAGTCTGTAACATCCCTCGCTCTTTCCGTCTGTGGAGTATGTAGTTGTGGTTGTCTTGGTCTCGGATGAGAAGTAAGTCAGTGACGAGCTGGAGCTTACGCTCTTACTATCTGTAGAGCTAAAGGCTTGAGACTCGCTATTCTCACCACCGGAGGTATAGGATTTTCCATAGCCCTTTGTATTACTAATAATTTCGGAAAGAGCCTTACTAACGGATTCGCTTTGGCTTGCCGATTTTGTTTCAGAGGAGGTCTTGGAATTGTTCCATGACGTGCTACCGGTTGTAACTTTGCTATCAACCTTAGTGGTATCTGTGCCGGTGTGTTCATTTCTATCTTTGTGCTGCTCGTAGCCGCCACCGACTTCTCCACCAATTTCCCACTTACTGCTAGCACCAACATCTAAACTTGCGCCTGGTACTACTTCCAGATTAAGATCTGCATGCGCTTCGGCACTATAGCTACCATTTACTTTAATATTAAATTCAGCACTATTACCACGCGTTTCGTTCTTGCTATCATAGGTAACTGTCGTAGTACCGTCCGTCTCGGTAGTGGTGCTACAGCCACCGTTACCTGTTGTTATGCTAATTGTACCGGATTCGGATTTAGTCACCTGATTCGCTTCTTCAACAGTCATTCCTTGCTGCGCTGCCCACTCCTCACTTACACTGGTAACATCATTCCAATCTTCGGATAGAGTCCACGTTGCAGAATCAACCGTAGATTTTGAAATTGTATCTGCGATTTCCATTGCTTTTTCTTGTGAGATCGTTATAGAAACAGTTTCCGACTTCTGCTGTGCCAAACCGGAAACACTTTGAATCGTCCAAATTGCATCAGACAGAGGTACGTTTTCAATAGAACCAAGTTCGTAGGTGAAGTAAAGCACTCCACTGTCGCTATCTTCAATTATAATAGGATCACCAAGAGACTTAACCACCTTGGTAAGATTGCGTTTACTCGTCCAATAAGCATTAAGCGTAATATCTCCTGTTATACCTACGGGAATCTTATCCATCTCTTCTCCGTTATCGGTATACCAACCCAAAAATACATAATTGTTAATTTCAGGATTAGGCAGGTCTTTAAGCCCTTTGCTCACAGTATAGTGGAGATATCTTTCCTCTGTGATCGCTCCAAGTGGAGTTTGATACAGTTTGTAGGTGATATCATACACTATTTCCTTCCAGTGAGCATACAGTGACTTGTTTCCGGAAGTTCCTTTGGCAATCTCCGTTACGCGAGTTCCCCCTGCGGCTTGCGGAGCATCATACCATCCAAGAAATTCGTATCCTGCGGGAGCAGAAAGATCACTCAAAACAATGGTTTCTTGACCATAATGATAAGATGTCGGATTAGAGTTTACAATCGTCTGCTGTGCCAAATACGTATCTGATCCCACAATGGAATATGTAATGGAAAATCCTTCGGTTTTGTAAATTACCTGCTGTGCAACGAACACTTGATTGCACACGCTACAATGGGACCCTTCGGTTAAGCCGGGCGTCATGTCAGTGGGGTCAACAGCGGGGTCAATCACCACGCTATGTCCTACTGCCGGAACAATTATTTCTTGTCTGCTTATTTGCGTATTACAAGCTTCGTCGCTGTAAATTCTTCCGCAGAGTTCACAATACCAAAATTCAATCTGTCCAACTTCCGTACAAGTGGCATTTTTGGTTGCGCTATGCATCAAATTGTGCGTACAGATTTCTCCGTAATAAGTTACAGCATTACTCCATTCACTGCTTGAGTAATTCGTTCCATCACCGATTGCACGGATTTTGAAGGTCTGTCCATCCTCCAAAAGTTTACTCGTGATCGAATTTTCGATATACGACAGATTGTTATTAACGCTTATCTCAAAGCGCTCCGCCTTTGGATTTGCTTCCCAGGTAGCTTCGTTTTCATTTAACACTACCGTGGGAGCTGTTAACTTTTCGGGATTAGGCGTTTGTGTTGTTTGACAAGATATCAAAACGGAAATTATCATTGTCGCCAAAACCAAAACACCGAAAAGCTTCTTAACTGTGGTTTTAAAATTGACTTTCATTTTTAGATTCCTTCCTTGTTTTTTACCACATAATTAATATTATGTTGTAATTTCAATATAGAAAACGAACAGAACCAAGTGCTATTTAACAATTTATACAAATTTTATTAACTTTTTTGTATTTGTTTACTAAACTAAATTTACTTATTTAATAAAAACCTCAAAAAGTGCTTGACTTTACACTTTTTGGGGTTTAAAATATTTTATCATCGCACCACATAATATTAATTATGTAGCGCGGTTTTTTATATTATGCTGCACAAGTCATCAACCAAACCAAGATTTTGGATTTGTTTTTGATGAATCGCACCGTTTTCCATCGTATAAATGCGAGTTGTATTAACACTACTGTGACCAAGAATGTCTGCAAGACGCACTATATCCTTTTGCATAGTGTAATAAGTTCTTGCAAACAGATGTCGCAAATTATGAGGAAAAACCTTGCTCTCGGCAACGTTTGCCCGGCGGCAAATCTTTTTCATTTCGCACCATATATTCGATCTATCAAGCGGATTTCCGTTCTTACTAATGAAGATGGGACCGCTTTTTATTTTTCTCTCTGCAGCATATTTTTGCAACATTTTGCAAAGTTTTATTGGCAAAAACACATATCTTTGTTTTCCCTTGCAATTAATTTCCGCTTTAAATAAAGACACGGCTTCAACTGTTATAAACCTTAATTCCGAAACACGAATGCCGGTGGAGCATATCGTTTGAAGCAAAAGATATAATCTTTCATTTTGTGTTGATCGAGCGCATATAAGAAGTCTTTCATACTCTGCTTTGCTTATTTCCTTCTCGTTTTGCGCAAAGATTTGTCTTTGCGTTTTTATTGTCTTTACCCTAAGCTCAAACCATTCGAAATAATTAAAAAAGCTATTCATTGATGATAATATCGAATTAACACTTGAAACTGCATATTTTTCGCACAAATACGCTTTATAACTTAACACGATTGCCTTGTTAAGCTCATTTTTGGATGCCCATTTAGCAAACGCTTCTATATCTCTTCCATACTTATCCACCGTAGCCTTGGATTTCTCCTCAAGAATAAGATGTTCTTGAAATTCTGCTATTTGCTCCGACGTTATTTTCTTCATAATACTACTCCTTTTTGTTTTTTAATTATTATAGCATGTCGTATTTTATCACATATTTTTCCGTTTGAAGCAATAACAATTCGGTATATGTAAAGACTATTAACTCAAAAATAAAAAAGAGGCCACCGATAAAAGCGGAAGCCTCATTTATATATAACATATTATCTGTTTTTTGTATATCACTGTGGAATGTCGAGGAGAGTTGAACCTTCTGCAACGTAAAAATCAGACGCAGCGGCAAGTCTATCCTGGCAATAATTGTTTTTATCGTAAATTCCAACCGTCATAAAGCCTGCCTTCTTTGCGGTTTCGAGAGCTATGAACGAGTCCTCAAAAACGCACGCCTCGGCAAGATTTCCGCCGAGTCTTTTCAGTGCTTCAAGGAACACGTCGGGCTTTTCCTTGCCAGCGCCAACCTCGTCACAGGATATGCTGAATTCAAAATATCCGTAAAGGCCGTGTCTTTCAAGAGCTGTCTTAATGTACGCCGGAACAGTCGCACTCGCAACGCACATTTTAACCCCTCGCGACTTAAGATAATTGAGAAATTCTCTCGTTCCGCCCTTAACGTCAACTCTTGTGCTATAATGCTCCGAGAGCATACCCGTAGCAAGCTCGAAAATTTCCTCAGCCGAGCCGCCGGGTAAACACTTGTCGCGGATAAGCACACTCGCCTCACGCATAGTAATCGTTCTTATCGCCCTGTCTATATCCTCGTTTTTCTCAAGCTTCTGACCTGGAAAATACTTTTTGCCAAACTCCTCCCAAAAATAATCCCAATATCCAAGGGAATCAACGAGGGTGCCGTCCATATCGAATATTGCAAACTTAATTTTTTCTACCATTTCTTTTTTCCTATCTTTTTCTTTGCTTTCCATCCATATACTCCTTTGCGACGCAAAGATTTTTTAATCTTTGGTGCTGCGCACTCCATTCGACTCTGTCGAATCGTCGCGGAGCAATCTGCGTGTGTCTCGCTTGTGCAAGCACAGACTCGTTTACACTTGATTATCGAATATTGCAAACTTAATTTTTTCTACCATTTCTTTTTTCCTATCTTTTATCTTTTTCCAACTCTTCTGTGAGGCGTGTTAAGCGGAGCGCCTTTTTTGTATGAAGAGAGCAAGTTTGCGCACTCATCTGCATTTTCCGAGGAGAATACAAAATGCGCGCTTCTTATGCGAGCACTTTTAAGCTCCGCGCCTTTATCGCCCATATACGTAGGCGAAGAATTGAAGATAATATTTCTATGCTTATATTCGCGAAGCATTGGGAACTTCATTCCAAGTCTATCCGTAAGGCATGCGCTACCGCATTTATCGCAACCGAAGTTTTCCTTCGTGAAGCATCTTTCGGTTATCATAAGAGGAATTCTTCCGAGGGTTATAACCGAGCCGCCTATATCTCGCGCTTGCGGAAGCGTAAGCTCCGGAGAAAGTATGACGTATTCAACGCCGAGCGAAGCGTATATCGATGCGGTGTATCTATTAGCCGTATTAAGTCTAAAATCTGCCACGGGTACAAGCTTCGTATTCGCTATCAGTGATAAATGCGAAATATTACCGATAAGAGCGTGCTTTGCGCCAAGCACCTCGGCATTGATTATCAAATCGTGTACCTCATTCCACTCGCGTTGCATAACAATTGGCGGTATGTACACCCCCGTGATGATTTTACGCGCGTTTTCAGGAAGAGAGCTATAATCTTCAAGCGGTACAAACAGCACGTCAATACCCGAAAGACAAGCACTGTTTTTCCTCATCAATTCCAGCAGAACATCACTCTTGAAGAAGATGGCGGTGTTGAGGCTTTTAAGCCTTTTCGATAAATCTATTTCAATACTTTTGGCACTATCAATTTCGCACTCATCACTAACAAGCTTTTTTAGCGATAACGAATACTTCGAAAGAAGCTTTTCGGATGCCTCGCGCCTTAACGCGTTGATTTGCGACGGGGGAAGATTTATTCCATCATCAAGCTCTATCTCTATATCTTCTCTGCCAAAAGCGAAGGGCGTGCTTCCCATTTTAGAAAGCCTTTCAAAAAGTCCGTCTTTTGTCAATGGAGCGTTCTGTGCCTCATTTGGAATTTCACCAAATGCGTGAACCGTAATAGGCTCTGATATGCTGTTACCCCAACGTGAAACAGGCGTAGCTGTAAATGAAAGTTGACATTTTTCGCCAACTTTGAAGAGTGCACTTGCTTTGATAGGAACTTTAGGCAGCGTTAAAGAATCTCTTTTGATCTCGCGAGATGCCTTTTTATCCTCATCACTTCTAATGCCCGTCATTTCCGAAAACAGCTTCTCGGTGAAATATCCGTCTGTAAATCCACCCCTCGAAAAGACCGATGCCAAGCGTTTATTTTCCTCTATGTCGGAATTTCTATTTTCATCAAGAAGCTTACGGTATATTCTTGTAACCTCGTAAACGTATTCGGGCGATTTCATTCTTCCCTCGATTTTAAGAGAAGAAACACCACTGTCTATAAGCTCTTTGACGTGATTTGCGAGTGATAAATCCTTGAGAGAAAGTATGTATTTTCCTTTGTTATAAGGAAGTCTGCATGGCTGGGCGCATTCTCCGCGGTTTCCGCTTCTTCCGCCTACAATTGAGGAGAATAAGCACTGCCCCGAATGGCATACGCATAGCGCGCCGTGTAAAAACACCTCACACTCGGCATCCGATTCTGCAGTTATATTCTTTATATCGCGGTAGGAGCATTCTCTTGCCAAAACCACTCGTGTTATTCCGAGCTTTTTTGCAAAATTAACACCCTCGGTATTATGCACACCCATTTGCGTTGAAGCGTGAAGCTCAAGATTAGGCACTCGCTCTCTTATGAGCGCAGCAACGCCGATATCCGCGACTATCAACGCGTCAACTCCTATTTCATAAAGGAGCTTTGCATATTCAAGAGCATCGTCGATTTCCTTGTCAAAAACAAGCGTATTAAGCGTAACGTAAAGTCTTACGCCATGCACGTGGCAGAGTCTTACCGCAAGCTTCAATTCTTCAGTATCAAAGTTTTTCGCATAAGCTCTCGCGCCAAAGCGCTTACCGCCAACATAAATTGCATCTGCGCCGCCAAGTATAGCCGCCGCTAAAGCTTCCATATCTCCCGCGGGAGATAAAAGCTCGGGCAATTTTTTCGTTCTTTTCATATTCGCTCCTTTCTTTATTTTTTCGTTATAAATTTCTTTACGGAGATTTCCGTAAATTCGAGAAAATTAAACGTCTTGAATTTGCCATAAATTCGGCAAAATTAGTTTGTTATTTTAGCCTTTCGAAGCGCCATAACAAGCGGCGGTATAATCAAAAGCTGTATTACTAAGCCGGGAATTGTTTCGGTAATATAGCCGCTTATAAAGAGCGCGTAGCTCCATTTTCCCATAGCCCCCAACTCAAAAAGAACAGTCTTTACAATTCCGCCAACTACTCTTCCCACAATCATTGCCGAAACAAGAGAAACATAGAAATGCGGAAGTTTCTTTGGAAGAAGCTTATAGAGAAGTCCAAAGACAAATGCGTAAGCCATAAGCTCAAATGCCATAGTAAACGCTCTCGGGAAAAGAAGGGGCGAGCCGAATAGAAGCGACCTCAATATAGGAGAAAGAAAAGCAAGACCTGCCCCAAAATACGGACCTATTACTATTCCCAAAAGAAATGCGGGCAAATGCATCGGGCAAAGCATACCGCCTATTTCAGGTATCGCTCCCGTTACGAAAGGTAGAACAAATGCCAAAGCCAAGCACATTGCCGCAAGGCATATTTTAATCGTTAATTCTTTTCTTTTGTAAACTTTTGTTTTCATATTTCGATAAGATTATATTCCGTTGTACCTATTCCGAGCTTGACTGCGCACTCCACAGTATATTTGCCGTTTCTGGATTCTATTCTTTCAATAAGATGTCCCTTTCCCTTATCGTCACACTCATAAACGAGATCAAGACAAGCCTTATCTATAGCAACAGGGTCAACAGATGCGAGAATTCCTATGTCTGCAATACAAGGATCTTCTGCAACCGCGCAGCAGTCGCAGTCAACCGACATATTCTTCATAACGTTGATGTAAATAGCCTCGCCTCCAAAGTAATCCGCAACGCTCTTTGCGGCATCAGCCATAGAGGCAAGGAAACTATCGTGATCTCCGTTAAAGCTTAACACGGGATCACCCGAACCGTGAATATACTTCTTTCCAAAGGAAGAAGCAAAGCCTATAGAAAGCTGCTTCAAGGCTCCGCCGTATCCACCCATAGGGTGTCCCTTAAAATGAGAAAGAACAAGAGTGGATTTATAATTTTCAAGATTTTTGCCAACGTAATTCTTTTTGATAACTTGTCCTTCGGGAATGTCAAGCACCATATCCGGTCCCTCGGCATCGAGAAGATCCACATCAAAATACTCACTCCAACCATGTTTTTTAAGCGTTTTCACGTGACGCTCGGTGGTGTTTCTTCCACCGTCATAAGCGGTGTTACATTCTGTAACTATTCCGCCCGAAGCCTTAATGGTGGGCGCGAAAAACTCAGGTTTTATAAAGTTCTGATTTCCAACCTCTCCGGAATGAACCTTAACTGCAACGGGAGTCTTGAGAACTCCGCCACGCTCTTCAACTACGAGATCATAAAGTTTTTTGCAAGACTCTGCTGTAATTTCTCTTGTAAAATATACGTTAACCATAAAAATCTCCTTTTACATTGAGTTTTAATTTCTTTTTCCGCTTATTCGCAATAGATTTATCAATACTCTCTTTACGAACACACATTTATTGTTTATCTGAAGTAGCGACTATATCCACACCAGTGTTGAGTACGTTTTTAATAAGCACGTCACCTATCTTAACGTCGCTTGGCGCGATAATTGTATTTATTGCCTTCATAACGTCGAACATAAGTCCCTTTGGAACTGTACCCGCTGTCTTGCAGCTGACAACCTCTCCGTCAGCGCATCTTACCGTGCTGGTTACAACTCTCTGCGGATTCGTGCATTCGTTAACCGCGTAAGTCTTCCCTCTCGGACAGAGATTTCCCGAAACCGAGATAAATTCTCCTCCCTCCGTAAGCTCGCAAGAAAGAGAGCAACCTCTGGGGCATACGATACAAATAAGTTCTCTTTTCATTTTTTACTCCTCCATTACACAAGCTCAACAGTAAGCGCGTCACCAATTGTATTTGCGTCGCTTATCATCTTTTCGGTAATCTCTACGGTTTCCATCTCACCGGGAGCAAGCTTCTGCTTTTTCTTTTCATAAAGAACGTTATCTCCTACTCTTACCACGATTTTTTTATCACGGTAAACATCGGCAACTCTGAAATATACTCTTGTGTTTTTGATTTCGGTGATTCTCTGCGGAACGGTATATCTTACGCCGCCCTTCGCTTCCACCGAAACGGAAACACTCTTGACTCTTTCGCCTCTTATGAATCTTACCGCAGCCTTTCCGGCTATAGCGGATTCCTCGGAAACGTAGTCAACGAGATCGTGAACGTGAAGCACGTTACCGCAAGCAAAAACTCCGTCGATTTCGGTCTCTCTGTCGCCGTCAACAACTGCGCCGCTTGTAATTCTGTCAAGCGTAATACCTGCATCCTTGGTAAGCTCGTTTTCGGGAATAAGTCCGCAAGAAAGTAAAAGCGTATCACAAGGAATATATTCAAACGTTTCGGGAATCGGCTGTCTTTTATCGTCAACCTTTCCTATCGTAACGCCCTCAAGTCTTTCTCTTCCGTGAATCTCAACTACCGTATGGCTTAACATAAGCGGAATGCCGAAATCATTAAGACACTGCTCAATGTTTCTTGCAAGACCGCCGGAGTAAGGCATAAGCTCACAAACCGCCTTAACCTTCGCGCCCTCGAGCGTCATTCTTCTTGCCATTATAAGACCAATATCGCCCGAACCAAGAATAACAACCTCGCGACCCGGCATATAGCCCTTCATATTTACGAATTTCTGCGCAGTTCCCGCAGTGTAAATTCCCGCAGGTCTGTGTCCTGCGATATTAAGCGCGCCTTTAGGACGCTCGCGGCAACCCATAGCAAGTATTACCGCGCCCGCTTTGATTTTAAAAATACCCTCTTTTGTATTTTGCGCTGTGACAACTCTGTCGGCAGAAATAGCGGTTACCATTGTATCTGTCATAAAGGGAATGCCGTATTCCATAACGAGCTTTTCGTATCTTGCGGCATATTCGGGACCGGTAAGCTCCTCGCCGAAGCGGTGAAGTCCGAATCCATTGTGTATGCACTGACGGAGAATACCGCCAAGCTTATCGTCACGCTCAAGAATGAGTATATCTCGAAGTCCTTCCTCGTAAGCCGCAACGGCAGCTGCCATACCTGCAGGTCCACCGCCAACGATAACGAGGTCGCAATTTATTTCCTTTAAAGCCTTAGTATTCATCACTTAACCTCCTTTGTCTTTCCTACGTTTATATAGGAGTTAGCGCCAAACTTGGTTATTTGTGTATAATCCACACCAAGCTCACGGGCAAGAATTTCAACAACGTACGGCGAGCAGAATCCACCTTGACAACGTCCCATTCCCGATCTCGTTCTTCTCTTAACTCCGTCAACGTCGCGCGCTCCCGGGTTAGTGTGAATGGCATCAATGATTTCGCCCTCGCTCGTCATCTCGCATCTGCAAATAATGTGAGCATATTCAGGTCTTTCGGCGATTATTGCGTTTTTCTCTTCGTCGGAGCATTCCTTGAAATAGTGCATAGGACGGCGCGTAGCAACAAACTTGTCCTTTTTTACAAGAGCCGCGCCCGAAGCCTCAAGAAGCTCTCTTACGTACTCTGCAATTGCGGGAGCAGATGAAAGTCCGGGGCTTTCTATTCCCGCGCAGTTCACAAATCCGTCACGCTCGTTTATAACAAAATCTCCGGTAGAGCCAACGCTTCGAAGTCCGGTGAAGGAGGTTATAGTCTTTCCAAGATTTATACCGCGAACCTGCTCGGACGCGCGCGCCTTAATTGCGTTAAGTCCGTCAATTGTGGTGGATTTATCTTCCTTGTCCTCAATATTTTCCGCCGTAGGTCCGAGAAGAAGGTTTCCGTCAACGGTAGGAGAAACGAGAATTCCCTTACCCATTTTGGATGGGCAACGGAATATAGTATGCGAAACGAGAGAACCGCACTCCTTATCAAGAAGCATATATTCTCCGCGTCTGGGGATTACATTGAAGCTGTCGTCACCCGCAAGCTTCGCCATATCATCGGAATACACGCCCGCGCAGTTTATAACGTATTTTGCCGTAACAGTTTCATTATCCGACGAAATTTCATAACCGCCCGCCACGCGCTTTATGCTCTTAACCTCAAAGTCAAGCTTAAGCTCTGCGCCGTTATCCATGGCGTTTCCAATCTCCGCCATACAAAGCTCGTAAGGGCAAATAATTGCGCCTGTAGGAGCGTGAAGCGCAACCGTTACGTTATCTCCTATGGAAGGTTCTATTTTAAGGATTTCATCTCTGTCAAGAATTTCAAGTCCTTCAACGCCGTTTTTATTTCCTCGAACGAGAAGTTCCTCGAGTGTCGCTCTGTCCTCATCGGAAAAACCTACTACAAGCGAGCCGTTTTTCTTATATTTAACGCCAAGCTCCGTAGCATAAGCCTCCATCATTTTCGAACCGCGAACGTTCATTTTTGCCTTGAGAGTTCCTTCTTTTGCATCAAATCCGGCATGAACTATCGCGCTATTTGCGCGTGTTGCTCCCATGGCAACGTCAGAACATTTCTCAACAATGCATACGTCAAGCTGATATTTTGAAAGCTCTCTTGCAACGGCGCCGCCTATAACACCTGCGCCTATGATTACTACATCCTTCATTACAATCTCCTATTTGCTACTTTCGTAATTATATGCGTGCAAACACGCACGCAAAATATACCTATATATTATGACACAAATTTATAATCGAGTCAAGAGATTTTAATTCTTTTACATTTTTTATTTAATTATTTTGCGCTTTTATAATTTTTGGCACAAAAACTCAAAACTCATAACGAATCAATTTCTTTGTTTTTTAAAGAAAAAAGGCACTGTGATAAAACAGCACCTTTTATCGATATTAATCAAAAGCTTAAATTCACTCTGCCCATTTTACAAGGTAGCCGCCATTACAGCTTTTATCGTATGCATTCTGTTTTCGGCCTCCTCGAAAACAATCGACTGCTCCGATTCGAACACCTCATCGGAAACCTCAAGATATTCAAGACCGAACTTCTCTCCAACCTCTTTTCCTATTGTCGTTCCGAGGTCGTGGAATGCGGGGAGACAGTGCATAAACACGGCACCCGTGTCAGCGTTTGCCATAATTTCCTTGGTTACCGCGTATGGAGAAAGCTCGTCAATTCTCTCCTTCCAAGCCTCTGCGGGCTCACCCATGGAAACCCAAACGTCAGTATAGATAACGTCAGCGTTTTCGGTAGCCTTCATAGGATCGGTTTCGAATTTAAGCGTTGCTCCGCTTGCCTCGGCAAGCTTCTTGCACTCTTCAACGAGAGCTTTGTCGGGGAAATACTTCTCGGGAGCACAAGCAGTGAAGTTCACGCCCATCTTTGCACATCCAACCATAAGCGAGTTACCCATATTGTAACGCGCGTCGCCCATATAAACAAAGTTTATTCCCTTAAGCTTTCCAAAATGCTCCTTGATAGTAAGGAAATCTGCAAGAATCTGCGTGGGGTGGAACTCGTTTGTGAGTCCGTTCCAAACAGGAACCTTTGAATATTTTGCAAGATCCTCAACTATTTCCTGACCGAAGCCGCGGTATTCTATTCCGTCATACATTCCCGCAAGAACGCGAGCCGTATCCGCAATAGTTTCCTTTTTTCCTATCTGCGAACCGGTAGGATCAAGATAGGTAACACCCATACCGAGATCGTACGCTGCAACCTCGAAGGCGCAACGTGTACGAGTGCTTGTCTTTTCAAAAATAAGAGCTATGTTTTTGCCCTCGCACATCTTGTGAGGAACACCGCTTTTTTTCTTTGCTTTAAGCTCCGCCGCAAGTTCAAGAAGATACTCTATCTCCTCAGGCGTGTAGTCTAAAAGCTTCAAAAAATCTCTTCCTTTTAAGTTTATCATATCATCAACCTTCGATTTTCAATTCTTAACTTACAAAACCTTTGACAAGAAGGTCTTAAGTCTTTCGCACTTGGGGTTGTCAAACAACTCCTTTGGAGAAGCTTCCTCTGCTATAACGCCTTCATCAAGGAATATAACACGGTTAGCCACTTCTCTTGCAAATCCCATCTCGTGAGTAACCACGATCATAGTCATACCCTCTGCGGCAAGCTCCTTCATAACGTCAAGAACTTCTCCTACCATTTCGGGATCGAGCGCCGACGTGGGTTCGTCAAAGAGCATAACGTCGGGATTCATAGCAAGCGCTCTTACGATAGCAACTCTCTGCTTCTGTCCACCCGAAAGCATATTGGGATAATCATCTGCTCTGTCGGCAAGTCCGACTCTTTCGAGAAGCTTCATTGCTTTCGCATCGGCTTCCTCTTTAGAAACGCCCTTAAGCATCATCGGAGCTATAGTAAGATTTTTCAAAATCGTGAGATGAGGAAAGAGGTTAAACTGCTGGAAAACCATTCCCATTTTCTGTCTATGTAAATTAAGGTTTACATCTTTAGCCATTAAATCCTCACCGTCAAATACGATGCTTCCCGAATTGGCCTTTTCAAGAAGATTAAGGCAACGAAGAAAAGTGGACTTTCCGGAGCCCGATGCGCCTATAACGCAAAGCACGTCACCCTTACGAATATCTATATCTATTCCTTTTAAAACCGCGACATCATCAAAGCTTTTTACAAGCCCGGATACGCTGATTAAAACTTCATTATTTGTTAATACGTCTGTCACTCTTCTTGAGCCTCCTTTCAAATACTTTGAGAAGCTGGGTCATACCTATAACGAGCGTCAGATATATGAGCGCAGAAAGCATAAGTGGATTGAACGCATCGTAGGTGTTATTTCTTATGAGGTTAACACCTCTTGTAAGGTCAACTACGGCAACGTATCCCGCAACCGATGTTTCCTTAAGAAGTGCTATGCATTCGTTTCCTATTGCAGGAAGAATGTTCTTTATAGCCTGAGGGAATATAATCGTTCTCATAGCCTGCCACTTTGACATACCTAAAGAACGAGCAGCTTCCATTTGTCCTTTATCAACAGCGTTAATACCGCTTCGCACAAGTTCCGCCATATAGGCACCCGAGTTAATACCAAACGCAATAATAGCAACTATTATACCTTCCGCGCTTACCATTATAACGAAGAAGAATATAAGCAAAAGCACGGTGATTGGAATACCTCTTATAACCGTCGTATAAAAATCGCATAAGAAATTTACAAATTTTAGTTTAGGATTGTCCTCGGAATAATATTTAGCAACCGCTATAAGAACACCGAGAATAACTCCTATAACAAGCGCACCGAGAGTAATAAGAAGAGTATTTCCAAGTCCTTCTATAACGTACTTATAGTTATTCTCTTCAATAAACGTCTGCTTAAGTTGATTTACCCAAATCTTTTTGGTAGCACATTTGAGTGCTTTTTTTGTACCAAGAAAAACCGTTTTATCGTTTTTCTCATAAATGAGCTCATCATCACTTTCATCAGCCATTTTCTCAAACTCGACGAGAACCGTGTCTGCCGCAGCTGCAGTTTTGCAGTAGCAGATCATAATTTTTTCGCCCTTTTCGTTTTCAGCCGTGAGAAAGGATTTAAGATGATCCGCAGCGCCAATCGTCTCAAGCTCTTTCTTTTCTGTAAATATTACAGTTTCGTAATAGTTTGTTTTTAGAATACTTTCAGTCTGTCTTACGCCCTTGATATCCTCGACGCTCTGACATGACGAGAGCGAAAGCATAACAGAAAGGGTTACAAGAACAAGCAAGAAAAATGCAAAAATTCTTTTCATAAAATTCTCCGTTGTCGGTTGGAATGAATATATAAGAGCAAAAAGGCATATCTCACCTTTTTATCTCTGCTAATATACGGCCTATTAAAATAAAGGTTGGGGTGCACCTTTTTAGGACACCCCCAAGCCTTAATATTTAATTACTTTTTAGGAGCCTCGTAAGATTCACCGTACTTTTCGAAAATGCTCTTTACAGTACCGTTTTCGATGAGCTTTACAAGAACTTCGTCGATCTTCTCAACAAGCTCCTCGTCCTCGAAGTTGAATGCGAATGCATAGGGCTCTTCGGTCATCTTCTCCTCGAGAATTACAAGTCCGTCGCCCTCGGCAACCATCTGCTTTGCGGTAAGGTCGTCAACAACCCAAGCTTGAACCTTATCGGTAAGAAGCGCATTCTTAGCATCGGGGTTGGCCTTGAAGCCCATGATTGCATAGCCTTCGCCGGAGCAGAAGTCTTCAGCGGTCGTTCCTTCCTGAACGGAAATCTTCTTTCCTTCAAGATCTGCCTTAGAGTTGATACCGCTTCCTGCCTTAACTACGATAGCCTGAGCTGCTACATAGTATACCTCAGAGAAGAGAACGTTCTTCTTTCTGTCATCGTTAACGGTGATACCGGAAACACCGCAATCATACTTGCCTTCCTGAACACCGGGAATTACGGAATCAAAGTCGATTTGCTCTATCTTGAGTTCATAGTTAAGTTCCTTGCAAATTGCCTTGATGATATCGATCTCGATACCAACAACTTCGCCGTTTTCAAGGTTCTCGAAGGGGGGGAAGTCAGGAGAGGTTGCCATGGTGAGAGTGCCATCATAGCCGGTTTTTTCATCCTTGTTACAGGATGCAAGTGTGAACATTGCTCCACAGAGAAGCGTGAGCGCGAGGATGAGTGAAATAATCTTTTTCATTTTCTTAATTACCTTTCGTTTTTAAATATTTTTTTGTGTTTTTAATTTGTATATCAACCGAATCGTATCCTGTAGAACCTGCGGAAATTCTCTTTTTTATACAAGCTTCAAGAGAAATTTCCGAGTATAAATCCTCACAGAAAACATCGGAGTATTTTTTGTATTCTTCAAGGGGCATATTGTCAAGAACGTAGCCTGCCTCGATACAGTGAGCGACTATCTCGCCAACCGTCTTATAAGCACTTCGGAAGGGTACGCCCTTCTTGGTTAAGTAATCTGCAAGGTCGGTAGCGTTGATAAATCCTCGCTGCGCAGCTCGGTACATATTTTCGCTCTTGACCTTCATGGTCTTCACCATAGGGCAGAATACTTCAAGACATTTTATAACGGTTTCAAGCGCATCGAAGAGAGATTCCTTATCCTCTTGCATATCCTTGTTGTACGCAAGCGGAAGTCCCTTCAGCATCGTAAGCGTTCCCATAAGGTCGCCCTAAACCCTGGCGCACTTTCCTCGGACAAGCTCTGGCATATCCGAATTTTTCTTCTGCGGCATTATAGACGAGCCTGTTGTATAAGCATCGTCAAGCTCAACGAATGAAAACTCCCAGCTTGACCAGAGGATAATCTCCTCAGAGAAGCGCGAAAGATGCATCATTATAATTGAGAATACCGAGAGAAGCTCGACCGCGAAATCTCTGTCCGAAACCGAGTCAATCGAGTTCTCGGTGTATCCCGAAAAGCCTAACGCCTCGGCGGTAAACGATCTCGAAATCGGGTAAGTAGTGCCTGCAAGCGCACACGCTCCGAGGGGTGAATAGTTCATTCTTGCCCTTGCATCATCAAGTCTTGATACGTCACGCTTAAGCATTTCTGCGTAAGCTAAAAGGTGATGCGCGAAAACTATCGGTTGTGCTCTTTGAAGATGAGTATATCCCGGCATAATGTCAGTTTTATGCGCCTCGGCAACCTCAGCGATAGCTTCTATAAGATTCAAAAGAAGCCTACGCACCGTGTAAGTTTTCGACCTCATATAGAGCCTTGTGTCAACGGCAACCTGATCGTTTCGGCTTCGAGCTGTGTGAAGCTTTTTGCCAAGCTCCCCTTCCCTTTCGGTGAGGACCTTTTCAACGAACATATGCACGTCCTCCGCATCGGGATCTATTTCAAGAACCCCCGACTCGATGTCGGAAGATATTTTCGCCAAAGCCGATGTAATTTTTTCGGCTTCCTCTGCGGTAAGAATACCCGCTTCGGCAAGCATCGAGGCATGCGCCATAGAGCCTAAAATATCTTCCTTGTACATCACGGAGTCAATATGTATCGACGAGTTAAAATCGTCGGCTATTTTATCAAGTGAGCCTGCGGTTCTTCCCGCCCACATCTTATTCATATTACACCTAATTTCTATGCTATTTGATAAAACTGCTGTTTTTGTAAACTTTAGTTTTCAATTACGCTAATTAATTACTTGTTATTCTTTGCGTTAACCTGAGCCTGAACCTTGATAGGAAGACCAAAGAGGTTAATAAATCCTGCAGAGTCGGCCTGGTTATAAACGTTATCCTCACCAAACGTTGCAATCTCCTCGGAGTAGAGCGACCAATCGCTCCATACGCCCGCCTTGATTATGTTACCCTTGTAGAGCTTAAGTTTAACCTTACCGGTAACGTTTTCCTGCGTCTTGTCAACGAAAGCGGAGAGAGCCTCGCGAAGAGGTGTGAACCACTGTCCGTTATAAACAAGCTCTGCGAAGGTAATGGAAAGCTTCTGTTTTTCGTGCATTGTCATCTTGTCAAGGCACATAGTTTCGAGATAATTGTGAGCTGCATAGAGAATTGCTCCGCCGGGAGTTTCATACACGCCACGGCACTTCATACCAACAAGACGGTTCTCAATAATGTCAAGAAGTCCGATACCGTTTGCTCCGCCAAGCTTGTTAAGCTCGAGAATAATATTCTTTGCGCTCATAGCCTCTCCGTTGATTGCGGTGGGAACACCCTTAACGAAATCGAGAGTTACGTATGTAGGAGTATCGGGAGCGGTGATGGGAGAAACACCCATCTCAAGAAATCCTTCTTTATCGTAAAGAGGCTCGTTGCCTGCATCCTCGAGGTCAAGTCCCTCGTGAGAAAGGTGCCAAAGGTTCTTATCCTTCGAATAGTTAGTTTCTCTGTTTATCTTAAGGGGAACGTTGTGCGCCTCTGCGTACTCAATTTCCTCTTCTCTGGATTTAATGCTCCATTCTCTCCAAGGAGCAATGATGGGCATATCGGGGGCGAACGCCTTAATGGTGAGCTCAAAACGAACCTGGTCGTTACCCTTACCGGTACAACCGTGGCAGATTGCATCTGCGCCTTCTGCAAGAGCAATCTCTGCGATTCTCTTTGCGATAACGGGACGAGCAAATGAAGTTCCAAGCATATATTCTTCGTAAAGCGCACCCGCTTTAACCGTGGGAATTACGTAATCGTCAACAAACTCTTCGGTAAGGTCCTCAATGTAGATTTTAGAGGCGCCGGTCTTTATTGCCTTTTCTTCAAGGCCCTCGAGCTCGTCAGCCTGACCAACGTTACCGGAAACTGCGATAACCTCACAGTTATTGTAATTTTCTTTCAACCACGGAATGATGATTGAAGTATCAAGTCCGCCCGAGTAAGCAAGGACAACTTTTTTGATTTGTGATTTATCCATTTTATTCTCCTCTGATTAACCGACGGATAATTAAAAATCAACCAAGCAAGCTATGACATAAAGCCGCGCACATTTTAGCGTGGGTGGAAGACGATGTTTTCCGTGGTTTTGTGAATTAATATGCACATATTGTACCACTATGCAAATAAATATGCAATAGTTTTACGCAAAAAAAATTATTTTTGTTAATTTTTTATACAATACCAATAGTTATGTATGAATATTTTGGCAATTATGTGGTGAATAATATGAATATTTATGCATTTTATTCACTGCATAATGCATATTTTAAATATTTTGTTCTCTTTTTCGCTTTGTTCTAATCTTTATCTCTATCTTTGTAATCAAGTTTTTAACGCGCCCGCATTGCGTTATATAATAATATAGTAAGTTCGTGTCTGTCTGCTTGCAAGCAAGCACGAAAGACTATATTTCAGGGAATGTGAGAAAATCTTTGATTTCCGCAAGTGATGGCAAAAGACATCACCGTTATTTTTTGCTTTTAAAAAACAACCGCAGATAGATTTTATTATAATAAGGAATTTCTCTGCCTTAACGCCTTACTGTAAAATTATTCGCAAAATACCTCTCTTCGAATACAGCTTTTACTTGACAAACTAACGACCGCGTGTTATAATTCTTCCAAAGTAAAATACGCGCGCTCACGTACGGAAGTGTTGCGCGCACGCGGAAAGGTAGTATAAAATGAACAAAATACTCGAAAAGAAGGGCTTTATCTGTGATATGGACGGAGTTATCTATCACGGAAAAAAGATTCTTCCCGGCGCAAAGGAATTCGTGGATTGGATGATGCAGAATGATAAAAAATTCGTATTTCTCACCAACAGTCCCGAAAGAACACCCCACGAGCTTAGCATGAAGCTTGAAAGAATGGGACTTTCCGTTCCCGCAGAGCACTTCTACACAAGCGCAATGGCAACAGCAGAATTTCTTCATAGTCAAACACCGGGATGCACCGCATACGTTATAGGAGAGGCGGCTCTCTCAAAAGCTCTTTACGATCAAAAGATATACATGAATGACATCAACCCCGATTACGTGGTTATCGGAGAAACGCGCACTTATTGCTTCGAAAAGATAGAAAAAGCCATCGAGCTTATAAACAAAGGCGCAAAGCTCATTGGCGCGAACCCCGATACTGTCGGCGTAACCGAAACAGGCATAATGCCCGCCACAGGCTCGCTCGTTGCACCTATAGAAATCGCTACCGGCAAAAAAGCGTATTTCGTAGGAAAACCCAACCCCGTTATGATTCGTCACGGACTTCGCAAGCTCGGCTGCCACAGTGAAGACATCGCCTTCGTTGGTGACAGAATGGACACCGACATTATCGCAGGAATAGAGTCTAACGTTGACACCATCCTCGTATTAAGCGGAGTTACCGCAAAGGAAGATATAGACAATTTCCCATTCCGTCCCAAGTACATTTTCAATGGCGTCGGCGACATCATAAACACCGAGAACATATAAACTTAAAAGCTAAACAACCTCAAAAAAGAGATAATAGCTCACATTACCTACATGAACTGCTCCAAAATGTACAGGCAGCACAAAAAAAGAAACTCTTGGTAGAAAATATTAAATTTAAGAGACGAACTGGCATCGCTTTTCGAGTGGTGTCAGTTTTGTTTTTAGTTGAATACGTTCGTTTTTGCTATTTGTTCTTGGTTTTTCCCTTGTGCGCTTAGTTCTTTGATAACGGGAAGCAATTCGCTTACTTTTTGGTATTTTCTTGCCATAACAAAAACCTCCTATGGTAGCAATTTAATTCTACCATAGGAGGCTCTTTTTTCAATTGTCCGTTTTTACGGACTTGTGCAACAAGCCATTATCTCTTTTTTGTTTTAATCCGTTATACAATTTTTAATAGTTCTCGACAAAATCAAATCTCAGTGAATCAAAATGACGCATTTGTTGAAAACCTCAAAGTTTTTTCAAATTATCTTCTCTCTGCGCCAAAGGTCTTTGCAAGCTTCTTCATAACGCCATTTGCAACCTCTTCTGTTTCTTGAGAGGTGAGAGTCTTTTCGTCAGAGCCGATAGCGAGACGGATGGTGAGGGATTTTTTGCCCTCAGGAACCTGCTTGCCCTTATATTCGTCAACGAAGTTTACGCCGCGAAGAAGTCCTCCTTTAGCCTTTTCCATAGCAGCCGTGTAAATTTCTTCCCACTTAAGCATAGAGTCAACAAGGAAGGAAATATCGTAATCGTTCACAGGATACTCTGCAAGCTTCTCGAACTTATTGGTTCTCGACTTGAAGGGTACGAACGCATCGATATTAAGCTCAACGAGAACTGCGGAAAGCACTTTGATACCGCATCCGAGCGCGCACTTTTTGGAAAGAAGCGCAATATCTCCAACGTACTTATCGCCAATGTAAATATTCTGCCACACAACCTCATCTGCGTAGTAAGGCTTCTCATTTTTAGCGAACGTGAAGGGCTCCATGTGAGTATATCTCGGCATAGAAGCAATAGTTCCCTTTGCTCTTCTGAAGAGCTCGGAGATGTTATCCGCGCTGCCAACGAATGCGCAGCCAAGATGACGCTCCTGCTTGGGAAGCTTCTCACCCTTGTAATTCTCGGTATAATCCTTATCCATAAACACAAGAGATTCCTCGAAGATGTCAAACTCGTCGAAGTTACGCTCGTTCTTGACTATAGCGCGAGCCAAGTTGGGAAGAAGCGAGGACTTAACGTACTTCTCCGTAGGCGATGGGGGAGTTGCAAGAGCAAGTATTCCATCGGCAGTGGGAAGCATTGCCTTAACACACTCTTCGCTCATCCAAGGATAAGTGAAAATTTCCTGCATATTAGCCTTAAATGCAAGGTATTCTTTACATTTTCTAATCAAATCGTAGTCAAGCTGGTTAATTGCAGCATCAAACGAGGTAGTAATAGAGGTAGCTTCGAAGTTCTCATATCCGTACATACGAGCAACCTCTTCCATAATGTCTGCCTTAATTGAAACGTCGCCGGTAGAGCGCCAAGTGGGAACTACGATATGCATACTTGTTTCGGTAAAGCTCACCTCGTAACCCATAGCGCCGAGCTTCTTTGCCACAACGTCTGCAGGGATACGCATGCCAAGTCTCCTGTCAAGCCAATCAAGCTCAACGTCGATTTCGTTTTTCTCTGTTTTCTTGATATAAAGATCCTTAAACGCGGTGAGCTTCATATCGGGATAAAGCTCGGAGAAGAGCTTCATAGAGAGTGAAAGCGCAAGGTCGCATCTTTCGGTATCTATAGCCTTTTCATATCTTGCGGAAGCCTCTGTTCTGTTATCATATCTCTGCGCGGTTCTGCGCACGCCACGGGACTCGAAGTTAGCAACTTCAAGAATAACGCTATTCGTAGTAGGAAGAACCGAATCCTTTGCTCCGCCCATAACGCCCGCAAGCGCAACTGCGCCCTCGGCATCAGAGATTACAAGATCGTCATTCGAAAGAGAAAGCTCTTTCTCGTTAAGAAGCTGAAGCTTCTCGCCTTCATTTGCGCGACGAACGCAAATATGGTCTATAATATGTGTAGAATCAAACACGTGTGTGGGTTGACCGGTTGCAAGCATTACGTAGTTGGTAACGTCAACGAGCGCGTTTATAGGACGCATACCAACTCTCCAAATTCTCGACTGCATTTCAAAAGGAGCAGGCTTTATGCCGAGTCCCTCAAGCTTTGCTCCGATGTAACGAGGGCAACGGTCAGCATCGTCTATTCTTACGTCATACTCTGCGACGTCTTCCACGGGTACGTACTTATCGAACTCCTTGAGAGGAAGATCGTAAAGCGCTGCAAGCTCACGAGCAATACCGTAGTGACCCCAAAGATCAGGGCGATTTGTCATAGACTTGTTATCTATTTCAAGAATTATATCGTTAAGCCCAAGCGCATCTGCAAGGGGTGTTCCGGCGGGAGCGTCAAACGCGGAAAGATCCATGATCTCGTGATCATCGTTCGCGGGGAAAAGATCAGCCATGCCAACCTCAACCGCAGCGCATATCATACCAAAGCTTGCAACACCGCGGAGCTTGGTGTTTTTAATTTCAACGGGTTCGCCCTCGCCATGCCAGCGTACCATAGCACCGGGACAAGCAACAACAACCTTCATACCGGGCTCAAGGTTAGAGCCGCCGCAAACGATTTCCTTAACCTCTCCGCCAATATCCACGCGGCAAACGCGGAGCTTATCTGCGTTAGGATGAGGAAGAACCTCTTTTATTTCACCAACGATTATATTTTTATATCCTTCTGCAAGGTCTTCCGCACCCTCAACCTCAACTGTAGACATTGTAAGGTCGTAGGAAAGACGCGAGAGGTCCATATCATCGGGAATGTTAACGTAATCCTTTATCCAATTAAGTGATAATTTCATTTTTAATCTCCTTTCACGCCATTAACGGAACTGCTTCAAGAATCTAAGATCTGCGCTATGGAACAAACGCACGTCATCAACACCGTAACGCATCATAACAAGTCTGTCAAGACCTATATTAACGTAGAATCCCGTGTACTCATCGGGGTCAAGTCCCGCTGCGCGAAGAACGTTAGGATGAGGCGTACCGCCGGGCATAATCTCAATCCAACCTACGTGCTTGCACACGCTGCAGCCCTTACCGCCGCAAACAAGGCAACCCATATCAATTTCAAATCCGGGCTCAACGAAGGGGAAGAAGCCAGCTCTCATTCTAACAGGAACGTCGCGGCCAAATACTTTTTGAAGAATACTCTTTATCATAACCTTACCTGCAGTGTAGGTAAAGTCCTTGTCAACGATAAGCGCTTCGTACTGGAAGAACGCTCTCTCGTGACGAGCATCGGTGGTTTCATTTCTATACACGCGGCCGGGGTAAACGAATCTATAAGGGGGCTTATGAGTCTGCATATAGCGAACACTGTCACCCGTCAAGTGAGGACGAAGGCAGAGCTTGTCCGCAGCATCTCCCGAATCGTGTCCCTCAAGCCAATAAGTATCCATACTTTCTCTTGCGGGGTGGTTGGGCGGGAAGTTAAGGTTATCGAACGCATAGTATTCGCTCGTAATTTCAGGACCGCTGAACACCTCGAAGCCCATCGAACGGAATGCATCGTTGAGGTCGTAGCACATCTGTGTTATGGGGTGAAGTCCGCCAATTTTAGGCTCGAAGCCGGGGATAGTGCAGTCAAAGTCTGCGGGAATCTCGGAAGCCTTAAATTTAAGCTCCTCGCGCTTGCCCTCTATCTGCTCGCTGAGAAGGTTTTTAACCTGGTTGACAGCCTTTCCCATTTCGGGACGAAGAGATACGTCAAGCTTGGGAATTTCTTTCATAAGCTCGGTAACGCTTCCCTGCTTTCCAAGGAGCGCGCCCTTGATTTCTTGCAATTCGCTCTCTGATGCCGCAGCCGCAATTTTAGCCGCGCCTTCTTTAAGCAACGCTTCTAACTTTTCTTTCATTTTTCTTTCCTCTTTATATAAAATTTATTTTTATTCCTAATTAGTTGCAAATTAAAATATTTCTTTTTCCATCTCGAAAATCAAAAAACAAGCAGAAGAAACAAACCTTTGTTTACTTTTTGTGATATTTACCGCAAAAAACAAAAAATCCCGCATTCTCCGAAAAAAGGAAAATGCAGGGACGATAATTTTATTACCGTGATACCACTCTGCTTCACTCTCACCTCACGGCAAAGAGCCTCATCGGGTGCTAACACACCCATAGCGCATAACGGCCGCCAACCCGGAAAAGCCTACACAAAAACAAGAGAAGCAGCGAATGATGAGACCGAACGATTGCGGTTGCTTTTTATAAAAGCCCCGCTTTTATTCTGTTTCCAAATCCTTGCCAATTTTGCATTCCGCATTCTGCATTCTGCATTTCGCATTCTGCATAAAAAACGCTCCGCATATTTCTCTGTTATCTTCAACCATCAGCTCGCAGAATGAATTCACCGAATCCCCGTTACTGCCTCGCACCAAACGGCAGCTCTCTGAAAACAAGCCCAGCCACAAATCAAAAAACAAATTTTCAATTTGAGCGGATAAAACGGCTACTACTTTCTGCTCAAACGCTTTTAAACAACATAAGGATTTTATCAAAAAAACGCGTGTTTGTCAAGTGTTTTATTAAAATATAATAAAAATATAATAAAGATACAATAAAAACGGAAGAATTTTGCAGAAATTCAACCTTAAATTTTTTTACATTTCCACTAAACAAAAATTGAGGCACACAGTTTAACTATGTACCTCTATTTCATTTGTGGTTATCCCAAAAATCATACCATAAAGCTCTCTCATAAGCGCTCCGTGTCCTTGGCTCACGGGAGCTTATGACGGTATCATTTTGGGTAGGAGAGTTTTGTGGAGAAATCTTCGTTCTTCGAGGCGAGAAGCGTACAAAGGTACGCTGAGGCTCGAAAACGGAGATAGTAAATAAAAATACAATAAAAACGGAAGAATTTCGCAGAAATTCAACCTTAAATCTTTTGCCTACGAATTTGCAAAAAAGTTAAAGGTGTGGACTTAACAACCAACTCCACACCTTTTTATTTACGGTTATCCCAAAAATCTCCACCCAAAATCAGAAGTCGATTTCGCGGGATTCTAACGCCGCAAGTCCTACGCGGAATGCTCTCGATGCCACAAGCCTATCCTCTTCATCCTCGCTCTCAAGCATTGGGAGAAGATTTCTGAAAAGCTCACCCTTTACGCTCATATCACGGCGAAGCTTATCGGTTCCATAGAGCGGAACAGTCTTATCTATCATATCGAACGAGTAAAGGCCGAACGCCTCGGAATCGAGATTTTTGGGAACAACGAATCTCGGGTCAAGCTCACCCGTAAGCTCTACGCGAAGCGCAGTTTCGATTCCGTATTTTTTATCGCTTATAAGATGACTTATACGGTTAATAACCTCGTTATAAGAATCAACACCGGTTATTTCAATCTGCTCTGTTTCAAAAGCAAGGTGACCGAATGTAAGTTTTCTAACGTCTATGGAGATACCTCCGTTGCGGTCGTCAACGATTATGAGATTAGCGCCGCCGATACCGGGATTATCAAAGCCCGTGCATTCAAGAGAACCGCAGTAAGTATAGAATGAAGCACCGACACGCTCTGTTGCGCTTGCCTCGTGGCGAGAACCGAATGCGTAATAATCTGCGCCGAACTTCTTGAGGTCCTGCGTGGATATAGGACAAATATTCGAGTCAAGTGCGCCGTCAAGATCTGCATATCCGCAAACTATGTTTATTCTCGAAACGTCATCAACCTGGCGATCGTAGAGAGGATTTTCGGTCATCTTTCCGTTTTTGAATCCCCAACCGTAAACCGTAACGTTAAGCTCGTTTAAATCAACTCTTGAAAGATTCTCGCTCATAATAACGCGACAGTTTTCAGGCAAACGTCCCGAAGTATATATAGGATTGTTCTCATAAGAATCCGAGCGCCCCGGAGCGATTACGAAAATAGCGTCGGGACAATTTTTAAACTCTCTTATAAGAACCTCTGCAGTCGTATTCGTGGCATATACGGTATCGAATATATCACCGCACATCAAAACAACGTCAACGCCTCTATCGCGCACGTACTGCATCATACGGCTAAACGAATTACGAAGCTCTCGTCTTCTCTCTTCGCTCTTCTCTGCGGTGAGCCCCGTGTACGGCGTATCAAGATGAATATCCCCGCATTGCAAGAATTTGATGTGTTTTTTTTCAGTTGTCTGACTCATGTCAAACCTCCGTTTGTATATAGATATAACTTTCACTATAGTAAGTATACCATTAAAATCAACCTTTTGCAACATTTTTTTAAAAAAATATGCAAAATCACTTGAAAGAAGAGTAAAAATATGCTACAATAATATAAAATAATTTGTGGCAGAATAAAAACACCTCAATTTAAAAGGCTTTTGCATTCTACCGCTTTTTAATTGCTTGGCGCTTTGGTAAAACATCGCTGAAGCGACCGCGCGTAAATCTTTAGAAAGGACGAGTGATATGCTTAATCTTGCCGTAAGAAACACGAGTAAGCTCATAAGAGAAAAATCCAAGACCGAAAACGTTCGTCTTGGCAGACTGTTTACAAAGAAAAATACTGCGCGTCTTATGGCGGATATGATAAAGCTTGATCCCGAAAAGACGGCGTACACAATTCTCGATCCCGGTGCGGGAACGGGTATTTTAGCTGCAGCAGCAGTTGAGCACATCTGCAAAAATGCGCCCAAGTGCAAGCAGATCTTCCTCACCTGCTACGAAAATGATCCCGATTTTCTCCCCATGCTTGAGGACAATCTCGAGAGAATAAGAAAAAAGTGCCGTCACGATTATGACGTAAGACTTTTCGTTACGGTTTATGACGAGAACTATCTCGTTGACGTAAAAAATCACTATACGGTAACGTTTTTTGACACAGTTGAAGATAAGTTTGATATAATTATTTGCAATCCACCCACCGAGCTTATAGAAAAGGGCTCATACGAAGCAAATGCGGTCGGCTGCGTTACGATGCTTAAGGTCAGCGCGGCATTTCTCTTCTTCAAGGTAGCATCGGAACATCTTGAGGCAGGCGGAAAGCTCGTTATAATGCTTCCCACAACCGTTGCAAGTGCGTCCTCCATCACGGCAATTAGACGTGATATTGTAAAAAGACTTTCTCTTAACAAGATACATCTTTTCGTCGGTAAGCAAAAGAATCTTAAGCGCGCAATACCGCTTAAGAAATCCATAGCTCTCTCATTTGAGAACAACGAAGTAAAGGAGAGCGTTGTGATCTCCACCTCAACCGACGACGGCTCACCCGAGAAAACCACGCTTCTTCCGGAGCTCCCCTATTCGTTCGTTGTTGACGAAAATGACGGAACGCTCACACTCCCCAAGAGTCTTGAGGAAACGAGAATAGTTAAATATATCGGCGGATTCCCCGAAACGCTTTCCTCGCTTGGACTTAAGATGAGCACAGGACTCGTTATAGACTCTAAATGCTCAGAAATGCTTTATGACGAGGAAGCACCCGGGACTATTCCGGTTATTCGTCCGGCGGCTATGATGTCCGGCGGAATAAAATTCCCTATGCCTCGTGTTAAAAAGCAATATCTTATGCCAACAGAAACATCTCTCTTCCAGAGAAACAAAAACATGATTATAGTTAAGCGCGTTCCCGCAAAGAGTGACGACAGGTTTATCAACTCTGCGGTTTACTTTGCAGGTCAACGTCCGCAAAATCAGTATATATCCACACACAACAAGATAAACTTCATAGATATGAAGGACAGTAAGGAAGAAATGTGCGCAAGACTCGTTTTCGGTCTTTTCGCGCTTCTTAACTCCACCATATACGATAGATACGTTTCTATAGTTTCAAAATCAAAGCAGATCAATTCTAAAGAAATGAAGAATTTAAGACTTCCCCCGAGAAATCTTATAGAAAATATGGGTATGCGTCTTATGGCAGGCAGAGATAATTCGGTTACCGCCTGCGATAACATAGTTAACCCCACCCTTCATATTAAGGTTAAATAATCATTTAGCACAAGGTAAACGCGCTGTTTATACCTTGATTCTCACCTTTAAGGCTGTCTCAAGTTACATTGAGGCAGCCTATTTTAAAAATTGCAAAGCCCAACAAGAAAGGAGAAAAAAGTGAAACGTTCAATCATAGGAATCCTCGCCCATGTTGACGCCGGAAAAACAACGCTTTCCGAAGCGATGCTTTACACTTCGGGAACAAGAGATAAACTCGGCAGAGTAGATAAAAAGGATTCATTTCTTGACACGCACACTATCGAACGTGAGCGCGGAATAACCGTTTTTTCAAAGCAAGCCCAGCTTCAACTTGAAAATACCGAAATTACTTTAATTGACACGCCCGGCCACGTGGATTTCTCCTGCGAAACCGAAAGAGCCGTATCCGTGCAAGATTATGCCATTCTCGTAGTCAGCGCTGCAGAGGGGGTTACCGCGCATACGATGACTCTTTACGGCATACTTTCAAGGAACAAAATACCTACGTTTATCTTTGTTAACAAAACCGATATTGCCGGAAGAGCAAGACGTGAGCTTGTAGGTGAATTAAAGCTCGCTTTCGGATCTGCAGTTACCGATTTCAATCTTGAGGCGGATGATAAGTCGAGGTTTTTCGAGGAGTGCGCGTCTGCCGATGAGAATCTTATGGCTGACTTCTTTGAGAACGGAGAAATCGCAAGCGAGAAAATACAAAACTCAATACGCAAAAGGCGTATCATTCCCGCGCTTTTCGGCTCCGCCCTTAAGTGCGAAGGAATAAAAGCTCTGCTTTCAGCAATAGACCGTTACACCCTTCCAAGACAGTATTCGGAGTCATTTTTGGGAATAAAGGTTTACAAAATAGGCTCGGATTCTTCGGGAGCGCGTCTTACATATCTCAAGGTTACGGGCGGAAAAATTGCAATAAAGGATACAGTAAACTACATTGGCAAGAACGGAACTCTCGTATCTGAAAAGATAGAAAGCATCCGTCTTTATTCTGCAGAAAAATACAAATCATTAAAAACCGCCGAGGCTGGTATGGTCGTTGCAGTAACCGGACTTTCCGAAGCTCGCGCCGGAATGGGCATAGGCTCGGAGATGTCAAGCGAGATGACTCTTGAGCCGGCTCTTGAATACAAAATGACTTTTGACGATGCAAAAGTTGACACGCATCGCGCATTTCTTGAAATTCTACCATTAGCAGACGAAGATCCCGCACTATCACTTCGCTTCGATTCCGAAACGCGTGAAATAAAGGTCAAGCTTATGGGAGATATTCAAACAGAAGTACTAACCCGTGTTATAAAAGATCGCTTCGGATATGACGTTTCATTTGGAGAAGGCAGTATACTGTATAAAGAAACTATAAACTCAAAGTGCTGGGGCGCAGGACACTTTGAACCTCTTATGCACTATGCAGAGGTGAGGCTCCGTCTTGAACCGTTAGCGCTCGGCACGGGACTCGTTTTCGCATCCGACTGTCCTACCGACAGGCTTCGTTCAAATTGGCAAAGACTTATTCTTTCCCACCTTGAAGAACGAGCGCATAAAGGAATTCTTACAGGCTCTCCGATTACCGACATGAGGATAACTCTTATCGCCGGAAGAGCACACCCAAAGCACACAGAGGGAGGAGATTTCCGTGAAGCTACCTTCAGAGCCTTAAGGCAAGGTCTTATGAAATCCGAGCCCGTGCTTTTAGAGCCGATATTCGATTTTGAAATCGAACTTCCAGGCGACCTTCTCGGTCGCGCTATGACCGACATAGCTAATATGCACGGCGAATGTAACGCGCCCGAATTTATAGGAGATAACGCAAAGATTACAGGAAGTTGCCCGGTTTACACAATGCGAAGCTACTCCAAGGAGCTTCGCGCATACTCTCATGGAAAGGGGAAAATAACTCTTACACTCTCGGGCTACGAGCCCTGCCACAACGCAGACGAGATTATAGCCAACATAGCTTACGCCCCCGAGCTTGATTCAAGCGTAAGCGCAGACTCAATATTCTGCAAAGGCGGGGTCGGACATTCTGTTCCATGGTATGAAGCCGACGAAAAAATGCATACGGAAAATCACGAAGAGGACTCGCAGACATCGGATAGCGATGATAGCGAATACGTCGTTCCCGAAAGAGCAAAAGCGCAGCGTTACAGAGGAACGGTCGAAGAGGATAAGGAGCTTATGCGTATTTTTGAAAGCACCTACGGCAAAATCAAAAAACGCTCCGCGCCCGAAAAACGCGAAAATTCCGCTCCAACAGATACGCGTGAAAAACGCAAAAAAGCCACCGTTCGCGGTGACGATTATATTATTATCGACGGATATAATCTCATTTTCGCATGGGAGAATCTTAACAATCTCGCAAAACGCGAACTTTCTCACGCACGCGATACGCTAATTAATATCCTTTCAAACTACAATGGATTCACCCGCGCGAACATAATCCTCGTTTTTGACGCTTACAAAAGGCAGGAGAACAGAGGCTCTGTAGAAGAGATTGGCGGTATTACCGTCGTCTATACCAAGGAGCGCCAAACCGCAGATGCGTATATCGAAAAAACAACGTACGCGCTCGGTGAGAAAAACTCGGTTCGCGTTGTAACCTCCGACTATGACGAACAGCTCGTCGTTCTCGGCGCAGGCGGAATACGAGTCACACCGAAAGAGTTTATAAAAGAGATCGAAGCACTAACGGTTTTCGAGCCGTAAATCAATTAGCGATTTGCGCATTTCGAGCTTATCCCAATTGAATAGTTAAAGCTTTACAAAAAGCAAACAAATCAAAAATCAATTAAAACCGCTCTCCAATCGAAGATTATAGCTTAAGTCAAATAAATCGAAAAATTAAGCGGTATTTAACCATAAAATTTAAGGACGAAGAAGCCATAAAGCCTCTTCGTCCATTTTTATGCTATTTTATTCAAATTGCATTTAAGAATAGTGATGATTACTCAACAACAACGTCGGTCATAGGTCCATCAGAGCCCATTTCCTTGCCGCATCCGTCGTTATCGCAGATGCTGTCGCCGTTGGTGTCCTTGCACTGTTCTGCTACGCGCTCTTCACCGCAGTTGTTGCAGGTGGTGTCGCAAACAGAAGAATAAGCGTGATTTACAGGCTCACGGGTAGTACCGCAAACATTACAATCGGTATCCTCGCAATTATCGTAAACGTGCGCGCTCGCTTCACGGGTAGCACCGCAATCGCAAGTGTCATCACAATCAGATGTGTACTTGTGAGGAGCTTCTCTCTTCTCGAAACAGATTACGCAGTCGCTGTCACACTCGTCTTCCCACTTGTGGTCAACAGTTGTGGTGCGGGTTGCGCCGCAATCACAGGTGGTGTCACAGTCGGAAACGTACTTGTGAGGAGCTTCTCTCTTCTCAAAGCAGATTACGCAATCCTCGTCGCACTCGTTTTCCCACTTGTGGTCAACGGTTGTGGTGCGGGTTGCGCCGCAGTCACAGGTAGTGTCACAATCGGAAACGTACTTGTGGGGAGCTTCTCTCTTCTCGAAACAGATTACGCAATCCTCATCGCACTCGTTTTCCCACTTGTGGTCAACCTCTGTGGTACGGGTTGCGCCGCAGTCACAGGTAGTGTCACAATCGGAAACGTACTTGTGGGGAGCTTCTCTCTTCTCGAAGCAGATTACGCAATCCTCGTCGCACTCGTTTTCCCACTTGTGATCAACCTCTGTGGTACGGGTTGCGCCACAGTAATCACAAACGGTATCGCAATCAGATGTGTAATCGTGGTTGCAATTAACCTCTGCAAGATAAGCGATATACTGAGATACGCCTACTTTGTTTGCATTAGAGCCGGTGATGTAATAAGTAGAGTTACATCTGATGTACATATTTCCATCATAGCTGCCGAAATAGTAATCATTGTCATATTTAGCAGTTTTGATGTTAGAAAGAATTGTGCCGTACTCTTCGCTGAAGAAATAAACACAACCGGGAGTATCAGAAAGTCTTACGCCTACCTTATCAGCTGCATACTCGTTCATATCGAGGTATGTCTTGGTGCCGTCTTCGTTCTTCATGTAGAGGTAATATCCGCCGGTGGTAGCCTCAAGATATACATCTACAGCTTCTGCCGCATTGGTAGTAATAGCGAAGTAATTTCCGGACATAGCGCCGCTGAAGAAGATATTGGTAGCCTTCTGTACCTGATAGAGATAAAGCTTGTAAGCCTTATCTACCACGGGAGCAGTTACTTTTGTTACCTTGTAAACAGGAACGTTAACAGCGATTTCAAATGTCTTAACATCTTTCACTTCGCCGCATACGATTACAAGAGTAAGAGTTACAGTTGTGCTCTCCTTGGGAAGAGCGATAACGAGTTTGCCGTCAGCGATAGCTGCGCATTCACCGGTTACAGTCCAGTTGAAGGTAACCTTATCTGCGTAGTTCTTGGGAGCGGGAAGCTCAATCTTCGCATCATTCTCAACAACAGTAGTATCGAACTTAACGTTTTCTGCCTCTTCCTTTACCATATCCTCATCGGTGATTTCGGGAATTGTGCCCTCATCAACGAAAGCTGCAAGGTAAGATGTGAAGTAATCAGCAGTACCGATGTTAGAAAGCGCATATGTGCTGAAGTTAGTATAAGTGCTGGTGAGCTGGGTAGAAATTGCTCTGCCGTTTGCAGAAGATACGATAGCCTTCTTCTCGGTATTCAAGGACCAAGTTGCATCTGAAAGTTCAGCTTCGGTTACAATCTTGAAGCCTGCAGTCTTGGTGCTTTCGTTTACATAGCTGTCTATGTACTTAACAGTATCTCCTTCCATGAAGTAAAGAAGGAATGTGCCTGCTGCCTTATCTACAAACTTAACGTAAACGTCAACGCTTGCATTTACATCAAAAGTACCGTTGATTCTTCCGCTCTTGATAGTGCCTTCGAAGTAAATGAAGCCATTAGCATTTTTACCAACAATCTTGTATGCTACGCCTTCTTCAAAGGTGTACATAGGAGTAAGAACCTTGTTGGACTTTGCGGGAACCTCGAAGGTGAAGGTCTTGGTATCGGTAGCCTCACCGGACTTAATTGTTGCGGTAAGAACTACGGTAAGAGCCTCTGCTCCCTGAGTGATAACGAGCTTACCGTCCTTGATAGCTGCGTTATCGGTTACGCTCCACTCAACAGTTACGCCTGCAAGAGTAGCGCCGGGAAGAACGATTTCCTTATCACCGGAAACGTTAGTATCAACGTTGATATTGCCCTTCTCGGTTGCAACCTTATCAGCATCGGACATATCGTCAACGTTGGAAACGGTTACAAGGTATATAACGAACTGGCTTACACCAACGTTTGCAGCATTGCCGCCGGTGATGTAAGAGGTCTTCGATGTAGTAACACCTGTCTTGCTGTTAGTAGCGTAAGTACCGAAGTAGTAATCGGAAGTACCATCGCTGGTAGTCTGTGTGGAAACGATAGTGTTTACTTCTGTATCGAACTTATAGGTGGTGATAGGATCCATATCGATGGTTATATCGAGATACTTACCATCTACTGCAAGGTTTACGTACTTCTTAACGTTATCAACTGTTACGCTAAGGTAGTACATACCGTCGCCTGCATCCTCAAGATAGAAGTCAGCAGCCTGCTCTGCAAGGCCGGAAGTGCCAAGGTTGTAGTTGTAAGTAGAATCGAACTTACCGGTAAGGAACATATCCTGTACCTTTGTTGCGTGATAGAGGTAAAGCTTGTAAGCAGTTCCAACTACGGGGTTGGTAACCTTATTTACAACGATCTTTGACTTTGCGGATACCTTGATGGTGAAATCTTTGGTCAAGGTTACGTCGCCAAGCTTTGCAGTTGCGGTAAGAGTTACGTACTTAACGTTGTCGCCAAGAGTGAAGGTAACAACCTTTCCGTCAGCACTTACTACTGCAGAAGTATCGTTAGAGGTCCAAGTGATAACAACGTCGTTGTACATCTTTCCTGCAACAACAAGATCAAGATCGCCGTCCTTCTTAACTGTATCGGTTACGGTAAGAGAATCAAGCTCATACTGAACCTTTTCAGCATCGGTACGGGTAACTGTCTTAATGTTAGAGATAGCGTCAACGCTTACGGGGATAAGATAGAACGCGTTGCTGTAAGAAGTGATAACACCAACTACGTCAGCAGTGCTGCCCTTGTTATCGGTGTGATTCTTCTTGAACGTTTCAAGATCTGTGCCATAAATGCAGCAAGTAGAGGAAGAAATTCTTACGTAGGATTCCTTATCACCAAGCTTGAAGTGATAGTAACCGTTGGAAAGGGTCTGACCGGTAATCTCTACGCCCTTGATGGTAACAAGAAGACCGTCATACTGGTTAAGAGCTGCATCGGTAAGAGTTTCAGCATTAAGATAAGCATCGGTGTAATCTACGGGAGTAACTGTCTTGATGGTAGTATCAAGAATCTCAACTGTAGCTGCTTCGATTCTGTCAACGCCCCAGTTTACGTTCTTAATACCGGTAACCTTAACGGTCATACCAACCTTAATATCATCCATGGGTGCGCTTACGATGTCATATACGTAGTAACCACCCTTATTGCTCTCGTCCTGAAGGAAGAGCTGGTTGTAATTCTGGCCGTTAGAAGTATTTACGATACCTGTTACGATACCCTTAACGATAACTGTTACGTTGTCGTTCTTGGTTACGTTCAATGCGTAGTACTCTTCAATAGTGGTGTAATTGTTTGCAGAAGGAACTACACGGTCAAAGGACTTTGTTTCGGTGTTGCCGTTTTCATCGGTAACGGTTGCAGTGATGGTGTAGTTAAGATCACTGTCAGCAGCTGCGGGAAGGTTTACGGTTACGTAACCGTCAGTTGTGGATTCAGTGATAGTAACAGACTCAACGTTGGTGGTCCAAACGATTGTGAGTGTTACGTCTGTGCCGGGAACTGTGTACTTAGACATAAGGTCATAGTTAGTTCCGGTCTTTGCATCTACCTCACCATAAATTATGTTAAGATAGTTGATAGCCTTCTTTGCGTAATTCTCCTTTGCAGGAGTATCGGGAGTGTCGGGGGTGTCAGGAGTGTCAGGGGTCACGGAGCTGCCGCCGACAAAGTTGGCGGTCATGGTCTTAATGCGGACCTGCTGGTTGGGGGCGTCGATCTTGATGTACTTAACGGGAGTAGTGAACTCAACAGTCACGTCGCTGTAGGAGGACACATAGGCTACATCCTCCTGGTACATGGTCCAGGTCTCGCCGTCCTCAGAGGTATAAACGTCAAAGGTGGAGGTCTTGTAGCCGGCATTCAGAACGATAGAAGCGATGGGCAGCTTAGAGGTGATGATCGCATTGGCGTTCTTGTAGACGCGGGCTTCTTTGTTGAACCAGCCGGCGCTGATGGCGAAAGACACATTGTCGTCCAGCTCACGGGAAACAGCGGAGCCGCCCAGCTCGCCGTCTATCTGGTAATCGGCAAAGGTGTAGGTAGCGGAGCTGACGGTGGGCTCTGCGGGCTCGTCAGCGGCAGCAGACTCCCAAGAAACGTCCAGGATGGTCAGACGGTCCTTGTTACCGGACTGCTGGGTGGGAGAGTTGTTGGTGATGTCGATGGTGAAATCGCCGGCAATGGGGGTCTCCAGAACCCACTCGTAGGTCCACACCTCATACTTGGTGTTCTTATCAGCCTCTTTGGCCAGCTGGTTGGTGTACACAGCGCCGGTGGCCAGATCGGTGATGGTGATGTCGGCACCCAGCTTGGTGTCGGTGAACATCTTGGTGTAGTTGATGGTCAGCTTGGAAATACCACCAGTCAGGGTGGGGGAGGGGATCTTGCCGGGGGCAGACACCTTACCGTTCATGCAAACGGCCTTGGAGCTGTTATCGGGGCCGATAACAGTGAACTGGGGGTTAGAATCCTTGCTACCACCGCACTGGATAGCACTGTTCTCAGTAACCCAGCCGTTGGTGGTGGTGTAGGAGTTGCTGTAAGAAGAGTCGCCAGTGGCAGTCTTGGGGACGATGGTGTCGAAGTCCGCAAAGTTGGCGTCGGTGGCGGTGGCGAAGTACACAGACATGGGCAGCACCAGGCACAGACACGCAACCAGAGCAAGAATCTTCTTGAATTGCGATTTCATTTGGATATTCCTCCTTATGTATTTTTATTTTGCACGGAGCAGGGGCTCCTCCGTGAGCCCCTGCATCCGTAATCGCTAAAATAAGGTAAGTAGGGGATGCGCGGGATTAGGCGTAGAACTTGCAGTAGAAGCCCTCATACTCGGTCTTGCAGGGGCCGACGGTGGTGTAGGACTTATCGTTACGGGTACCGAACCAGTAGGGAGCGTCATCGATAGTGGCGATGACGGTCTTGGCGGTGGTATCGTAGGTGTACACGGTCTTGGCGGTAGCCTCATAGGCACCGTTGACGTGGGCACCGTCAGCGCTCTTCACCATGTTGATGTACTGCTTCTTGCCCTCTACCATAGCGTACAGGTAGAAGCCGCCGCTGGTCTCCTCCAGATACACGTCGATAGCCGCGGTGGAAGAGGAAGAGGTAGCCATGTAGTAGCCGCTCATGCCGCCCTTCAGGTAGTAGACAGCATCCTTGTTGGCGTTGGGCTGAACCATACCGAACTTGTAGGCGACGCCGGCCTTGGGAGAGGAAACGACGTTCAGCTTCTTATCGGTGTTGGTGCCGGCCACACGCTTGGTCATCTCGCAGCCCAGATCGAACTCGATGATGCCCATGTAGTTCTTGATCATACCCTTGACGGTGATGGTGTCGCCGCCCTTGATCTTATCAATGCCGTTACCCTTCATGCGGTAGCACTTGATGGTGGTGTTCTCAACAACGATGTTGACGGTGATGTTGCCATAGTTGGCATCGTAGGGAGTCTCAACGTCCAGAACCTTACCGGTCAGGGTAACTTCCTTCTGCAGGCTCTCGCCGTCCTTCAGCTTCTTAGCGGCGGCGATGATCTTGGCGGGGGAGCTCAGATCCTGAGCAGCGGCGGCAACCAGCTTGGTCATGGTGACCTCGGTGCCGCTGGCCTCGTGCCAAGCGAACTCGACGGTGCCCTTAGTATCGTTCTCTTCGTAGTAGAAGTTCTTGATAACGCCCTTAACGGTGATGGTATCGCCGGACTTGACCTTATCGGTGCCGTTGCCCTTCATCTGGTAGCACTTGATGGTCTTATCGCCGACCTTCATGGTCAGGGTAACGCTGCCGTACTTCTCGTCGTACTTCTCAACACCCAAAACGGTACCGGTCAGCTGAGCAATGTAAGAGGTGCACTCGTTCTTACCCAGAGCAAAAGCATCCTTCAGGATCTTAGCCTGGTCGGTAACAACCTTCAGAGTAACGGAGGGGGTGTTGGTGGTGTTGTTGGTGCCACCCTGCTGACCGCCCTGCTGGCCGCCCTGCACGGTGGTGGTGGCGTCGCTGCCGCCGTCCACGGTGGTGGTGGAGCCGTCGGTGGCGTCGCCGCCGTTGGCCTTGTTCACATAGACCAGGGTGCAGCCGGACTCAAAGCCGACCACGCCGCCGTTCTTGCCCAGAGTACCGGTTACGCAGATGTTGTCACCCACGGCCAGACCCTCGGCGCCCTCGCCCTGCAGACCGGTGCACAGCACCAGCTTGTCAGCGGCGTCGCCAACCTGCATCACAACAGAGATGGACTTGGAGGCGGCATCCCAGGGGGTCTTGATCTCGGTGATGTCACCGGTCAGAGAGGGGGTGCCAGCCAGCTTGCTGCCGTCGGCCAGAGCATAGGCCTTGTCCAGGATCTCCAGATCGCCCAGAGTGCACAGCATCTTGTAGTTGAAGCCGGTGGACTCGGTCTTGCCTTCCTCATCCTTGACGGTAGCGGTAGCGGTGAACAGAATGTCGGTCTCAGCCACGTCGGGCAGATCGATGAGCACGTGGTTCTCCTTATCGGAGGTGCCGATCTTCACAGAATCGGCAGCGCCGGAGGTGATCGCAATGCTCCACTCGACGGGATAGCTGACGCCATCGATGGTGACGCTGGCCAGAACGTCCTTGTCCTGATCCAGAACCATCACAGCGCCCTTTTCGCCGACCTGGTACATATTCTCCAGATAGGCAGTGGCGTCCTTCAGAGCCTCGTTATCCTTGCCGCAGCCGGCAAAGAGAGACAGAGCCAGCGCCAGAATCAGCGCTACGGACAGTACTTTCTTCATAACTTGATCTTCCTTTCCTCTACTTAGTGAACTTTAATGTCTTCAGCATTGAATACCTTGATCTGGTATGCGCCGCTGAAGTAATCCACGATGCCAACGACATCGATGGTTTTACCGTTGTAATCTGCCTCGGTCAGCAGATTGCCGTCGCTGTCACGCAGCACGACGGTACGTACGTCCACCATCACGTCACCGGCCTTGCAGGTCAGGGTCATGGCGCCATCATTGTTGCCGCCATTGTGGGTGGTGTAGACGTCGATGACCTTCAGGTTCTTCATGGACACAGAGGTGCTCATGAGCAGGTCAGCATAGGCAAAGGACTCCGTCTTGGTCTCCTCGCTGTCCAGCGCGGTCATGACCTCGACGTCGATGGTGCCGCCGGCAAACAGGGCGGGATCAATCTCGGTGTTAGCGGCCTTGTGACCCTCGCTGAGTTTGATGGTGTTGCCGGGATCATCGGGCTTGAACTGGCGGTAGTTGATATCGGATACCTGCCAGGTGCCGCCGGCCTCGTAGTACTGCACAGAGCCTACCACGCGGACACGGTTGCCCACCTTGAGGATGTTCAGCAGCTCGCCGGTGGCGTAGCCGTAGTACACGGACATGCCGTAGTACTGGTCGGTCTCAGCATCGTACTCCTCAACGTACACGGAGTTATTGCTGTTGTTGGTGATGACGCCCTCAAAGGCGACCTTCATATTGTTATACAGAGAGATGTTGGTGCGCAGACCCTTCAGATCGATCTCATAGGCGTCGCCGTAGTAGAAATCGGGGTCCTTTTGGCCGGAGAAGACGTTGAGCTTCTGCAGCTTAGCCTGCTGGAAGGCGGCAGAGGCAGCTTCGCCGTAGCGGTCGTTGACCGAGCCGCAGGCGATGGACAGACCGTTCTGGATCAGCTCCAGATTCAGGCAGCGGTAGTCGGGGGAGTCGGCGTTCTTGTACCATACCCACACGGTATAGCGATCGCCGGTGGAATCCGCATTCCACTTATCGTTGTCCGACTCGATCATGATCTTCTCGGCGCCGGACAGCTTCTCTTTGGTAAAACTGGAGGCTTTTTTGCCCCACTCTTCGATCTTACCGGTAGACTCGGGGGTGTTAACACCCAGATAACGTGCCTTCAGCACGCCGTCACTGCTGATGCTGGTGGGAACAAAGAAGTGGGTGGTGTCACCGTCAATGTAATTCTTGACGGTGACCTCCTGCTTCAGGGTGGTGGAGTTCAGATCCAGCTTGGTCTCGGCCACGTAGTCCTTGACCTGCGGCTGCTGCTCACCGCCGTCGCCGCCGCAGCCCATCAGGCAGGTCAGCAGCACACAGCACAGCACCAGTAGCGACGCCAGTCGCATTTTCTTATTCATACTTACACCTTATATATAATTATCAGGTACACTCATCCAGCGCATCCGCAAAGGACTGATTGATCAGCGCATCCACGGCGGCATCGTCGGCAGCCTCGCCAACCATACAGGCCAGCAGCAGGTTACCAACCTGAGTACGGGCAACAGAGGAGCCCTTGAAGGCGGGAGACACGAAGTAGTCGTTACGGTTCTCGATACCGGTCTTGACGCACTGGGCAACCAGGTTCTCATAGCCGTTGGCGGTGTTCAGCCAGTTGGCATAGGCGGAGTTGTTCACAACAGAGTTGATGACGGGCATATAGCCGGAAGCCATGGAGAACTCAGCCTGGAACTCGATGTTGGTGCACAGGAACTTGACGAACAGCCAAGAGGCCAGCACCTGCTGGTCGGAGGTCTTGGCGCCCTTCAGGATGCACAGGCTGGGACCCTGAGAGATAACCTTGCGGTTGTTAGCGTCATACTGGGGAATGGGAGCCACGCCGACCTCGAAGGCGAAGGTGCCGTTACCGGTGTCGTTGTTGGACATCTGGTAGGAGGCGCCGCCGGAGGAGCCCACGCACATATAGCAGCGGGTATCGGTGGTCTCGACGAACAGGTTGGAGGTGTAGGAACCGTACAGCTCCTGCGTGGTGAAGTAGCCCTTCTTGTACTGCTCGCGCAGGTTCTTGATGAAGGCCTTGTTGGTATCGTTGTTGAACAGATACTCGCCGCCGTTCTCAGCGGAGGTGTAGCCGGACTTCATCTGCTCGCACATGGTGATGAACCAGTTGTCCTCGGCGTCGTAGCCCAGAGGATAGCAGGAGGGATCCAGAGCCTTGATCTTGCCGCACACGTCCCACATCTCGTCCCAAGTGGTGGGAACCTTCAGACCGTTCTTCTCGAAGAAGGTCTTGTCGTAGTACAGAACCTCGGTGGACTTGCTCAGGGGCATGGTGTACATCATATTGTCGCCGTACACGGTACCCTCGTTGTAGTAGCTCTGGATAAAGTCAGCCTTCTGATCGGCGGTCAGACCGATGATCTCATCGGAGGTGCCGACCTTCATATCGCTGGCGATCAGGTTGTCCAGCACAACAACGGACTTAGCGATGTTGTACATAGCCACGTGATCGGGATAGCAATAGGCGATGTTGGGCTGGTTACCACCGGCGATCTCGGTGTTGATCTGGCCGTTGATGTCACCCCAGCCACCGGCGGAGGTGTGGGTGATGGTGATGTTGGGGTAGATCTTGTTGAACTCCGCAATGTAGGCGTCCAACACTTCCTGCAGCTTCTTACCCATGGTGTGGGTGAAGGTGATCTCCACAGGCTCGTCGGGATTAAAGCCGGCCTCGGGCACTACGAAGGCGTTGGTTTTGTTACCGCCGCCGACGGAGCAGCCGCTCATACCGAGCACGCCGACCAACATCAGGACAGCCATCAGCAGAGCAATCAGTTTCTTTTGCATAGTGATTCCTTCCTCTCTCTATTTGCTTACAAATTTATGTTACAGACAAGTGATTGTCTATTAACCCTTGATACCGCTGCGGCTGACGCCTGCCATAATATACTTACGCAGGAACAGGAAGACCATAAACAGCGGGGCGGACACGATGGCGACGGCCGCCATCTGGACGGGATAGTTGGCCTGACCGGAGGTATCCGAGAAGGCGTTACGCAGACCGTAGGTGATCAGCATATGCGCCGGATCGTTGGCGACCAGCTTGGGCCAGATATAGGAGTTCCACGCGCCCATCATCTTCAGGATGGTGATGGAGATGAGGGTGGGCAGAGCCAGAGGGATCATAACCTTCCACAGGTACTTCAGATCGGTGGTACCGTCCACCTTGGCGGCCAGATACAGCTCGTTGGGGATCTGCATGAAGTTCTGGCGCAGCAGGTAGATGTAGAACACGCTGACCAGGAAGGGGACGATCAGAGCGGTAAAGGTGTTCATCCAGCCGAAACGGTTAACCGTCAGGTAGTTGGTGATGGTGAACAGCTCACCGGGGATCATCATAGTGGCCAGCAGAGCGCCGAACAGAGACTCTTTGCCCTTAAACTCCAAGCGAGCGAAGGCAAAGGCGGACAGCACGGTGATGACCAAGCTCAGCAGGGTGGAAACCACGCCCACGTACAGGGTGTTCATAAACAGACGGCCCAGATTGGCGGCGCCCCACGCCTCAGCGTAGTTGCCCCAGATGATTTCGTTGGGCCAGAAGGTGGGGACGGCCTGACGGTACTCCGCCAGCGTCTTCAGGGAGGAGATGATCATCCAGTAGAAGGGGAACAGGACGATCAGAGCCATCAGCATCAGGAAGGCATAGGTGCCGGTCTTACCGAAGATGCGGGAGATGGACTGGCCGATGGACATTTTCTGCATGTCACGGGCCTGCATTACTTTTTTATTGTTAGCCATATCCGCACCTCCTTAATAGTGGACGTGCTTCTTGATGACGTTGTTGTTGAACAACGTAACAAGAAGGATGATTACGAACAGGATCAGTGCCGCGGCACTGGCCTCGCCGGTGTTGTCCAGCTCCAGAGACTCGTAGACAAGACCGACCATCGTATTCATCTGACCGCCGCCCACCTTACCGGCGGGACCCATATTCTCACCGAAGATACCGACGATGCTGGAATATTCCTTAAAGCCGCCGATAAAGCCGGTGATGATAACGTAGGCCAGCATGGGGGACAGCAGCGGCACGGTCACGCGGGTGAGCACACGCCACTTGGGGGTGCCGTCCACCTTGGCCGCGTCGTAGTACTGCTTGTTGATGCCCTGCAGACCGCCCAACAGAATGAGGATCTTAAAGGGCAGGGCGTTCCACACGATGTACACGATCATAACGATACGGTTGTGCAGCAGAGAAGAACCGGGGTTCATCCAGTTGATGGGGTCGCCGCCCAGCCACATAATGACGTTGTTGATAATACCCCAGCTATCCGCGGCGGCGGTGCCGTCGGCAAAGGAGCCGCGCAGACCGACCACGTTAAACATAGCCGCAAACACCATGCCGATGGCGATGGAGTTGGTCACGTAGGGCAGGAAGAAGATGGTCTGCAGAGTCTTCTGCAGAGGCTTGATGGAGTGGAGGGCCACCGCAATCAGCAGAGCCAGCGCGGTGGAGATCGGGACGGTGGCCACGCACAGCACGGCCGTGTTGCCCAAGCTTTGCAGGAAGTCCTTTTCCTTCACCACTTCCAGAAAGTTCTTAATACCGAACTCAAAGGTGCCGCCGCCCATAGCGGCCAGATTACTGTATTCGTTCAGGAAGGCGATGCGCACGGTGTTGATGATGGGCCATACGGTAAAGACCAGCAGCAACACAATGGCGGGGGCGAGGTATAACCAAGCCTTCCATTGCTGTTTACTATCTACCATATTACTTCACCTCGTAATAAATCCGCGCCTCGGTCTCCTTATTGAACAGGAAGAGCTTGTGAGGCTTGATGTTGAAGCGGACGGTCTCGGCAGAGGTGTCGATCTTGATATCCGAATTGATGATGGCACGGACAACGGGGTTGATGGAGGCGGGGTTGGTACCCACCACGCTGGAGTCGCGACCCATAACCTCCACGTTGCTCAGCTTGCAGGAGAAGGCGCCGTCGGCAGCGGGGTCGAAGCCCTCGGGACGGATACCGATGTACACGTCCTGATCCTCTACGCCGCCCACGTTCAGCACGGCCTCGTCGCCGATGTACAATTTACCCTCGGCAACCTTACCCTCCAGCACGTTGATGGGGGGAGTGCCCAGGAACTTGGCCACGAACAGGTTGGTGGGATCGTCGTACACGGACTGGGGCTCGCCGATCTGCTGGACAACGCCCAGCTTCATAACCACGATGACGTCGGAGATGGACATAGCCTCCTCCTGATCGTGGGTAACGAACACGGTGGTGATGCCGGTCTCTTTCTGGATGCGGCGGATCTCCTCACGGGTCTGCAGACGCAGACGGGCGTCCAGGTTGGACAGAGGCTCGTCCAGCAGCAGAACTCTGGGCATCTTAACCAGCGCACGGGCGATGGCGACACGCTGCTGCTGACCGCCGGACAGCTCGCTGGGCTTACGCTCCATCACCTCGTCGATCTGCCCCAGACGGGCGGCCTCGTGGGCGCGCTCCAGCATCTCATCCTTGGACAGCTTGTCCTTGCCCTTCAGGTTCTGCAGGGGGAAGAGGATGTTCTGCTTAACGGTCATGTGGGGATACAGAGCATAGTTCTGGAACACCAGACCGATGCCACGGTTCTCGGTGGACAGCTCGGTGACGTCGTCGTCGCCGAAGAAGATCTTACCGCTGGTGGGCTTCTGCAGGCCGCTGATCATGTACAGCGTGGTGGACATACCGCAGCCGGAGGGGCCCAGCAGGCCAACCAGCTGGCCATCGGGGATTTCAAAATTGAAATCGTTGACCGCTACGACCTCCCCGCCCGCTTTTTTATCGCGGC
>JAZRDI010000020.1:0-87732 GCA_045660185.1 Eubacteriales bacterium | reverse complement strand
AAAACGGATTAAATAATCAAAATAAGCAAATAAATGTTTGCAAATCATACTGTTTTTGTTCCCGAAAAGGTGAAAATCCTTTACCGACGGTAGAGTCCGGATGATAAAAGAATGTTTATTTAAAAGTATAGGCTTTCTTTTTTGCTTGCGGTAACGTGGCAAGAAAAGCTTTGAATTTTATTTTAAATATTTTCTTTCCTCAAGGCATAAATTTTGCTTTGAGCTTTTTTGTTTTTCCAAAGACGGAGGAAATGATGAACAAGAACACTAAGTCTTATGATACCAAAAAACTTGTGGGTATCGCAATGTTTACAGCGCTTGCGTATGGCGTAACCTTTGTTTTTAGAATACCGGTTATGTTTTTAACCTTTGATGCAAAGGATACTCTTATTACAGTTGCCGCACTGATGTATGGTCCCGTGTCGGGAATTGTTATATCTCTTCTTGCTGCCCTAATTGAGCTTATAACCATAAGCGGTACGGGCGTGTACGGATTTGTTATGAATTTTGCATCCTCTGCCACCTTCAGTGCGACGGCGGCTTTAGTATATAAATATAGAAGAAATGCATCAGGAGCAATTATTTCTTTCTATACGGCAAGTATAGCTATGGTTGCTGTTATGATGTGTATGAATATTTTTGTCACACCGTATTATATGGGTGTTACAAGAGGCGCGGTAATGGATTTGATTCCCAAACTCTTCTTGCCGTTTAATCTTGCAAAAGCACTTTTAAACAGTGCGCTTGCTATGATGCTTTATAAGCCTGTAACTGTTGCTATGCGACGTGCAGGATTGCTTAAAGGACAGAGTAAAATGCGCTTGAACCGATCATCTGTATCTATATATATTACAGCACTTGTGACTTTTGCGGTTGCAATTGTTATGTTCGTTCTATTGAAAAAATAATAAAAATAAAAAGGAATTGAGCGTCGTTTTTACTCAATTCCTTTTTTATGTAAACAATTGTTATAAAAATGCAAGCGTAAACAAAGTTGTTTTGCTTTTGATCACCATTCGCGGCAAAGCTCAAGAGTGATAGCAGCACCGTTTTTTGCAGCGATTGGCAAGAACTTCAAGTAGTCCATAGAACTGCCATCATCTGCGGAATCGGAAACTGCGCGAATGATAGCAAATGCGGTTTTGTTGACGTAAGCAACGTGCGCGATAGCCGCGCCCTCCATCTCGCATACGGAGGCGGAAAATTCTTTTATTATGCGTTCCTTCTGTTCCTTTGTTGAAACGAATACATCGCCCGATGCAACAGTACCGACGTGGTTAACAATACCGAGCTTGTCAGCTGCGGATTTAGCGAGTGATACGGCTCTTTCGTCGGCTTTGAAATAAACGATATTTATGCCTGATATAAGTCCCTTGGGATCGCCTAACGGAGATGTATCCATATCGTGCTGAACGAGTTTGTCGGCTATGAGTGTATCGGTTACCGATATACCATTTTTTAATGCTCCACCTACACCCGTGTTAATAATAAGCTCGGGTGAATAACGTATTATCATAGCTTCTGCGCAAAGCGCCGCAAAAACCTTTCCAACTCCGCATTTTGCTATAACAACGTTTTTGCCGCAGAGTACACCGGTGTGAAAGGCTATGCTGCCGATTTCTTCTTCGTTGTGATTTTCAAGCTTTGAAATAAGCTCTTTTACTTCCTCGTCGAGAGCTCCGATTATTCCTATTTTGCATTGTTCCATTGGGCGGCTCCTTATTCTGTGGGATATGTGAATTTATTTGGGTTGCTTTGAAGCGCATTGAGATATTGGCGACATTCTGTTTTGGCTGATTCAAGATCGAGATTTTGGTAGTTACCGCATTCTTTTCTGACCTTACCGAATATTTCGCCCTCGTGATTTATTATCAAATCCAACGTTTCGCAAACAACGTTATAAACGGTATCGTTGTCGGCATCTCTCACAAGCAGATAAAAACCCGTCTGACAGCCCATAGGGCCGAAGTATATAATTTTATTGCTTATGCTGCTGTTTCGCACGTAGGTGGCAAACATATGCTCTACGGAGTGCATTGTGAGGTTATCCATATATGAATCGGCGTTGGGCTTTCTCGTGCGTAAATCGTAAGTGGTAATATCGCCGTCGATTCTTGATACGTAAATTCCCGGTGTGATAAAATCGTGATCAACCGAGAATGATGCTATGCGAGCTATATTTTTCATATTACACCTGTTGAAATTATTTTAAATAAGACCGGCTCAAAAAAATGCGCCGGTCTTTGATTGGTTATAGGAAGAGCGCTTATCCTATTTTTAAGATAAGATTAGAACTCAAGCTTTGCTTCGATATAAGCCTTAACCTCGGAAATCGGAATTCTTACCTGCTCCATAGTATCTCTGTCGCGAACGGTTACGCAACCATCGTTTTCGGTTTCAAAGTCATAGGTGATGCAGAAGGGAGTACCGATTTCGTCTTCGCGGCGGTATCTCTTACCGATAGAGCCTGTTTCATCGAAGTCAACTGCGAAATATTTAGCAAGAGAATCGTACACCTCGAGAGCCTTATCGGAAAGCTTCTTGGAAAGAGGAAGAATTGCAGCCTTGTAAGGAGCAAGAGCGGGATGGAGGTGAAGAACAACTCTTGTATCACCCTCGCCGAGTGTTTCCTCATCGTAAGCATCCACGAGGAATGCAAGAGCAACTCTGTCTGCTCCGAGAGAGGGCTCGATAACGTAGGGAATATATCTCTCGTTGGTTTCGGGATCAAAGTAGGTCATATCCTTGCCGGAGAACTTTTCGTGCTGACCAAGGTCGTAATCGGTTCTGTCAGCAACGCCCCAAAGCTCGCCCCAGCCGAATGGGAAGGGGAACTCGAAATCTGTAGTAGCCTTGGAGTAGAAGCAAAGCTCGTCGGGATCGTGGTCGCGGAGTCTCAAGTTTTCTTCTCTCATTCCGAGATTGAGAAGGAACTTGTGGCAGTAATCCTTCCAGTATGCAAACCACTCAAGGTCTGTACCGGGCTTGCAGAAGAATTCAAGCTCCATCTGCTCGAACTCACGTGTTCTGAACGTGAAGTTACCGGGAGTGATCTCGTTACGGAAGGACTTACCGATCTGAGCAACACCGAAGGGGAGCTTCTTTCTGGTAGATCTCTGTGTAGCAGGGAAGTTTACGAAAATACCCTGCGCGGTCTCGGGACGAAGATAAACCGTGTTGGTAGAATCCTCTGTAACACCGATGAAGGTCTTAAACATAAGGTTGAACTTTTTAATATCTGCAAAATCCTTGCCTCCGCAGATGGGACAAGCGATGTCCTTTTCCTTTATATAGGTAGCCATTTCCTCGAATGTCCAGCTTGCGGGATTGTCATTTGTTCCGTGCTCGAAAGCGTAGTCTTCGATGAGCTTGTCCGCTCTGTGACGCGCCTTACAGCCCTTGCAGTCCATAAGGGGATCGGAGAATCCGCCAACGTGACCTGAAGCAACCCAAGCTTGAGGGTTCATAATAATAGCGCTGTCAAGACCAACGTTATAACGTGACTCCTGAACGAATTTTTTCCACCAAGCCTTTTTAACGTTGTTTTTGAACTCTACGCCAAGAGGGCCGTAATCCCAAGAGTTTGCAAGTCCGCCGTAAATCTCGGAGCCGGGGAAAATGAATCCTCTTGTTTTGCAAAGAGCAACAACTTTGTCCATTGTTTTTTCGGTGTTTTTCATAGATGTATCTCCATTTTGTAAATTATTATTAATATTTATATGAGTTTTCCGTATATAACGCCGTCTTTGATGTTGTTGGGCATTACTGTTTTTTGAATACCGTGTAAATCGTCATCGGACTCGACTATTACCTCAGCAAAGTTTGAAGCGTGACCGTACCAGCCAAAATCCCGCCTTTCTTCGAATATGCAGGGAAGAGGCTTTTTGCTATCGACGATTTTTTGGAGAGTCGTTTCTCGCACGTTCTTAACTATGCCTATGAGAGTTTCGCTTCTCTTCTTCTTTACGTCCTCGCTAACTTGGTCGGTATAGCTTTCTGCGGGCGTGTTTTTTCTCTTCGAATACGCAAAAACGTGCGCGTCGAGAAATCCAACTTGCTCAACAAAGCTGACCGTGTCAAGAAAATCCTTGTCTGTTTCACCCGGGAAGCCAACCATCAAGTCGGTGGTGAAGGTCGCCTCGGGAATGTATTCTTTTATCCTTTTGATATTTTCGAGAGCCATAGCTCTTGAATATCTGCGCTTCATTCTTCGAAGAACGTTGTCCGAACCGCTTTGGATTGATAGATGAAAATGAGGCGCGAGTATCTTTAAGTCCTTAACCGTGTTAACAAAATCCGCGCCGATAAGCTCCGGGGCTAATGATCCGAGTCTTATAAGACTGACGCTTTTTCTTTCGTCAAGCTCTCGGATGAGGTCTTTGAGTCTGTAGTCAATATCAAAATCCACGCCGTACGAGCCTGTTTCAATGCCGGTAAGAACGATTTCAGAAACGCCGCTTTGGGCTAAATATTCTATCTCGGATATAACGCTCTCGCGAGGCTTTGAGCGAACGTTTCCTCGCGCGGATGGAATGGCGCAATACGTGCATTTTGATTCGCAACCGTCTTCGATTTTTACGTACACACGGGTACGCGGACCGCGAGTGATTCTCATATTTTCGAACGGCTCTTTATTTATATCCGTGACCTCGCAGATTTTTTCTTCTCCCGAAAAAAGACGCTCGGCAATATCCGGAACGGTCATTTTTTTTGCAGAACCAATAACCGCGTCAACACCGTCGATTTTGATTACCTCGTCGGGGGAACGTTGGCTATAGCAACCGCAAACTATTACCTTTGAATCCGGATTTTTCTTCTTCGCTCTGCGTATAAGCTGACGCGATTTTCTGTCAGCCTCTGCGGTAACGGTGCAAGTGTTTATAACGTAAACGTCGTTCTTTTCGGAAAAATCGGAAAGCGCGTAACCGCGTCTTTCAAATTCCTCTGCTATGGCCTCGGTTTCGTACTGAGAAACCTTGCAACCAAGCGTGTAAAAGCCAACGCTTATCACTTCGTATATACCTCGGGCTTGAGAACGCCTACGAAGGGAAGGGCCCTGTATTTTTCAGCGTAATCAAGACCGTATCCGATAACGAACTCGTCGGGAATTTCCACACCGCAGTAATCGGGAGTGAAGTTAACCTTTCTGCGTGAGGGCTTGTCTAAAAGGGTGCAGGTTTTAACGCTCTTTGCGCCCTTAAGAGTGAGATATTTTGTGAGATGTGAAAGAGTGATTCCGCTATCCACGATGTCTTCAATGATAAGGAAGTCGCACTGATCAATATCAGGACGGATAATATCGAGCGCGATGTTTACTTGACCGGAAGAATGCGTTCCTTTGCCGTATGATGAAACCTTCATACAGTCGATTTCGACGGGAACTTTTATTTTTTTCATAAGATCGCCCATGAATACGATCGAGCCCTTAAGTATGCAAAGAAGCACAAGATTGGAATCGGGGCTGGAATAGTCCCTGTCTATCTCACCTGCAATGCGTGTAACTATGGCATCAATTTCCGCCTCACTGACGAGAATGTGTGCTACGTCGTCTAAAATATTTTTCATTTGCGTACCCCCATAATTTATTTATATATTTTAGCACAAAGCAACCGTAAAGTCAATACTTGCGCCACAATATGTTTTAAATATGCTGCAAAAAGCGGATATATTTCAAATGCGTGATTCGGAGTGTGGGCGAAAGCCTGTAAAAAATGTATTTTTGCAATATATCGAGAAAAAACGCGCGAATTATGGACTTTTTTGAAAATGTGTGTTACAATGTATTGAAACATAATAAAAGGTGGTTTAAAATGCCGAACATAATTGAGATAACAAATTTTAACGCGCCCGAGCTTGACGTTTACGTTAGACTGACCGGCCCTCAGCTTAGAAATAAGCTTGAGCCTGAAAAGGGAATATTTATAGCGGAAAGTCCAACGGTGATAGATGTAGCGCTCTCTGCAGGGTGCGAGCCTGTATCACTACTTACCGACGAACGTCTTTTAGGTACTCTCGGATCTCTTTTTGATAAGGTTGGCGACGTTCCGATTTACGTTGCGAAAAAAGATATATTAAGAGATTTGACCGGTTTTGAATTAACACGGGGGGCGCTATGCGCTATGAAAAGACCAACTTTGCCGAGCGTTTACGATGTTTGCAAAAACGCAAAAAGAATAGCTGTTCTCGAGGGAATAACCGACTCAACAAATATAGGCGCTGCTTTTCGTTCCGCTGCCGCTTTGGGAATAGATGCGGTTCTTGTAACCCCCACCTGTTGCGACCCGCTTTGCAGAAGAGCAATTAGAGTCAGTATGGGAACTGTGTTCCAAGTTCCGTTTGCGAAAATAGGCGAAAATCACACCGATTGGCCCGAAGCGGAAATTGGAAAGCTTCACGAAATGGGATTTAAAACCTGCGCTATGGCACTTACTGATAATTCGTTTAGCATTAACGATAAACGCTTAAAATGTGAAGAAAAGTTGGCAATTATAATGGGAACAGAAGGAACGGGTTTACAAAAACGAACGATAGAGCTTTCCACTTATACCGTTAAAATACCGATGTATCATAACGTTGATTCGCTCAACGTCGCCGCCGCAAGCGCGGTTGCGTTCTACGCTCTTACCGGCGCTTCCGAGGATTAAATGATAACGAAGATTTTCGATATGCCGAAAACATATATGCTTTGAAATGTGAAGAAACTTAAAGCGGAAACGTTTACGGTAGTTTAGTTCTGTTTTTTAAAATAGAAACAAAAACAGGATAAAAGAAGCCAGGTCTTGCAACGTCTGAAAAATACGTATTTTATATTTATAGAAGAAAACTTCAACAAAAATAAAAAAAGGTATTGACAAATCATAAAAAATATTATATAATGTATTCTGCTTTCGTATGGTCGTAATAAATCTGCGAATAAGACGTTAGTAAATTCACAAGGAGGTGCAGTTCAATGAAGAGAACATATCAGCCTAAGAAAAGACAGAGAAACAAAGAACACGGTTTCAGAAAAAGAATGGCTACAGCAAACGGTAGAAAAGTTCTTAAGAGAAGACGCGCCAAGGGTAGAGCACGTCTCACCTATTAATCGGTCACGTGGTTGAGTGACATACAAATCCTCCGATAAGTAGCGCCTATGGCGTACTATCGGGGTTTTTGTTTAAGGGAGAATTTTTATGAAATTCAGAGCAATCAAGGAAAATCATCTGTTTGGAAAGGCATACGCTAAAGGCAAAAGGGCGGTGACGTCGGCTCTGGTTGTTTATGTATTGCCCGATTACGCAGCAAAGAGATTACAGATGAGCGACACCAGAAAGCAACTCAAAAACCGTTACGGAATAACGGTATCAACAAAAGTAGGCGGCGCAGTTACGAGAAGCCGATGCCGTAGAATCATCAGAGAAGCATTGCGATCTGTAGAGAAGCGTGCAAAGCTAAAACAGGGCTTTCTCATAGTTATTGCAGCAAGGAGCGCTGCGCCGAAGCTTAAAAGCTACGAAATCGAGAAACATCTCGAAGATGCGTTTTCAAAGCTTGGAATGTACGTAAAATGAAGTATTTAATGATAGGAATTATTAAGCTTTATAAAAAACTCATATCGCCGATAAAGCCGCAATGTTGCAGATTCACGCCTTCCTGCTCAACGTATGCGCTTGAAGCCTTTATGAAAAGAGGATTCTTCGCGGGATTGATATTAACGGTTTGGCGGATTTTAAGATGCAATCCGTTTTGCAAGGGCGGTTATGATCCCGTTCCCGAGCGAGGCTTTAAAAGAGTTAAAACTTCATTTGTCGATTCTCAATCAGAAGATACAGCTTCCGAAAACGAAAATCAAAATGAAAAGGAAACTTGAATTTAAATGTTAGATTGGCTTTACGTCGCGTTAGGTAAAATGCTTAGCTTCTTTAGCTTTGGCGGAAGCTACGTTATAGGACTTTTACTTTACGCTCTTATTTTTAAACTCGCATTTGTATTTTTTGCAATCAAACAGCAGAAAAACCAGATAAAAATGGCGAAACTTACGCCTAAAATCGAGCTTATTCGCGCAAAATACCGCGGAAGAAAAGATCAGGTTACCATGCGTAAGCAGCAAGAAGAGATCATGAAGCTTCAGCAGGACGAGGGATATAGCCCCCTTGCAGGATGTCTTCCTCTTCTTATTCAGATGCCCATCATCCTATTCCTCTATAACGTTATAAGAAAACCCCTTTCTTATATTGCTAACGTTAGCGAAGACGTTATAAGCTTCTTTGCTAATCATTGGGGAATAAGTGCAGAAAACGAAATCGAAATTGCCGGAAAACTTAAGAATATGCAGAATATGGCACAAACGCAGGATGCGAAGGATTATCTTGCTGCCATTGACGGTATATCCGGAATGACGAGTGACAAGCTTGATTCCATTATCGAATCAATTCCCAACTTCAACCTCTTCGGTCTTAACCTTGCAGACACTCCTAAGATTGCGAGCTGGCTCGTGCTCATACCTCTTTTGGTTGCCGTGTTCCAGTGGCTCTCAATGTACGTTATGCGTAAGGTTAATACAAATCCTATGCAGGCAATGCAGGACGAGCAGGCGCAGATGTCCATGAAGATGATGGATCTTATGATGCCTCTTATGACGCTCTTCTTCGCATTTAACCTCCCCGCAGTTATGGGTGTTTACTGGATTTATCAGTCCATCTTTGGAATGATTCAGAGCTTCATTATCGCAAAAGCAATGCCCGTACCGAAGTTCACGCCCGACGAGCTTAAGGCTATTGAAAAGGCTCGCCGTCAGCAGCAGAAGACTCAAAAGGAAATTATTAAGACTCAGCCCAAGTATAAATCTCTTCACTACATTGATGAGGATGATTACGATGAGCTTCCCGAGGTAAAGTCTTCGAATTCAAACGTAAACGTTAAGAACAACTCCACCGCGTCGCAAAGACCGGAAATTAAGGACTAAACAGAAAGGCACTATAATAATGTTAAAGGAAATAATTGCAACAGGCAAAGATATAAATATTGCTAAAGAAAACGCAAGAGCTGCTCTTGGAGCAGGTCCTCTTGATGACGTAAATTTTGAAATTCTTGACCTTGGAACTCGCGGATTCCTCGGCTTTATGGCTAAACCCGCAAAGGTAAAGGCAACTATGGAGATTCCCGATGTTCACGAGCCTCGTCAGAGAAAAGAGCGCCCCAATCGTGAAAAGACCGAGAACGAGGCAAAGCCCCAGGGCGAAGCTAAGGAGAAGAGCAAGAATGTAGCTCCCGCAAAGAAGAACAACAATAACAAGAAGAACGATAACAAAAAGCAGAACGTAAAGAACGATGCTCCAAAATCCGAGGTAGTTCCCGAGGCAGAGCTTAAGATGGAGCGCCGCGAGGTTAAGGACGGCGAGGATATGTCCTATGAGTTCGTTAAGACGGTTATTGCAGACATAGGACTTAAGGCTACCGCAGAGCTCTACGCTTGCGAAGACGGAACGAGAAGAATCACCATCGTTGGTGAGGATGCATCTACTCTTATCGGTCACCACGGTGACACTCTTGACGCGCTTCAGTATCTTGCAAATCTTGCATCTGCAAGAAAGAATATCAACGGTGAGCGCGATAAGAGCCGCGTTACTCTTGATATTGAAGGCTACCGCGCAAAGAGAGAGGAAACTCTCCGCGCTCTTGCTCGCCGTATGGCAGCAAAGGCTCTTCGTAACAGAAGAAGCGTTATGCTCGAGCCCATGACTCCCTATGAGAGAAGAATCATTCACTCCGAGATTCAGGGAATTGAGGGTGTATCCACAAATTCCGTAGGCTCGGATAGCAACAGAAAGATCGTTATCTTCCTTACCGATAAGAAGCCTCAGGGCGTTTTCGAAGAGGATAAGGAAGTTGTAGCTAACGAGAGTGTTGAGCTTAACAACGAAAACACCGTAGCAGAGAATAGCGATGTTGAAGTTGTTGAGACGGCTTTGGATAGCGAAAACTAATAATATGCTATTTGACAGAACAATTGCAGCAATTTCAACCCCACCCGGCAAGGGTGGGGTTGCGGTTATAAGGATAAGCGGTGAAAATGCCGTTGGCATAGCGAAGAAAATCTTCGTTCCAAAAGGGAAGAGTACGCTTGAAAATACTGCGCCGAGGACGCAAATATACGGCAGTATCTTTTATCGTGGAGAAGAAATCGACGATGGTCTTATAACCTATTTCCCTGCGCCTAATTCTTACACGGGTGAGGACGTTATTGAAATAAGCTGCCACGGTGGCGCGCTTATAAGCTCTAAAGTTCTTGAGAGTGCGTTCGTTGAGGGGGCTTTTCCCGCAGAGCGCGGAGAGTTTACCAAAAGAGCGTTCGTTAACGGAAAAATCACCTTGACCGAAACCGAGTCTGTTTCTATGCTCCTTGAAGCTGAAAGCGAGGCTCAAATAAAGCTTTCGCGCTCATCATCGAGAGGGAAGCTTAAAAGCTCTATTGAAGAAATCAGAGCAAGTCTTGTGGCGCTTTTATCATCGGCATTCGCAAGAATTGATTATCCCGATGAGGACCTTGGCGATTTCAGCGATGCTGATATGCTCACTCTCGTAAATGAATTACGGGATAGAATCAAGGCTCTTGTTGCAACCTATAAAACCGGAAAAGCGGTGAGCGAGGGAATCGCGACCGTTATATGCGGAAAGCCAAACGTTGGAAAAAGCACGCTTTATAATCTTCTTCTCGGAGAGAATGCCGCGATAGTTACCGATATTCCGGGCACAACGCGTGACGTGCTTGAAAAGAAAATCCCGATAGGCGAGGTTATGCTTCGTCTTTACGATACCGCGGGAATAAGAGGCGGAAGCGTTGATGCCGTTGAGGCTATAGGAATTGAGCGTTCCCGTGAAAAAATCGACACGGCTGAACTTGTATTCGCTCTTTTTGATTCAAAACGCCCCATTGAGATTGAGGACGAGGAGATAATAGAATATCTCGAAGGAAAACAGTGCGAAAAAATAGCCGTCATTACCAAATGCGATAACGACGGCAAGAATGATATGCGTGAGTATTTAATTAAGCGCGGTTTTGAAAATATAATTGAAATTTCAAGCTCAAACAGACCCGTGGAGGCAATTGATGCCATAACGTGTGAGGTTATGCGCTTGTTTAAGGACGAAAAAATCACCATAGGCGAGGATGCGGTTATATCTTCTGCAAGGCAGAATGCCGCACTCGTTAAAGCTGATTCGCTTCTTGATACCGCCGCCGAGGCGCTTTATATAGGATTGCCTCAAGATGCGGTAAGCTCTGATATAGAGCTTGCTCTTGCCGCTATCGGTGAGCTTGACGGAAAAGAGGTTTCCGAAGAGGTTGTGTCGGATATATTTGCTAACTTCTGCGTAGGAAAATAAAAGCGCATTATCTCATAGGTAAGGCTTAAAATGTGTTTTTTACGGTGAAATTGAATTAAATGCATACCCGTGTTGATTTTACTTTTTGATAATCAGTGTACCAATGTCGGAAAATTCGCGCGTAATACTTAATCCGAGCGCCATAGCGATAAGCACGACTGCGCCTATACCTAAAATTTTTTTCAAAATATTACCTCCGTTTTTTAAAATTATTATATCTGTTTTTTTCGCAAAAATACTGATAAAAGGAAAAAAGTATGGAAAGTAAAAGATTTTCTAAAAACGATAATGGATTTGTATGCGAGAATTGCAAAAAAGAGGTTCTTCCGCTTGGATATACCTCGCGCAATCACTGCCCCTTCTGCCTTTGCTCGCTTCACGTTGACGTAAATCCGGGTGATAGAGCTAATACCTGCCGTGGAATATTAAGACCCGCAGGCGCAGAGCCTGATAGTAAAAAAGGATACGTAATAATCCATAAATGCGAAAAGTGCGGAGCGACGGTGAGAAACAAGGCGGCGCATGAAGCAAAGGTTCAACCCGATGACCTCGACTTAATTATCAAACTTACCGCCTACCATTGATCTGAAGCTGATTTAAATTAATCCGAATGTAATGGATAGAAACACAGCGATAAAGCTAACGGTAATCAAAGAAAAGTAGGATCGAAACTGAAAAATCGAATATGTAAAAAAGTCTTACGTGGCATAAGTTTTGGTGGCTTATGCAGTGTAAGACTTTTTGTTTTTTAACGTTTTAAATTGAATTATGAAAAGAATTATTTACAAAAAAAGTTTATTTTTCTTCGTTATCAACCTCAAACCAAAATTCTTCGAGGCGTTCTTTTAACGCTTTTGCATCATCAAAAAACTCCATACCTTGCCAGATTTTCGGGGCGGATTTTTTGTATAGCGGGTCGCGAAATCTGTCATCTATCAGCACGATAACACCGCGATCATTTTCGGTTCTTATAACTCTTCCTGCAGCTTGAAGAACTCTGTTCATCCCCGGGTACAGATAAGCAAATTCCTTTCCCGAATCAAGCTTCTCTTGATAGTATTCAGCGATAGCCTCTCGCTCGTAAGAAAGGGAAGGCATACCTATTCCAACAACCACAGCTCCTATAAGCTTATCTCCGACAAGATCGATTCCCTCGGAATAAATACCGCCCATAACGCAGAATGCCGCAAGATACGTTCCGTCGTTTTTTGAAAATTCGGCAAGAAACGAGTCCTTTTCCGTCTTAGTCATATTAGGCGTTTGAAGAATGATTTTGATTTTCGGGTATTTCTTTTTGAAGGCGTTGGCAAGAGCTTCTGAATATGCGAACGAGGGCGAGAAAATCATATAATTTCCGCGCTTTGCCGAAAGCGTTGCGGCAATAACTCTGCACACTGCCAAAAGCGAATCCTCGCGCTCGGAGTATCGCGTGGTTATCTTATCCATAACCGCGACTGCAAGTTGTTCCTTGACGAATGGAGAGTCAATCTCAAGAATCTCCGATGAATTATCTCCGCCAAGCAATGAACGGTAGTAATGAATAGGCGTAAGAGTTCCGGAGAAGAGAACTGCGGATTTTCCGAGGTCGAGTCTATTTGCTATAACGTTTCCGGTATCAAGGCAGAATATTTTTGCGCGCAGCTTGTCACCGTCAAGAAATACGAGTATCTCAAAGCCGTTATCAAATCTTGTAACGGCATCGTTGAATTTTTTGATTTTAAATAGGTATTCGCGAATGTAAGATATTCTCGCGTCCTTTTCATCGTCTTTTGCTGAGAACGATGCGTAAAGCTCGTCTTCGGCCAGAGAGGTAAGCTTTGAGAAAATTTCGTAGAATTCCCCGGGAAGATTTGAGGAGTGATACGCTCCGTGCAAAATACCGTCCTTGTCACGAATCAGCTCGTCGCGTAAAAGCGGCATGAGAATGTTTTCAAATAAAATCCGAGCCTCGTGTGATGCGGCTTTTAATAGCGAAAGCTCACCGAGAAGCTCGGTATCGGATATTTCATCGGCCGAAATTTCTGCGCTATACATCTCTCTTGCACGCTCTGCGAGGTTATGCGCCTCGTCCACTAAAAACGCGTAAGATCCGTACCGTGTAAAGAAACGTCGTATATAAACCTGTGGGTCGAAAAGATAGTTGAAGTCGCAAATAACTATATCGCAAAGCTCCGCGTACGTAAGCGAAAGCTCGTAGGGGCAAACGGCAAATTCTTCTGCAATTTTTGACACGTCTTGAGGGGTAATGCACGGAATATTCAAATCAAATAGCGCCATTGCCGCCTCCGACGTTTTTGATGAAAACGACGCGGGGCAAAGTTTCTTACTCTCACGGCAAACGTTGCCTCGGTTGCATAGTCTATCTTTTGCAACAAGTATCACCGAGCGTACATTTACACCCGATTTTGCAAACAATTCTATACATTCCTTAGCTGCAATTGCCGTTGTTTGCTTTGGTGTGAGGTAAAACGCCTTATCACATTTTTGATTTCCAAGTGCTCTGATTGCGGGGAAAATAGCAGAAACGGTCTTGCCCGTTCCCGTCGGCGCGGCGGCGTAAAGTCTTCCGCCCTTTGCCATAACCTTGTATGCCGTTCTTATAAATTCGTCTTGACCGTCGCGGGTTTTTCCGAATGGAAATTTTGCACTTTTCATTGAGGGGAGTCTTTCGGTTACTCGCTCGATTTCCGCTCGACCCGTTTTAACGAGTGATTCCGCGCATTTGTCGAAAAATGCGTAAAGTTTTGCTCTGGTTACCTTTTCTTCATTGATGATAATTTCTCTTGTATCCTCAGCAAGATAAACGAGTTTCACTGTCAGCGTGTCTTCGGCACTTCCGCCGTTTGGTAACGCCATTGCGCCAAGCATGAACGCCTCGCCTCGCGATTGTTTTTCGGTTTCGCGCTTTTTGATTTCCTTTGCCGTCGGGACGGTGAAAAGCGAGGTAACTACTCCGTTCTCAAGGGAAAGCGCCTTGCCGTCTATTCTGAAGTTGTATCCCGAAAATTCAAATTCCCGTGAAAGCTCCACGATATTATCGGCGCTGTATCCGCTCGGCAGTCTGCCCTCGGAGAAGGCGGGCTCGTCTTCATCAAAAACCGTATATGAGCTCATACCGCGTCTTGCCGTGGCAACCGCTTCCTTAACGTCTGTGATAAGTAGTTTTTTTTCCTCATCGTATCTCATAATAACCGCCTCCTTCCTCGTTATTTACGATATAGTTTATCACACTATTAAGAAGGTGTCAAGGCTAATGTTTGCTTTGGCATTATAGCGTCATTACACTTTGGTGAAAACAACCAAAAACTTAACCTAAAATTGTAAAAACTCGCGAATTGACATTTACAAAAATATACTGTATACTATTATTGTCTTATTATATTTATCGCGCGGTAGTCTTTGCTGCGCGATGCGCAATAAACAAAAAGGAGAAACACAAATGAAAAAACTCAGCAAAATCGGTTTACTTCTTCTCTCTTTGGCGCTCCTCTGCACAGTCATCGTACTGTCAGTTAGCGGTGTTGAAGAAAAGACAGGATTGGTAAGCTACATCGATGAAGAAGGCATCACCCAAGAGGGTACGCTTGCAGAAGCATGGCAGTACGCTGCTAACGATAGCGTGATCACCCTTCTCGGAAATTGCACTTTGGAGGAAGGCCTTGTTCTTACCGAAAAGAACCTTACGGTAAACATCGGCAAATTTACGTTCACCTCCGTTGACGTAAGCGCGTTCGACCTCAAGGAAGGCACAAGCCTTACCGTTATTGGTGAAGGAAAAATCGTGCTTGACGGTATGCTCGCGACCTCTAAGAGCGAAAACGTTAATTTCGTAATTGAAGGAAAAGCAGGCACGAAGGGAATTGATATAGTTCACACGGGCTTTGCAAGTCACAGAATTGTTTATGCCGAGTACGGTAAGTGGACGTTCAAGAATCTTGACGTTTATTCAGATGCAACCGGTAAACAGTGGAATTGCTTCTTTGAGATGAGAAACGTTACCACCACTGACGTTGACTTCGAGTTTGATAAAGTTCGCGTTGAATACGATACGCCTTACTTGTCTCACCCCGGTCAGTTCATTACCAACGTGGCGGGAACGGGTTACCTTCTCATCAAGAACAGTGCGTTCATTACAGAGCATTCCGGTATTAAATCGGGTGTTGCTGAGAACCCCGGCGAAGAAGTTATCCGCATTGAGAATTCACTTATTTCTTGCGTTACAGATAACGTCAGCGTAGATTCCAAGAAGGCCAGAGAAGACGGAACGGCTCCGAGCGCAAGAAACTATGCGATTCTTGGTATGAATGACAAATTCGAGGGATCTCCCAAACAGATTATTAATATTTACAATTCTCACCTTGAGGCAAATTACCGTACAATTTGCTTCGAGAACAAGAGCGGTGACATCACCGAGAACGTTGCTAATATCTACGATTCTACTTTGAAGTGTATCGGTCTTAACGGAAACGATACCTCGGAGAATATTTCGAGAGCTATAATGCTTAACTTCTACGGTAACAGCGCAGTTATTACCAGAAAAGCTGCGATGGCAGGCTCAACGGGTACAAAGCAGCCCTTCGCTGTAATTAACCCCGGATTCCGTACGAATGTTGTGGGAATCACAACGGCTCTTAAGGACTCGGATGGCGTAAAGGTTCTTGAGGGTACCATTACGGTTACCGAAAACGGAATCGAGAAGACAGAGCCTAACTATGTATTTGCTTGCGAAAGCGCTAAGTACGCTTGGGTATATGATCCCGTTGGAAATGCAGACGCTCCTTATCTTCTTGTTGAAAGATCTTACTCGGGTGAGGGCGAGGAGAAGGTTGAAACAACGTTCGATAATTATCCCTCAGCATACAAGTTTGCGGGCTTTGATACATATCAGTTCAACGATAAAAACATAGACAGATACACCGAGTATTTGCTTTATGAGGACGGCGTGAAAAAGTCGGATTGGACCTCTTACGAGCCCTTCGGTCAGACAAACGGAACCGGTAACCCCAACTCCGGAGATGCGCTTCAGAAGTCAAAGAACAAGATGGAAAACTTCCACTGGGCGCAGCGCGGCGGCGCATATTACATCGCCGGTGACGCGCAAAATAAATATATGAAGTATTGGGTAAAGCCCAATCCGTCGGATCCTACTGCACAGAGAACTACTCTTGCCGTAAGTGACGCTCCCTTCTGGATCGTTGGTGAAAACGTAGCGTCCTCCGCAAATGATTACACTTACGTAAAAACAAAGGTTTACGGTGAAGAGCGTAAGGCGGTAATGGTAATCGATCTTGATTTCGGTACCGAGAACGGTGTATATCCCGATCTTAACCTTAAGTTTGCATCGAGATACGTCAGCGGCACCAAGTACGATAACAACGCGCAGCCCGGTACTAACTGGTTTGAAATCAGAAACGGCGGCACTGTTAAGAATAACCTCGGTACTACAGGTACTAATCTTACATCCGTTCCCACTCCCGTGCTTAAGGGGGCTAACGAGTGGAACCACCTTTCCATAGTATTCTATACCGACCCGAACTACGTAGGCGGTCTTGGATACGTTTACCTTAACGGTGAGCTTATGGGAACACAGAAATTCTCAACTTCTACCGATGCAACCTTGTATCTTCAGGGCTTGAGATTTGATATTCCCACAGGTCAGATTGCGAATTCAATTCTTTGTATCGACAATATGTCTCTTCGCTGCTACGATAATTATCAGGTAGAGGGCGAGGCAGACGGCGCAGAGAAGTCTCCCGAAAGCTATATTATAGCAAACGCTCCCGGCGTGTATATCAACGAAACTCTTGCAGTAGTAGGTAACTCTTACCGCGGTGCAGGAATTGAGGAGCTTCAGAAAATCGCGAAGGAGCTTGGTACTGTTATCAGACTTCAGGACGATTTCGCAGGTACGATAGATCTTAATTGCGACGTATATACCAACGGTTACTCGATGAGTCTTACCGAGAATTCATACTCTGCTAACATTATTTACGATGCAAATACAGGTAACTCGCTCTATAAGTTCAATGAAGTTTATAACAACTTGAATGTTAACTACTACTGGTATATCGGTGAATACGGCAATGCCGAGCAGATGAAGGATGATAGCTACTACGTTAAGACTGTAGTTGCTCCCGGTCAGGTTCCCGTTTATACCGGCGCAGCTATTCCGAGCGTTAAGGATGTTACAAACTTTGTTCAGAAGATTCACTGCGGTTGGCACAGCGCAGGTGACGATACTACCGTTGACACTCTCAGCGCAGTAACTATCTCGCAGGCAATATCGCAGGCAGGCGCGCCCATCTATATGTATCCCTCGTACACATACGAAGTTCCTACCGCATACAAAAAGAATGCGAGCGGTATCGTTGATATAGCGTACGGATCGTATGAAGCATCCGAGCTCTTCACATCCTTGAAGGACGGAGAAACCTTCGTGCTTTGCGATAACATTCAGTTCGCAGACGCGCTTGTAAATCATAAGTTCGGCGCAGATAAGGCTACCTACGGCGGCCAGTACGATTATGACGGTGACGGCATTCTTGAGCCTATCAGAACAAGCAACTCCTCCAAGATGGAAGTGTTCGATTATAGCGCAGAGGAGCTTGCAGCAATGAGAGAAGCATCCGCAAAGATGGCTCTCGACCTTAACGGATACACCATTACTATAGGTCACGCAGCGAAGAGAGGAACGCTCGCTGCTCTTAACGGAAACGTAACCTTCTCCGTATATTCCTCACAGCCCGGCGGTATGATTTATTCCGCACAGGGTGAGTCCGGAAGTACCTCTATAAACGGTAACAGAATCCTTGAAATCTACAGCGGAAGCGAAAACGGCCCCGGCTCGTTCGAAAACTCCAACTCTCACCTTGTTGTAGGTACTGTTGAGGTAGATGGCGAGGTAATCCCCGGTTCTAACCTTACTCTTTACGGATGCGTTCTCATAGAGGGAAGAAACGGTGACGATACCTGTACTATCGAGGTAGATGGCATTCGCGCAATCAGACACAACCCCGATTCCACAGGCGCGTTCATGACTCGTTACTATAGCGGAACTATGATAGTAACCAACACCACTATTATCGCTCCTACTTCGACCACAGTAATCTCGGTTAAGGATTATGATGCATCGGCATATAAGATGACTCCCGAGGTAAGATTTGAAAACTGCGTAATTCTCAATGACGGTAAGAGCAACATTTTTGAGCATACCGGTGACGATGAATCAGCAGTATGTATCACTCTTAAGAACGTAATTACCAACGGTAAAATCGCAACCACCAGTAACAGAGGTAAGGTTCTTATTGAGGGCGGTGTTTACGCGCAGTCCATCGATAAGGATAAGACTAACGTTACTACTTACGCAACCGGAGTTTCCCAGGCTAAATACAATCAGGCTATGACGCTTGGCAACCTTTCCGATAACGGTATATTCGAGGTTCTTGTTCCCAAGAAGACCGATAACGCAACTATGGTACTCGATGCAAGAAGAATTGTTTACGTTGAGGCAGGCAAGGAGCATCTCGCTCCTACGGGCGACAACGTAGAGATTATCGTGCTTCCCGTTCTTGCGGTTGCAACCGGTACTGCAAGCGAAATCGTAACCGTTACGTTTATGGGACTTGATAATAATTCCGTTCTCACCGAGAGCTTTGTTAAGGGTGGACTTCCCACAGCTCCTCAGGTTTCTGACTACAAGCTTTCCGAGTTCACTACTCTTGTATTTGCAGGCGAGTTTGATAAGAAGGTTGGCGCAGTTGATGCTAACACCATCTTCTATCCCACCTACAACGTTGTAAATCACATTGCGGGTGTTAAGTCGAGCGTTTCCTTCTCCACAAGCTTCAACATCAATATTTACGTTCCTTATTCTTATAAGGAATACTTCAAGAGAGCTAACGTAAACGGTACTTACTTGACAGTTAAGGAAGTAACAGTAGATGGCGCGCAGTATATTATGTGCACGGCTCCCATCACTCCCAATAATTTCGCAGAGGAAATCGAGTTTGTATTAGAGCTTGATGAAATGTACGGCGGCGTTGTTTATAAGGGAAGCACTACAGTTTCCACAAGCGTTATGTCTTACGCAGAAGAGATTCTCTCCGACGAAACTTATACAGATGATGAAAAGCAGCTTGTTTATGCGGCTCTCGTATATGCAAACGAAGTAATCGCTTATGCAAACACTGAGGCTGACGTTATAGTTAATGCGCTCGTTGAAAAGTACGCTGAATTTGCAGGAGACGAAATTGCAGATAAGTATGCAGGAGCATACGATGTAACCAACCTCGAAGCAGCGTTCCTTAAGGCAACCGTAAGACTTAATTCCGTTCCCACAATTGTATTCACAACACTCCGCGGATTCGTAGGAACTGTAACTATTACTATCGGCACTGACGTTAGAGAGTATATCGTAAACAGCAATGCAGACCGTACGATAATCCTTGATGGACTTACACTTTCAGAAATCACCTCGGATATTAAGGTAACTGCAGAGGGCAGAGTTGGAACAACCACTTCCGTTCTTATCACAGACGGTCAGTACAATCTTGCTACCTATGCGAAGTATCACGTTGAAAACGGCGGATATGCAGAGGATGATATTCCTACCGATGCACAGATAGCATCTCGCAATGCTCTCAAGCTCATTGATGCAATGTATCTCTATGCAAATGCAGCAAAGGCTTACGTTGCCGAATAAGAATTTTTAAAATCACCGCAAAAGAAATTTTATTCCTCGCGGTGTAAAAAAGGGCGCTCCACAGAGCGCCCTTAAACAACTCAATTAAAGAACAAAAAACAATTATTGTAACATTATTAATCTTGTGTTAGTCAAACAAAATAAACCGGTAAATAGTGTAATAATAAAATAACAGTAAATCAAAGCCAAACAAAAAAACATAAAAATAAAACGCGTAAATTTAAAAAAACACTTAAAATCCCTACTTAAGTTATTATTTCGGCTCAAAAGGCAATTTGAACGCTTGAGCCCGAGCTAATATAAATAAAAAAAGGAGAAAAAGAAAATGAAGAAATTTACCAAAGCATTGGTGCTTCTTTTGACACTCGCTCTTGTTTGTACGGGACTTATCATTGCGGTAAGTGCTGACGAAGCAAAGGCAGAAACCGTAAGCTACGTAGCAGACGGTGCATCCGCAGAGGGAACTCTTGCAGATGCTTTAGCGAATGCAGATGCAGGCACTACAGTAAAGCTTCTTGGTAACTGCACAATTTCAGCTGAAATCGCAGTGACCAAGTCCGTAGCCGTGGACCTTAACGGCTACACACTCACCACAAGCGTAGCTAACGCATTCAGCGTAAGCGGCGCAACCACAGTTTTCACCGTTACCGGTACAGGTAACATTACCGCAGCGGGAACTCTTGTTACTGCCCAAGATGACGGTGCAACGATTAACCTTGTAGGTACAGGTGTTGACGGTATTGCCGTTACTCACAGCGGTGCCAAAGACGTGAACTTTGTTGTTCTTAAGTCCAACACCTTTGAGCTCAATAATTTTGAGATTGTTTCTCAAAAGGGCGCGCAGAGCAACGCATTTATCGAGAATAGCGGAAATTCTGCTATGACGATTAAGAATACCTCTGTAGATCTTGCTTACAACAATGTTGGCGGTTGGAACGCTACCATCACTTGCTTCATCAGAGTAGGCGGAACCTCGCATCTTACCATTGAGGACTCGGCTATATATACAAGAAATATGCTGATTGACGCAACCAATGTGGCTAATGGAAAAAATGAATCTATATTGGTTAAAAATTCAGTAATTCGCGTTAACGATACCGATTCGTCTTATAAATCCGGTGCGCGTTTGTCCGTAGTTTTCTTCTCTAAAGATAACACCGCAAAATGCACAATCAATATGTATGACTCGATGTTTGAGTGTTCGGGAAGAATGTTCGGAAGCGAGGCAGGAAGCCCTGAGGTTTATCTCAATGCATACGGAACTACCTTCAACGTAGTTAGAGCAGAGAGTGACTTGCAGACTAATACTCCGCCCGAAGGATATCTTACCAGAAACATGAAAGAGCTCAACCTTTACAATTCAGATAGCGGAAAAGCATGTAAGGTAATTTCTATTGATACGAACATCGTTCAGAGTTCAGGCGCATTAAAGGCTCACGAGCCCGGCGTTCGTGTTAACCTTCCCGGTGTTACCACTGCAACAACTCTTAAATCGGGTATCAATGTTCCCAAAACCGTTGATGAAAACGGAAACGTAACAGAGTGGACTTATGCTGCTTCGAGCGCAGACGATGCTTACGTTTGGGTTTACGATCCCGTTGGAGATCCCGATGCTCCCTTCGTACTCGTGGATACTACGGAAACAACCTTCACAAATCCCGACTATTATCTTAACATCGGCTTCGATGGTATTCGCTATAACGAATATGCAAGCAAAAAATATGATAAAGCTCTTTACCGTGAAGGCGTCACCGAAAAAAATATAACGGATGCGGAAAACCACAGAACCTATACTCAGATGTCCTGCGGACGCGGAAGCTTTTTGTCGGCTTACGAGCCCGGTAATGCGTACGTTAAGTATGTTGTAACTCCTTATGATGATACAAAATACACAACCACGAATGCAGCGGGTGAAACTGTAAATATAACTGCTAAGGATATTTACGGTAGCAGCTACAACGGTTCTACACGTAACTTTAATACCGAGGTAGGAAAAGATAAAGGTGCAGCTGCGGACCCATTCTTTATCATGGGTAAAAACGTTTCCGATGCGGCTATTATAGCGAACACCTCTTATAACACTAAGAAGGTTATCGTTCAGGAAATGGACTTCGGATGTGATTCCGACGTTGGATTCCCCGCGATAGGCATTTGTATTCAGGTGCGTCAGGCGGGAACCGGTGTATCAGATTCAGCCCAGAAAATAGATATATCTAATGCAGGTACTATTAACAATAAGCTCTATGATTCACAGAGTCCTATAACAAAACTTAATAAGCACGAGTGGTATCGCATCTCCGTGGTTTGCTACACTGAGACAAACGAGATTCACTTCTTCATTAATGGTGCTTATATGGGTAAAGCTCCCGGATGGAAAGCGGGTACTACCGTAGATGCTAACGTTTACTTCCAGGGAATGAGAATTAACGTTTACAAGTCAAGCACACATAAGGTAAACTCATCCTTCTCATTTGATAACGTAAGCACAAGATCTTATGAGGGATATCAGTACGGCGAAACTACTCCCGATGCAGCTACTGCTGCCAACTATATCTCCACATCTTCCCCCAGACAGTATATGGGCAAAGCACTTACCGTAAATGGCATTCCTATGGCTGATATGGAAGAGCTTGTAGCAACAGCTAACAGAACAAACTCTAAGATTGATATTAATGCAAACAATATTGACCTTGGCAATTTCACAGCAAATGCAACGCTTGATTTCAACGGCAAGAGCGTTACTTACGGCAATGATTCTTACGGCTTCGTTAAGAATGGCACAAACTACACATTCAATGAAAATTACTGGTATAACGCATATAAGTACACCGGTGATATAAGTAAGATTACAAACGGTACTTATGATGAAAGCGATTTCACTCTTGTCGGAAAGGTTAAGCTTGGTTCTGATTTTGATATAGCTAACTATTACACCGAAAGAGTTGCTAATTACTCTAATTATACTGTAAATACTCAGAACGGTTGGGTATATGACATCGTTGAAACCGATTCCGTTCTTCCTAAGACTCCCGATCTTGCGGATCTTGAAATTTCCGATGAAAACAATAACGTTTATTATCTTCCTCTTCTTGAGGCGGTTCCTATGACGTTCGTTGTTAAGGATCCTTCGGGTAATATCGTGTCATACGGTATCTCAAACGATGAAACTCATACCGCAGTTACAACTCTTGCAAGCGGAAATACAGTAGTTCTTCTTGATGACTATACCGTTAAAGCAAATATGAGAATTAAAAACGATGATCCCATCGTGACAACCGACGGTGTAACGACCGTTAACGGAGTTGTGATTGACAACGATTACACCGATGAGGAAATTGCAACGATGAGATCGGTTGCAACCGATCTTAAGATCGACCTTAACGGTAACACGATGTATCTTCCTAACAAACAGATCATTATCGGTCAGAATACAGAGTTCAGCATCTATTCGAGTAAGCCCGGTGCTAAGGTTGATATGCTCTATAAGAGTGGCAACGCAGCAACAGCCGGCAGAACGTTCGTTATGATGTATATTGATTCTGCAAACTGGAACGAAACTTACGCAACCATGTTTAAGAATATGAACAGCCGTTATAACTTCGGTACTTATACTGATAGAAACGGAAACCTTGTTGAGAGCGAAATGATCAATATGACGGGAGCCGTTCTATTCGAGGCTGTAACGGGTGACTCCTCTTGCTCGTACAACATCAATAACGTAGCAGCAACCAGAGCAGTAAATGCTTCTAACGGTTTGATTGTAACGAGATATTTCTGCGGAAAGATAAACGTTGATGACTCTGTGCTCACCTCTTTCTTAAATGGTGGAAATTCCGGCGTTATGATTAACGTATTACGTCCCGATTACGCTCATGCAACAGCACCCGATCCTGATGATTTGAAGTTCCACCCCGATGTTGTATTCGATAGCTGCGCTTTCCTTAGCAAAAATCCTACTCAGAATGTAGTGGCTAATGGCGGAAATACGACAGATAAAAGTGTAAACGTCATATTCCGCAACTGTATTTCTAATGCAAGACTTAATGCAGCTGAACGTGAACACGTGTACTTTGATGAGGGTACAGCTTCTCAGAATATGCTTGTAAATAATCGTTATCTATCCAATGATCTTATTGAGGCATATTGTTGGGAGCCTATGGCTATTAACGAATTTGCTGAAAACGGAGCATATTTCGTTAAACTTTCTCATCCTGTTTATGACAGCGCAACCGGAACGATTAACTATGATAATTACGCTTACTTCGTAAATTACGGATACGGTAAGACCTTTGAGGCTGAGTATCCCGGTGTTGCTTACTATGAGCTTCCCGTTCTTACCACAAAGATTGTTAACAAGGAAGATGCTGTAAGAGTATCGTTTAACAGACTTGACGGTTCCGAAGTAATGTATGCTTTCTATGAAAAGGGTACTGACGTAAAGACTATGTTCGTTGGAAGCGATCGCAAGAGTGTAAACAATTGGGATCTCAAGATAGCTGACAGAACATATAATGCAAATAGCGTTACTCTTAATTATACCGATTGGGGCGCTCTTCCCACAAACGTTCAAGAAGACGTAGTAATCAATCCTAACTACACTGTTAATGCTAACGTATCCGGACTTAAGGCTAACCTTTCCCTTTACGCTGACTTTGACGTAAACGTTTATATCCCTGCAATCTATAAGGACTACTTGTCAGTTTCAGTTCTTGAAGACGTTAAGGCTCTTACCGAGATTACCATAGGCGGTGTTGATTACCTTATGGCTACAGTATCTCAGAAGTGCAATATGGCAGGCGATTCAGTTGTATTCGCTATAGACGTTGCAGAAGAGGTTAACGGCAAGCTTTGCGAGGCAAAGGCTACCGTTTCCGTGAGCATCGCATCTTATGCTACCAAAGTTCTTGGCGGTAACTTCACCGATGCGGATAAGGTTCTTATGTACTATATGCTTAACTATGCTAACGAAGCAGAGAAGTATATAGACGGAGCAGCTGATGATACTATTACTGCAGCTTTGGCAAATGCGGCTGATTATGCAGAAATGTACGCAGTAAACTATAACTACGATAAGCTCTTCGATACCGAAGCACTTTCCGACGTATTTGCTAATGCAACTCTTGATATTGAGTCAACTCCCGCATTCGTATTCACTCTTGTTGACGGATTCGAGGGAACTGTAACCGTTACTTATAGCGGCGGACTCAACGAAAGAGTTTACAACGTTACCGCTGCAGATAGCAGAAAGGTAGTTGTTGAGGGAATGAAGGTTTATAACTTCGGCACTGTTCTTACCATCACCGCAAACGGAACTGTAAACGGTGAAGCTGTAAGTGTAGAGGGTAATTACACTCTTGATAACTTTGCTAACTATCACAACAATAACGCTGATGAAGCTTCCGTTGCATGTATGCCTCTTGTTAAGGCGCTCTTCGCATATGCAGAGGTTGCAGAGCTTTACAAGACTAACACTCTTGCAGACGCTCTCGTAGGCGCGGCAGAATAATTTAAGCGTTAAAGAGCTCGTTTAAGCGCAAAACGTATGTGACGAATATTCGGCTTTATAATTTGCCTGATATTTAAATACGCTGAATGACTTGTATTAAAAACAAAAAGTTGGTTTCGCGCCTGACTAACGCGAAACCAACGGAAAATATCGACTGCAAACGAAAGAGGTACTGACCATATCTCTTTCGTTTTTTATTTGTTGAAAATGTGTTTATGAGATATTGTAAAGAGAATTGATTGAGAAAAAAGCTCATTCTGCGCAAAAGATATATTCGAATACGTCTTGCCCTGATTCTATGAAGTAAATTTCGACTTCGGGGTAGGATTTTTTTATTTTTTTCTCGATTGCGCGAGTATCGTTTGTGCTTGCGGATTTGCCCTTGAATACCGTAAGCATAAATTTATCTTCGAGGAGCTTTTTGCAGATTTTTAGGGCGGTATCTGGCGCGTTTTTTGATTTTGCAATAATATCGTTTTCAATTGTTCCAACAAATTCTCCGCTCTTGATTTTTATACCCGAGCACTGAGTGTCACGTGCGGAAATGAAGATAGCTCCGCTTCTCGTATTAGCAATCGTTCTTTTAGCATTGTCGCAAATTTCTTCGGGTGATTCGCATTCGAGATTGATGACCGAGAGTGCCACGTAACCGTGCGCGATGTTTCTTGAAGGTATAACGTGAAGCGTAGCTTCGCTCGTCATTTTTCTCGCTTGCTCTGCGGAAAGAATAAAGTTTTTATTGTTTGGAAAAATGAAAACGTCATCGGCGTTTGTTTGCTTTGCACTCTCTGAAAAATCGTATGCGCTTGGGCTTTTTCCGTCTTTTGCAAGTATAGTTTCATCTGCTCCCATCTCGCGAAAAATCTTATCAATTCCGTCACCGACAGACACCGCAACGATTCCGTATTTTTTGCGCTTATTCTCCCTTTTTACATTTGCGCCAAAGTCATTTTTTGGAGTGTTTAAAATTTTGGTGTTTGCGTTAAATGTAAATGTTTGTTTGCTTATATCTATGATTTTCGCCTTATCAAGTGAGTTTTCACTATGCTGCAAGGACATATTTTCTATTTTTACTTCAATAAATTCTCCGAATTTAAGAAGATAATTAAGCACTTTGTCCGGTTCGAGAGTATGAACGTGAATTTTTAACACGCTACCGCACTTAACAACAGCGGCAGAATCGCCTATAGATATGAGAAAATCCTTTAGTTTTTCGGTTTCAAAGCTATCCGTGTCGCATTTTGTACGCATAAGCTGAACTAAAAGTTCGGTGCAATATGAGAACTTCATTTCCGTGTTTTCGTCAAACGCGATTTTTCTTTCGTTAATTATATCTTTAGAGACTTTTTGTTGTGATTTTTCTTCCTCTTCAACCTCAACTTTGCTATCCGGCTTACCGCCTCGCAGAACTCTGTTGAACCCGTCCATAAGATAAAAAAGTCCTGCACCGCCACTATCAACAACGCCCGCCTCTTTTAGTGCCGGGAGGGATTCCGGTGTCCTTTCCACTGATGCGTGCAGCTCTTTTACAAAATCGTTAAAGAAGCTTTTTATCGTTGTTTTGGGATTTATCTTTGCAACCGAGCGTTCTACCGCCTCTCGCGCTACCGTTAAAATCGTACCCTCGGTAGGGGTCATAACCGTGGCGTAAGCTTCTTTTACTCCAAGCTCGAGTGCTGCTCCAAGCGCTTTTGGGTTGGCACTTTTTGAGTTTTGAAATCCGTCTGCGATTCCCTTGAAAAACTGTGATAGAATTACACCCGAATTTCCTCTTGCGCCAAGAAGCATTCCGTGAGAAAGGACGCGCATAACCTCGGCAAGATTGTCCGTGTCAAGACTCTCGATGGCTTTGACACCGCTATTGACAGTAGAGAACATATTATCTCCCGTATCACCGTCGGGTACGGGAAAAACGTTTAGCTTGTTGACCTCTTCAATATTAGAGCGCAGCTCCTTTGCACCACCGCTTACCATTTCCTTTAAAAGCGCTCCGTCAAGGCTCGTAATACCGCGCCCTTTTTTGGACTCGTCATGTGTTTTTTTGTTTTCCACGTTATTTTCTCCGTTTTTAATTGTTGTAACAGAAATAGACAATTTTGTTTTGAGTTTTTTTGCCGTCTGATTTTTTTTGCTTGTCTTCAGATTGCGTTGATTTTTTGTTGATACGCTTGAAACTGAAACGCTATCTGTTATCTCCGATAAAGAAAAGCGCGAGTGTTCCCGGGCCTGCATGAGCGCCGATAACCGCGCCGATGTCGAATATTCTTGTGGCTTTGCAACCGTACTTGGCATATAGAAATTCATTGAGAAGTTCCGCATCTGCGTGGCAATCCGCGTGTGAAATGAAAATGCAGTTTTCGCCGTCTTTTGCTAAATCTCCGTAGCTTTGCGCTAAACCTTCGATAGCTGCGCGCCTTCCTCGAACCTTCTCCGACGGCTTTAAAAATCCGCCGTTATCGACGTATAAAAGAGGCTTTATTCCGAGCATATTTCCAAAAAATGCGCTTGCCCCCGATATTCGTCCCCCGCGGTAGAGATAGGTGAGATTATCAACAGTGAAGCGATGGCAAATGCGCACAGCTATGGATTTTGCGTATTGATACGCTTCGTGAATGTTTGCTCCTCTATCGCGCCTTTCTGCCGTGAGATAGACTAAAAGTCCAAGACCTGCCGAGGCGCATTTTGAGTCGAGCGTTAAAATTTCGCTTTCGGGCAGCTCCTTTTTGAGTTCTCTTGCGGCAGTAGATGCGGCGGAATAGGTGGAGCTTATAGCAGAGGATAAGCCAATATAAAGAACGTCAAAATCACGCTCTATAAGCGCGCGAAATTTGTTTAAAAAGGCGGTGTGATTAACCGCCGAGGTTTTTGCGTTTTTTCCATCGCGTAGTTTTTTATAAAATTTACCCGAATCAATATCGTAATCGGAAAATTCAACTTCTCCATCAAACTGCGCGTATAGCGGCAGAGAAACGATATGACATTTTTTTAATACATCTTTCGATAAATCCGAGCCCGAATCGGTAACCAAAACGTACTTTCTCATATTTTATCCTTTCGCATTTTGAAGCTAAAAAAATAAGCAAGTCCTCCGCTAGTGGATTGACTTGCTTAAATTATTGACGTTTTTTTATCTTTTAATCAAAATACAAAATAGGGAAATCGCCTTGCTTCGTTTTTGCGGAAATTAGATAATAAAACTCCGTGTAATCGCAATCAGCAAAATAGGGAATTTCTATTTGCTTCGGTTTCACGAAAGTTAGATATTCGAAACTCCGTGCAAGCTCATTTTGGTCATATTTGAGCAGATGGTTTCAAGTGTTTCATAGAAGATTTTTCTATCCTCATCGGAAACGCCCTCGCTCGCGCATTCAACCGCGCGTCTTGCCTTATCCGATATTCTGGTTGCAACGAGAAAGCCCTTCTCGGTAAGAGTGACGGGGGCGCGGTATTTCTGCCCTTCACTGCCAATCTTTTTCGCAATTCCTTTTTCTATGAGCGATGCTATAGCACGCGAAACGTCTGCTTTATCCCTTGAGCAAATCTCCGAGAGCTTCGCCATAGAAACCCCCTCCTCATGCTTCGATAGCGCGAGAATGTATATAGCGTAAGGTCCTCTAATCCCAAGCTCCATAAGCTCGTCAGTTTCAATTTTGTGCAAAAGCTTGGAAAGCTCGGAAATCAAATAAGAAAATTTTTCAAATCTTTCGACCATTGTACTCACCGTCTTGAAATGATTAATAACTGAAAATTACTGTAAAGATTATAACATTAAAATTTAAAGATGTCAATAGAAGCTCGTATAATATGAGTGTGTTAATAATATTTTTACATTCATGAAGTATAGAAAATATTTCTTTCTGTGCCAAAATGTAAATAAATATTTTCAAATCTACTCGTTTTTACCTTTATATCCACAAATAATGCATTGAAAATTCTCTGAAAAAAACGTATAATTTTTATGTACCCCGGTTGAGATTGCCGTTTTTGCGGACGGCTCGATATTGAGGGTTAATAAAAAGAAAGGAGATTTTATGGCGTTAAAAAAGAAAATAGGTGTGTCACTATTGATAAGTCTTTTGATGATAGTTTCGGTGTTTGGAATTCGCACGAATGCCTATGAAATAGACCGAACCGACCTAAAGTATTTTATATCGGTTAACGACAAGAACGTATGGAATTACCCGAGCGTAGACCTCTATCTCGGAAATGGGCGCGTTGACGAAAAAGCATACTTGATACAGGATACTACATACGTTCCATTGCGTACCGTGTCAACTCTTGCAGGCGCAGGTGTGGCGTTTGATGATAAGTCGAGAACGGCGTATATTACTATGCAAGGCTTTTCTATGACCGTTTCCGAGGGCGCGTACATAATTATGGCAAACGAAAGACCGATAATGTCTTACGCTCCCGCGGTTATACTCTCCGATAATAGAATGTACGTACCCGTGCGAAGTATTGCAAAAGCGCTAACGCTTGGTGTAGAATGGAAGCCGCAAAGAGAAGTCGTGCTTTCGGGCACACCAAAACCGCTTATGCATGCCGATATGTATTACAAGACCGATGACGTGTATTGGTTATCTCGCTTGATTAGCGCGGAGAGCCGAGGAGAACCGCTTCTCGGTCAAGTAGCGGTAGGAAACGTAGTGCTTAATCGTATGCGGCACAGTGATTATCCAAACACCATTTACGGAGTCATCTTTGATAAAAAATACGGCATACAGTTTAGTCCCGTAGCTAATGGCAGTATATACGCTGCCCCATCGTATAACTCGGTGCTTGCGGCAAAAATTTGCCTTGAGGGTGTCAGCGTGTCCGAAAAGCTACTGTTCTTTATGGAGCCGAATAAATCTACGTCGAGTTGGATATACAAGAATAGACCTTACGCGTTCAGCATCGGAAATCATTATTTCTTCTACTGAAAAGACCGTTTAATCAAAATTAATAAAGATTGTTCCATCGTTGCTTGAGTCTTCGCGGCGTAATTTACGGTTTGTTTTCAAATGAGATTTAACTTGGCGCGATAAAAAATTCAAGTGTGTCTTTTTCTATCTTCGCATCATTTATCATAAAAGTTATTGCGATGCCTATTAAAAGTTAAAATAGGACTTGAAAAAAAATGTTGATTGAGGTATAATATATTTCGGTGAGATTAAATCTTGCACCCTAAAAAAACTTTTAAGGAGAGCAGTATATGAAATACAGACTTAACGTAGCGGGACTTGAGCGCGATCTTCCGCTTTGCCCGATAGGTGAAAATCTTTATATAGGAGCGTTTATTCTTTTCGGTGACGTAGAGCTTACGGAGAAGTGCGCGGCTGCGCTTTACGAAAAGGCGCCCGATCATGACGTTATGATAACCGCAGAATCAAAGGGAATTCCGCTTGTTCACGCAATGTGCGCGGCATCGGGTAAAAACCGTTACGTTCTTGCGCGTAAATCCGTCAAGCTTTATATGAAGGACGTTGTTGCTTGCGAGACCCAGTCAATAACAACTGCCGCAAAGCAGACTCTTTACATAGACGGAGACGATGCGGAATATATGAAGGGCAAACGCGTTCTTATCGTTGATGACGTTATCAGCACAGGCGGCTCGCTTGAATCACTTGAAAATCTCGTTCGTCTTGCAGGCGGTGAGATTGTAGGAAAGATGACTATTCTTGCCGAGGGCGAGGCAGCAAACAGAACCGATATTATTTATCTTGAAAAGCTTCCTCTCTTCGATGGAAACGGTAATCCGATATAAGCGAAAGTCAGATTTAACGATAAGCAGTACAATTGAATAATAGTAAAAGCAGTATAATTTAAAATAATAGAAAAAGCAGATTTTGTTCGGTGATTAAAACCGTTCAAGGTCTGCTTTTTGGCTTATATATTTTGGTAGATGCTAAGCGAACTTAAAAGCGCTTGAAAAAAGTCCTTAATCAAGGAGCTTGAGATAATTTTCATATCTGTCGCATATCCCCTTAACGTCATCCCCGAACTCAACCATGTTTCCGTGGTCGAGCCAAAGAATCTTGTTGCACATAGCGCGCACCTGAGGGATGGAATGGGAAACGAGGATTGTAGTAGCTCCGCCGTTTATTATGGAGCGCATCTTTGCTTCACTCTTTTCTCTAAACGCTCCGTCACCAACGGCAAGTACTTCGTCAAGAATCAAAATATCAGGGTTGACGAGCGAGGCTATGGAGAATGCGAGGCGTGATTTCATACCCGATGACAAGTGCTTAAACGATCTGTCCTGGTGGTTTTCAAGCCCGGCAAAGTTTATGATGCTGTCATAGGTTTCGTTCATAAATTTTTTGGTATAGCCGAGCATTGCTCCACGCAAATAAGTGTTTTCTCTAACCGTCAAATCATCGTCAAAGCCCGAGGCAAGCTCAAGCAAAGCGGCAATTTTTCCGTTAGTCTTAACTGTTCCCTCGGTGGGAATCATTATTCCGGCAATAGCCTTAAGAAGCGTGGATTTTCCTGCGCCGTTCGTTCCGATAATTCCGAGCATATCACCTCGGTTTATCGAGAATGTTATGTTCTTGTCGGCCCAAAATTCACGAACTCTGTAGTTTTTAGTCAACTTTCGCATTAAAAATTCTTTGAGCCCTATTTCCTTGAAATCTCCGGCAAAATAACGTATCGAAACGTTTTCAAGCGAGATTATAGGCTCGTTTTTTATGTTTTTATTTTCCATTTTGTTTTCGTTTCTTGTTTGTTATTTAAACGGTTACAGTGTACCTAAATGGTTTTCGCATTTTTGAAACTTATAAAACGCGCGAAGCTTCCATCGTCTTACACATAGTACAATAACTTGTTGTTAAGCTTTTTGTAGAATATAACGCCTACCGTTAAAGCGAAAAGCGCGTATCCTATCGCGAGTAAATTAAACTGCAGAGAGGGAATTGCATTGTCTATAACTATTATGCGGAAGTATTTTATATAGACGTAAATGGGGTTGCAAAGGAAAATTCTTTGCATGGGATACGAGAAGCTGTCAACGGTATAGAATATTGCCGAGGCATACATAAGTAGCGTTGTAAACAAGCTCCACAGGTATTGCATATCTCTAAAGAGTACGAAGAGTGCGGAAAGCACGAGTCCTGCGCCGATATTAAAAAGTATAAGACAAACTATTGGTATTATCAAAAGAAGAAACGCGAATGTGAAGGTTATTCCGTCTATGATGCAGAATATAAAGAACACCGCCAAGGTGAGAGCAAAGTTTATGATAGATGAAGTGTTCCGTGAGAGAAGAAACAGATATTTCGGAATGTTGATTTTTGTGAAAATGTCAGCATTAGCAAGAATCGAGCCCATACCGCCGCTCGTTGCCTCGGAAAAATAACTGAAAATAATATTTCCGCAGAAGAGGTAGATTATGTAATGCTCAACCGATGCTCCAAAGAAGTTGCTGAAAACAATCGCCATAACGAGTAACGTTAAAAGAGGCGATAGCACGCTCCAAAGCATACCGAGATAGGTTCTTTTATATTTTTTCTTAAAGTCGCGCTTTACAAGTTCGGTGAAAAGAAAGCTGTATTCCTTGCACTTCGTAGTGAGCGCCGAGAGTTTTTTGTTTGCCATTTTTTTCTCCATATTTGTGAAAGGGGAGGGGCGTGATTTTAAAGCTTTTGAATATCGAGAGCGTTAAGGAATTTGCTCGCGATAAGATAAAATATTAAAATCTTTGTAATAATATTTTATCACAGAGCTTTCAAAAAGTCAATCGAATTGCGCCGAAAAACGACGTTTAATAATTCTTAATTTTTGACAACTTTCGCGCCAAAGGCGGTAAAGCTATTTAGATGTGCTTTTTAAGAAAAGCGCGCAGCCTTGAGCCTTTTTTAAAGAGAATCAAGCCGACTGTATATACAAACTTATTCATAAGAATTTGGTCTTTTAATTTCACACGGGGCTTGGGTAACGTCTCACTGCCCTTGCCGAGTTTAATGGGTTTGCCGAGTTTTCTCATATACCGAACGCTTCTTCTCATATACTCATCTGCATTGCAAAGACAAAAAGTGCGCTCGCGCTCCGAATGCCAAAGCTCAATAAGGGCATCTTCAATCTCGGGGAGATTGTATGGCAAAACCTTGTTTTTTGAATACGCGCTGCTATCTCGAAGCGTTGAACGCTTGAGTGTATCAATGTGATAGCTTTCTTTGATAAAATCGTATAAATGACAATATTTGTTTGCTTTTGCGTGCGAATAATGAGTTCTTGACATAAGTCCCGCCCATTTTTTAAAGGAATTTATTATTTCATCGCAATGTATGTTATCGGAAACCGAGCCTTGCATTATATCAAGAGTTTTGCTCATATATTTGATATGCGATATAAGGCGCTCTTCACTTACGATATTGACGGTTTGGTTAGAGTGAATGCGATAGAAATAGTAACCCGTGTGAATATTAGATATAATTTTTGCCTTCTTGAATGCAAAGAAGCATATAAGGGTATCCTCGGAGTAATTATATCTGTCCTCTTCGTTTGCAATTTTGAAAAGCTCTCCGAGCGATTCCTTAAGCACAGACGCCTTAAAAAGCTTATTCCAAAGCACGAAATAAGAATGCTCGCGCCCTTCATTTTTGGCGAATGCCAAAAGAATATCATCGCCAACAAGCGTGAAGTTACCAGTTATCGTTGAGTCGGCAAGGCAAGCGTATTTTGTGCGCTCGGTGTGAAACGCCCAATCGTTAAAGCAAACGTCAAGATTTCGCTCATCTGCCTCGCGAAGCATAGGGAAATGATAATTGAAGCTCACGGTATCGTCGCTGTCAACGAAGGCTATATAATCGCCCTTCGCTTCCTCGATACCGAGTAATCTTGCGCGGAATATTCCGCGATTTTCCGTCTTTATAACGCGCGCTCCGTATTCATTTATAATATCAGAATAATCCTCACTCGAACCATCGTCAATAACGAGAATTTCATAATCCGTATCGCAAAGAGTCCCACGCACAATGGACTCAAAGCACTCGCTCAAATATTTCCTTGGCGTATCATATACGCAAACAATAATCGAAAGCTTCATCGTTAGCTCCTTAAAAAGCTTGTTAAGTCAAAAATAAATCTACATATCTATATATAGCACATTCTATTCGAAAAGTCAATAAAAGGCAGATAAATGATAATAACAAATTGCATAGTAAGAATAAAAACGACGAAGATTTGTTCCTCGTCGTTTTCTTTTTAAACATATCATATATCAAAAAAATAAATACTTTTTCCGCCACTGATTTTCAGTCAGGAAAAAACGTTTGGGAGCTTTTCGTAACGATATTCATTGCAGGCAGAAATCGACAGTTTTTTGAAAACTGTAAGTGCCAACGCTTAACTACCCCATATATTTGCGAAGCTTATCTATGGCTGTTTTTTCTATTCTCGAAACCTGCGCTTGCGAGATTCCTATTTCATCGGCTACCTCCATTTGAGTTTTGCCGTTATAATATCTTCTGGAAATAATGTTTTTCTCTCTGTCATTTAACTTTTTTAGAGCTTCTTTTAACGCAATATTCTCAATTAAAATTTCATCGGATTGCGTATCGTCGGCAAGCTGGTCGATAACGAACATGGTGTCCTCGCCCTCGCCGTAAACCGAGTCATAAAGCGACACGGGCTCGACTATAGCCTCCATCGCCTCGTCAACTGCTTTTTCGGTTTCACCGAGAATTTTTGCGATTTCCGAGATGGTTGGCTCGCGCAACTCACGTCGCATAATATCTTCTTTAACCTGAAGTGCCTTGTACGCTAAATCTCTTATGCTTCTTGACACGCGCACCGAGTTGTTATCGCGCTGGAAACGTCGCACTTCCCCTATGATCATCGGCACTGCATAGGTGGAAAATTTTACCTCGAACGCGGGATTGAAATTATCGATAGCCTTCATAAGTCCGATACAGCCCACTTGGAAAAGGTCGTCTGCCGTATCGTTTTTTGGATTGAATCTTCGTATAACGCTCAATACTAATTTTAAATTTCCGAGCGTTAATTTTTCGCGCGATTCTAAATCGCCCATTCGCGCTTTTTCAAGAAGCTCACGTTTTTCGTCTTCCGAAAGAGTTGTAAGATTAGACGTATTAACACCGCATATCTCAACCTTGCTCATATAATTCTCCGTATATCCTCTTTTTCATTGTAATGACTTTCGATTGTCATTAACCCCGAATGAATTAAGAGAAGTATGACCAAAAATCGCCCAAGTTACACATTTTTCGTCAAACCAATTTTTCCCTTGAAGAATGAAGAAAAAACTCAATAGCGTGAAGAAGTTTAAAAAATGCTTTGCTCGTTCGAAATTCGTAGTTGCTTCTGCGTTTTTAGGCGTGTAGTTTATTTTGCTACAATAAAAAGGACTGAACCGATTGCTCGATTCAGTCCCAATTTTTTGCGTTTTAAAATTAAGAAATCATGTCAAATTCATTCACAACGAACGTGTTTGAATGAATTTTGTATTCTGTTGTAATGAGCATAGTATCAAAAAGCTATCCCGAGCTTTTTGCGTGGCTGAATTCTCAGCTGCGAAAAGGTATTTCACCTTTTCGACATACCATAATCATTATAATCCAATTCCGAATTGCCAGATTCCGTCGCCTTCATCATACCAAGGTGTTTCAAGTCCAAGACCAAGGGAAGTGGTGATAACGTCGGTTTCTTTGATTTCTACAATTTCGATTTCGGGATTAACATATTTTTTCATAGTGCTGCTCCTTTCATCTTATTAGTTTGCTCCGATTACGGAGTCGCGGTAGCTGTCTGCGCTTGCGGAATACTTCATAAGACCTTCAACTATTGCAACGAGATTTGCATTGCCAAGGGTGTTAACGTAAGTATGGTAAGCGTAGAGATTGTAGGTTGACTTAACTCCCGTATTAACAACGGTGAAGGTTACGTCATCGAGCATCATATAGGCGTACATTACGATTTCCACGTATCCGTTTCCTTCTTTAGCTTCAACTTTTCTGTTTCCAACGGTGAAGCTGAAATCGGATGCGGTGTAGCCGTCTGCAAGATAGAATCTGAATGAGGGAACTGCTCCGAGATATACTTCAACGTCGGTGAAGTATGTCTTATCATAGGGCTTCTTTGCTTCACCGGTGGGAAGCTGTTTGTCATATCCGTCAAGGAGAGCCTCAATTTCAGTAAGCTTGTCGCTTACAGATGCGGTGTTCTCGAAGTAGGTATGAGCAGATACTGCGTAAACGAGCATATCCTTCATAAGAGTCTTCGTGGTATTGTCGAACTCTGCGCCCATAACCGCCTTAGCGTAGTTAAGAACGTTAAGAGTCCACTTTGCATCAACGGTCTTATCGCCCTGATTCAAGGTTACGGAAAGATTAATATCCGAAAGTGCTTCTCCTGCGGGAAGGTTTACTGCTACGTGATAGTAGGTAACACCATCAATTACAATCTCGTTGTAATTAGCGAGAACTCCGTTGACTGTAGCCTTGTTAAAGTTAGCTGTAGGAATGTAAATGTTGTAAACGAAATTAGACCAAAGAGTAACGCTTGTTTTGATTTTGTATTCAACAAATGTAGTAGGATACAAACTATAGGTTACATTTTCGCCGTTTTCGGATACTTTCTGGAATATGCATTCAATGCCGTCTTCGGTGAAGAACGTACCTGTGGGAGCTTCAACGCCGACAGGAAGAGTGATGGAAATGTAGCCGTTAGCAGTCTTGCCGTACTTAAGCTCGCTTGTGGTGTTCTCGTTCTTTGTGAACATAACGAAGCTTGTGTTGTTAGCGATAATCTCACCGCCGTTTACTGTTACGGTTGTGTGAATATATCCATTTCCGAGATTGAATAATACAGTGCCACTCGGTGCTTTTGTAAGATCAAATGTGCAATTGTTAAATGCTATCTCGGGAGTTGCATCTGCATCGGGGGTATTTGTATCACGATAGTAGTTGAGGAACATATTCTTAGTTGAAGCGGAAGCCACGAAATTAACGTTGGTAAACGTATAAACGAAAGGCTTGTTAGAAACATCGTTACCGCTTGCATCCCAAGCGCCAAAGTTAATTATGGGCGTTTTGCCGATTACGATTTCACCATTTATAATGTCAAACTGCGTTTTAAAGACAGGAAGATCTCCGGAGCCGCTCCAAGGCTTTATAGCGGCAGGGAATATCGGTTTGTCATTATGTGCTGAAAGAGTGAATCCGCCAAGGTCTATTGTTATAACGCCCTGAACCTGAGAAAGATTGTTAAATGTTTCGTTAGAAGCCATCTGGTAATCACGGCGAAGAAGGATGTACGCAGTCTTGGGGGAGTTACCGTAGCTTGTGCCATCCCAAACGTTAGCTTTGAGGTATTCCTTAACTCTGCCCATTACGCTGTTTGCTTCATCATTAGGACCGTAAAGGAATGCGGAAGCCTTGATGAAGTTGCCCTTTTCGTCGAATGCAACGAAGGGATAAAGCTCTGCGGATTGATACATGAAGGGGATTGATCCGTAAGGAGTCTTGATAGGCTCGCCGAGAACGTAAATCGTGTATGCACCGGATACACCATCCTTGCCGAAGGTGAGCTTGTCGCCTGCTGCATTGTAGAATGTGGCTGTGGGCGCTGCGGTCTCGGTAAGCTGAGTAAGCATTCCGTACTTGCCGTTGTACATACCGAATACTACGGTATCGTTAGTGTTATTTCTAACGAGTGTGTACTTTGTAAGATCGTCTGCTATAACGGAGCAGCCGTTGAATTGAGCGTTGGAAACCGTACCTGTTTTGTTATCCTTGAAGTCAAATGCAACTGCGCCGCTTGCTGCGCCGGTAAAGTCTATAACGCATCCGTTAAATACGTAGTAAACGTTAATACCGTCACCGGTCTTATCGGGGAATTCGTCGATAATCGTCTTGGGTGTGGTAGAGCCGTAAGCAAACGTTACGTTTGTAAAGATGAAGTTGAGCTGCTTGGTATCGTCTGCAGCGCTATTGTTATTGTGTCCCAATCCAATGAGAGGAAGGTCACCGGTTCTGCTGTTTACAAGCTTTCCGTTCTTAACCTCTAAGGTAGATGCAAATCCAAGGATTGATGTGGTGCTGTAGTTAATTCCAACATCGATGAAGTAAGCTTTATCAACGGAGGTCATAGTGTAACCGCACATATCGAGGACAATTTTGCCCATTGCATTATTGAAGTTAGCGCCGCCGTCGAGGTTAGTTGTTCCGTCTGCTTTGTATCTTACAATATCGTAATCGCGGCGTAAGATTATAGTAGCAATGTTGGAAGACTCGGAAGTGGAATCTACGTGACCCTTGGCAGCGTCAATTGCGCCTCTCCAAGTGGTGTTTGCACTCTTGAACGTATTGTTAGAGAATACGAAGAAGGGATAATCTACTGCGGAGAAGTATTTAGCTGTAAGAGAAGCGGAGAGGTCTCCGAACGCCATAGGCAAGAGCTCGTAAGTAGAATTTGTTCCGTCGTCATCTGTCTCAATGAGGTATCTTGTACCCTCTGCGGTTGCGAACGCCTTGGTATAGTGAGAGAAGTCCTTTGCGGTGGTGGGAGTAGTCATAGTAATGTACTCACCGTTATACTTACCAAAGGTAACAACGTCACTCGTAGCGGAGTTAACCGAGAAGAGAGTGTAGTTGGAAAGATTTCCGGCAATTATCTTACCGCCGTTAACAGTAAGATTTGTCTTCATGAGATCGTAGCTGTTATTATCGCTGAAGTCGAAGAGCGTAGATCCCGAAGCCGCGTTGGTGAGGTCGAATACGCAGTTGTTGAAGCTTACGTTGGTCTTCGAGCCGTGAATTACGGAGGTGAGATCTGCAACACCGTCAACCTTCTTGGGATTTGTCCAAGAAGCCCAAATGGTTTCGCCGCCCTTGGAAGCGCCGCTTGTGTAAGAGATGGTTACGTCTTCAACCGTTACGTTCCATACCTTTGTATCGGTAGTTCCGCCTGCTCCAATTTGGTTAGCGAACATCGGGCTACCGTTGGAAACGAGAGTACCGTTCTTAATTATTACGTTAGCGGGATTCGTATTGCTTGTCTGGTAGGAGAAGTCGAACATAACCTTTGCGCGAGTGAATGTGCATCCGCCAAGGTCTATAGTAAGTTCACCGTTGCAATTTCCGAGAGCTGCGGAGTTGCAAGCGTCGTTTGTGTTGGTGTAGTCTTTACGAAGGAGAAGGACTGCCTTCTTCGCAGTGTTGTTCTTGAGAAGATTTCCTGCAGCACTTGTTGCCGATGACCATGTGTCGTGACCGGAAACAAACTTGCCGTCGGAGAAGATTGCGAATATGTTGTTGCCGTTTGCAGCGGGAATTTCGCCGTACTTGGTAACAAGCTCATTTTCAAGAAGCTCATAGCCTGAACCTGTATTCTGGAAGGTTCTGTATACGCCATCGTCGCAGTAGAAGTTATCCGATACGGGAGTAGCTCCGTCTGCGAGCTTGAGGTATTCACCCTTTGCGTTCTTTCCAAGAACGAAGTTATCCTCGGCATCCTTAACTACGAGAGAGAATGCGGAAGCATTTCCTCTTATTTCACCGCCGTTGATAGCGATGTTGAAATCTGCGTAAGCTCCGTTTGCGGAAATAAGATTCTTTCCTGCGGGAACATTCTTGGTAAAGTCAAAGATACAGTCGTTAAGAGTGAGATTAGTTATAGTTTCACTCTTGTAGGAGTTCTGCCATACGGCCCAAAGAAGACCGTTAGCGTTGAGCGCGGAGTAATAACCGTCTGCAAATCCGAAGGTGATGTTTTCGTAGGTCACGTTGAAGGTCTTAACCTGTGATACTTCCTTAAGAACGTGAGTTGCTCCGAGAAGACCTGCGGAATAAGTATCCTTACTGCTGTTGTAGGAGTGGTTCATTTCGATACGGCCGTTTCTGTAGAGAAGACCGGTTGCATAGTCAAATACAGTGCTTGAGTTTACGGTCATACTTGCGGGGTTCTTATCTCTTAACATAGTGAAGCCGTTAAGGTCAACTATGATAGTTCCGGCACTGGAACCGAGGCTAACTTCGGTATCGGTTTTAAAGTTTGCTCTTACGTAAATCTGAGCCTCGGAGTTTACGAACGAATTGCCGTTGAGCGCTGATGCAGCAGCGTCTACTGCAGCTTTGTAATTGTTGTAACCGCCGATAAGATTTCCGTTCATGAAGAGGATGAAGGGGTAGGAGTTTACGTCGGAATAGGTGTCGGTAATAATACCGTATTTAGTGGAGCTTGCGGTATTTTCAAGCACGTGAGTTACCATATTATCGGACTCGGAGTATGCAACGTAACTTGCAAATCCCTTATCGTTAAGGTAAGAGCCCGAAACCGCGAAGGTGTTGGATTTAGGCATTACGAGAGTGGTGTAATTGCCGTTTGCATCCTTTTTGAAATCAACTATATTAGCGTTGTTACTCATAGTTGCCCATCTTTGAGAGGTGAGCTTGAATTCTCCGCCGGTAACACTGTACTTTGTAGTAAGAGTGTTAGACGTGGGAGCGGGGAATACGGTGAACGCATCGCGCGCGTGATTTCTGTCAAGAAGCTCAAGCGTGCATCCGTTAAGAGAGATGTTTGAGTTGAGATAAACACCGGAGCTTGTGGTAATAGCCGAAATTATTTCGGTAACGTACGCGTTATCAGTAAAGCCGATGTAAGTGTCGTTAAGATTGATGTTGAAGGTCTTTCCACTTCCTGAAGCGGTAGAGCTTTCATAGCTTACGAGAGGAGTTTTGTTAAGAAGAATAGCTCCTCCGGTTACGTTAACTACTGTGTTAGTAGTATTGGTAGCGCACGCGTAAAGAATAGAATTCTTGGTGTTTGCGGAGGTGATGCTATAATTGCCGAGGTCCAAGTTAACAACCGCAAACGTGCCGATAACGTTAGTTATATCGGAATCGGTGAAGTTGTAATCGGACTGAAGCTTGATGGTATATCCGGACTTGTAATTGGCAAATGCTGTCTTCCAGTTTGCATACTCGCCAATCTTCTCGGCTCCGTTGTAAATTGCAAAGGGAGAAGCGGAAACGGAGGGAGTATAAGGCATTCCCGTTCCGTCGTTCTTTTCAGCGATTACAGCCGCCTTTACGTCAAGTTCGGTAGTAACCTCAACGGTCTTAAGATTGTTGAAGTAAGCGGGAGATTTAAGATCGCCGTCTGGAGAAAGGAGGAATGCGAGCGACTGTGTCTTACCGTCTGAAGCAAAGCCGTACTTAGTTTCATATACGTCGTAGGTGAACTCTACGTGCGTCCATTCGTTTGCTTTTGTGTCAACGGTGAAGATGATGTGATCGTAGTCTATAGTGCCGTAGCCTGTACGGTTAGTCATAGTATTGAGCTTAACCTGGAGCTTACGCGTTACCGTATCGTAAACGTCGAAGGAGATAACGAAGCGTTTGCCCTCGTTAGCAGCTACGTTATTAGATCCTGTGATATTACTGTAAGTGAATACGCTGGTTACGTTATCGTAGTAATAAGAAATGTTATTCTTATTAACAGGACCGGTGATAGCTACCTGGAAGGTAGTTTCTCCATCGATTGTTGCACCTGTCTTGTAAGTAACCTGCGAGGTGTTGTTCTTGGAATATGTATCGAAGGGATCGTTTGCGAAGATGTTGTTGTTTGCTGCAACCTTTGCGGTCTTGAGATAGAGAACGACGCTCTTGCCTGCGTTAGCGACTGCAAAATCGGTAATATCTATTTCATAAGAGCCGGAGCCGTTAACCTTAACGCTGCCGAGATATTCGCCGGTGGTTTCGCCTTCAGAGCTTACCGCGTAAAGCTCTGCAACGTTAACCGCATCATTAGCAACTAAGAAGCGAAATACGAAGCTGTTGCCGTTTGTGAACGCGGGAACTGAAACGGTGTGGTAAGAACCGCTTGCATTGGTTGCGGTTGCATTGTCCATCTCTGTAAGGAAGGTTGTGGTATAAGCCGTACCCATAGCTACGCCGTTGTCACCCTTGAGATCTGCGGGGATAGTTACGGTGTAAAGGGTTGAGCCTTCGAGCATATCGGGAGTGAAGGTCCAGGTAGTACCGCCAAAGGAGGATTCCCATTTACCGCTAACAGAGCCGTTTGCGCTCGTTACTGTAACTTTAGAAATTTCTGCCTCGGTGACCGCGCCTGCGAAGTAAACGGTTATCTTGTCGGTAACAGAAACGTTACCTGCGTTGTTCATAGGAGATACGTATGCAACGCTGATGGGGGCGGACTTCAAATAGTAGCTTATGTATCTGAAGTATGCCTCGTATGTATCAACGTTGTAGTTCATATCCTGACCTTCGGTAAGGGTATGTCCAATCGGAATTTCAAAATGAAGGAGAGGGATATTAAGCTCACGGCACATATTATAAATATTTACCGAGTAGCTGTAAGCCGCATTGTAATCATCAGTCATATTACCCGAAATGAATATGGGTGAGTGACCTGCGGTTATATCCTCTTCCTGTGAGCCGTTACAAGCGTTTGTAAGTTGAGCGCCGGAGAGGATTTCCTTACCGTTGTAAGTGAGCCAAGGCTGTTTTTCGCCTGCCTTAACAGTGAATCCGTTAGCGGTGATAGAGCCTGCGCCAACCTGATAACGTGTTTCGCCGTGGTGGCCGTTATAATAACGGTCGGAAATAAAATCGGAAATAACTGCGTTGATAGCCTCTTCAAGCTCTGCGGTGGAGTTGTATTTAGAAGCGTCTACAAGCTCGGACTGAAGAACCTCTTCGCCGAGGAAGGAGAACCAACCGCCCTTGGAGTTTCCGTAAACGCCGAACTTATCAAGGTCGAAGTTGTACGTGCTGCCGCCGGAGAGGGATAAGTAACGGATATAACGCATAGCCGCGGTGTTAACGAGCTTATCGTTATACATCATAAGACCGTAGTTCATGTGGTCTGCGGTGTTACCCTGGCTTCCGTCGTAGTAGCCCCAAGATGCGCTTCTTGCCATAGGCTGCCAGAGGTAGTCGAATACTACGTTAGCATATCCCTGATAAAGGAATCCGTTGGAGTGCTGACGGAGATATGCGCTGTCTGCGCCGGTGGTGGTGGTGGGATAACCCGTAGAGTTAGCAAGCGCCATTACGGGAATCTCCGATTGGGGATTGGTGGGGTAAACGATATGAATGTAAAGGTTCATATCAAGGAAGCTTCCGTCGGGATCTACGCAGTCGGTAATGGTTTCTGCCTTGGTGAACTTGATGTAAGTGTAAAGACCGTTAGCGTCAACCTTTCCGCTTGCATCGTACCAAACGGGAGCGTTGCCGTCAAGGTCGTTCTGAACTGCCTTTCTTGTGTCAACAGTATCACCTGTAGCCCATTTGAGAAGCTTTCCGCCCTTGGTTGCTCTGAAGTCGGAGTTCCAGTTTTCAACGATCTTTTCAAGCGTACCCTCTGCGGAGTGCTTGTCGATTTCCCAGAATACGTTGAAGAGATTAACGTTATATCCTGCGGGAGCGAGGAAGTTTTCGGGATAAGTTCCGGAGGGGAAATATGTTCTGTTGGAAAGAATGTTACCTTTTCCGCTTCTGAGATTTTGGCGCAATACTTGCGAGGAGGACTCAATAGCGGGGCTGGTAGCTTTAGGATTGTTAAGATAGTCGAGAACGATTACGACGTATCCGCGGTCAAGCATCGACTGAATAATGTCAACGTCGCTATCCGTTCCGATCCTTTCAATCGCCGGATGGTTGATTGAGTAGAGGATTACGGGAGTTCCCTCGTATCCTGTTTTTATCGCGCCCTTAGCCGTATCATAGTAGGCGGTGTACTGGATTTTGCCGACGTAACTGTCATCGGCTCTAACAGTAGCCTGTGCGAGATATTTTGCGTCGAATTCGTCCTTGATTGTGCTCATAGCACCCACAACTTCGATTTCATCTGCTGCTGATACGGAAGTCATAATCACCGTAAGGCAACAAACGAGAAGCACGAGAGCGAGCAAAAGATAGGGAATTTTTCGCGTGAGCTTTGCTTTGTTGTTCATAAGTTTTGTCTCCTTTGTATTTTTTATTTTTTTAAAACAAACTTGTGCGCGCGTGAACGCGTCGTTTTTGTGAGAGTTGAACAATCATAACGAATAGAATATGTAAAAAATATCTATATTATTATAAATATATAACTCTTACACCATCATTTTAGCATATTACTATTGACAATTTAGGACAAAAATGGTACAATATAGGACAGAAAGTGATATGTTAAAACTAAAGAGAGGGGGTAAAAAATGAGAATACAACGTTCCAATTTTGGAATGGATAACACGTTCAGCTATCAGCTGCATGAGGAAAAGTATAATTTCCATATGCATATTCACCAGTTCGTTGAATTGACGCTTGTACTTGACGGTGAGCTTTCGGTCACGGTTGGCGGTGTTCAAGAAACGGCTAAGGCGGGAGAGTTTATTTTAATATTCCCTTTCCAGATGCACCAGTATTCTTCAACAAGAATTAACAAGTTTGTTATATATACCTTTTCCCCCTCTTTAATATCGGATTATCTGTCCGCCACGAGAGGGAAAATAGGGGTGCGCTCCGTCTTTAAAGCAGATAAATCAACTTTTAATTTGTTCAAATCGCGCTTTATCATGAATAACGATTACTCTCTTTACAGCATACGCTCCTGTCTTTACGCAATGCTATCCGATTTTTCAAAGGAGGTAGAGCTTTGCGATGCGAAAATAGATAACGGACCCCTTGAGAAAATGGTAGCCTATATGAATGAAAATTCCACTCTCCCCATATCTCTTGAAGATGTTGCGAAGGAAATAGGATACAGTGCAAATTATCTTTCTCATTGCATAAAGAAACGCTTTTCGTTTGGGTATCCCACGCTGCTTTCTTGCATAAGAATAGAGCGAGCAAAAACACTTCTTTCGGAAACGAAAAAAACTTCTCTTGAAATAGCGTTCGAGTGTGGTTTTGGAAGTGAGAGAAACTTTAACAGGCAGTTTAAAAACATAACCGGATTGACTGCCAAAAAATACAAAGAGTCGAACGATGTAACCGTTATCAACAAAGGAGAAATTAGGGATTATAGCATATTTAAAGGTCCGCAATTTCCAATAAATGAAAACAAAAGTTTACAAAACGACAGTGTAAAAACCTACAAATTGAAAAATGAATGGAGAGAACAATGAAAACAAAAGCAATTAGAATGCATGGCGCTAACGATTTGCGTCTTGAAGAGTTTGATTTGCCCTCGCTTGAAAAAAACGAGGTTTTGATGCGTGTTATAACCGACGGCCTTTGCTCCTCAACACTGAAGGCTGTAAGACTTGGTGAAAATCATAAAAGAGTACCTTCGGATATAGGTGTTAATCCAATAATAATAGGTCACGAGATTTGCGGTGAAATTGTTGCGCTTGGAGATAAAGCCGCAAAAGATTGGAGCGTTGGTCAAAAGGTTATAATTCAACCAAATTTAAAGCTTGAAAACTCACACGCTCCCGGGTATTCTTATAAATTTATAGGCGGTGCTGCAACTTACGTTATAGTACCTGATGACGTTATTTCAAGAGATTGTCTTATCCCGTATGAATCCGATTCGTTCTTTATCGGTTCTCTTGTCGAGCCGCTTTCTTGCGTTTACAGAGCTTATAAGAGCTTTTATCATATGGATAAGGAAACTTCCGAAATAACTGCAGGCGTTAAGAAGGGCGGAAGACTTGCCATTCTCGGCGGAGCCGGACCTATGGGCATGGCGGCGGTTGAAATTGCCAAGAAGTGCCTTGACGTGTCAGAAATTGTAGTTGTTGACGTCTCCGAAGAGAGAATTGATTTTGCAAAAAGACGAGGCGCTTTAACCGACGGGAAAAACGATTCGTGTAAGGTGACTTATTTTAACACGGTTCCTTGTAAAAACGTAAAGGAAAAGCTTATAGAGCTTTCTTCGGGTGGATTTGATGACATTATGGTTATGTCGCATAAATCCGAGCTTTTTATACTTGCGCAAAACATTTGCAGAACAGACGGTTGTATTAATTTCTTTGCCGATCCTGCTCAAAAAGACGCCTATGCGCAAATAAATCTTTACAAATTGCACCATACAGGTATGCATATTGTGGGTACAGACGGAAGTACGCCGAGCGATGCAAGAGCGATTATAAAGCTTATAGAAGATAAGGTTATCAATCCCGCAATACTTGTTTCACACATAGTCGGAATGAACGACTGCATTGAGGCTATCATGGAGCTTGATAAAAGCACGGGAGCAAAAAAGATTTGTTATACGGGAATAGATATTCCGTATATAGCTGTAGAGGAGCTTGAATTTTGGGGCGAGAGTGATCCCCATTATGCTGCTCTTGCAGAAATCGTAAAAAAGAATGGCGGTCTTTGGTGCGATGAGGCGGAAAAATATTTGCTTGAAAACGCGCCTCGAATTTAAAATGAAAATCAAGAGGATAGAATGAGAATTGTTACTTTAACACTGTCTGCCGCCTTTGACGTGCATTGCAGTGCAGAAAAGATAGAAGTCGGTTTGGAAAATTTCGTAACGTTTGGCGAGAAAAACGCGGGCGGTAAGGGAGTGAATATTTCAAGAGCCTTGCACGCCTCTTCGGTGGCAAGCACCGCTATCGTAGTTCTCGGAGAGGAAAACTCTCGCGAGTTCATTGAAAAGCTTGAAGAGGAAGGAATTGACTTCGAAAAAATTCTTATCCCGGGAAGGATAAGAGAGAATATAACCGTGCATACCGCTGACGGAAAAGAAACGCGAATAAGCTTTGGCGCAACGGTAGTACCCGAAAGCTTGATCGAAGAAATCGAAAAGATAACAGATGAAATACTCTTTGAAGGCGACATTTTGACCTTGACGGGAAGCGTTCCGCAAGGTGTGAATATCGAGGAGCTGAAGCGATACGTAAAAAGGCAAAAGCAAAAGGGTGTGAAGGTTATAGTTGATTCAAGAAGCTTTGCCTTCTCGGATATAATGGCGATGGGTCCGTTTTTGATAAAGCCTAACGAGTATGAAATTCAAGAATACATAGGCACTGCTATAGCGGAGGAATCCGAAGCGCGCCTTGCCGCAGAGGAGCTTAGGACATTTGGCGTTGAGAACGTTATGATAACTCTCGGAGGAAGAGGCGCCGTGCTTGCATCAAGCGAGGGAAGCTTTTACGTTCCCGCGCCGCAAATCGAAGCGCTCTCCACGATAGGTGCGGGAGATAGCGCGATAGCAGGATTTATATACGCTCTCTCGAAGGGGTATGATACCAAGCAGTCGCTCGAGTTATCGGTAGCGTTTGGAACGGCGGCTTGCCTTAAAAGCGGAACCACACCGCCCGAAATGAGCGATGCAATAAATTTGATAGGGAGCGATGTTTTTTGAGTGAAATCTTCTTTTTTGAAGAACAAATTTCTTTTTAAAAGGCTCGGCTCTTAAAGATTCAAATGCGTTTTAAAGCTAAAAACTTAAATTCGTTTTTTAGCTGAAACTATCAAAAATATAAAACCGGCAAAATTGTATTTTATTAATCAAAAAGAACCAAAACACCCCTTGAACATATAACAAAATAAAGAAATTGTACCGCTGCGGTGCTTCGTTTCGAGGCAGCAGCGGCATTTTTTGTTCGAAGAAAAACGAGCGCAGAAGAGTAAGCTTGAATACACCTCGCGAGAAGTGTGGGCAAGACTTTGCTATCTTAAGCGTTTCATCGCTTACGGTGCTTTTTTGAGAGTAAGTATAGGTTACTAATTTTAACGTAGGCTCGGACACTCATTTAAACGCGCTTGCAAATGTACAATTAAATAATAATGTAAATATATATTTAGATAATATAAATATTAACAAATTGTAAACATATAGTAAAATTTATTGACAATTGGTAATGTTTGGACTATAATTACTTTAGATATTTAAAATATTATCGCATGAATTCTTTGCAGAAAATAATATAACATCGTTTTTTGATTTTTGGTAAGCGCCGCAATTGCGGTGAATTACCAAGAGATCTCTCGCACCTATCCGCGTTTTTGGCGGATTCGAAGCGTCTGACCCGTTGAAGTGAAAGGAGTTTCGTATTAGTTTGAGAGTGTTTTGGAAATCGATGTTGTTTTTATATATCAACAAATTTTTTTAAGGAGGTACGTATGAAAAACGTAACTAAACTGTTGGTTTATTTGCTTGCTATGGTTATTGTTATCAGCGGAATATTCGGTTTAACCGCTTGTAATAACGATGACGAAGACAATGGTGGAACAGACAACGCTTGTTCTCACGAGTGGGCAGATGCAACATGTACTGACGCAAAGCATTGTACGAAGTGCGATGCTAAAGAGGGCGAAGCGCTCGGTCATAATTTTGCCGATGCAACTTGCTCTGCCGCAAAGACGTGTAAGTCTTGCGGAGTAACAGAAGGTGAAAAGTTAACTCACAAGGGCGGAACTGCAACCTGCCAAAACGCAGCCGTTTGTGAGCTTTGCGGAAGCACCTATGGAGAAAAAGCAGATCACAAATGGATTGGCGCTAACTGCACCGAGGCAAGACATTGCAAAGATTGCGGCGCAACCGATGGTGAGAAGCTTGGCCACACCGGCGGAGAAGCAACCTGCGAGGTAGCGGCTGTTTGTGAGCGCTGCGGTTCATCTTACGGTGAAAAGGCAGACCACAATTTTACAAAAGCAACATGCACCGAAGCAAAGACCTGTATCATCTGCGGTGAAACCGAGGGAGAGGCTTTGGGCCATACCGGCGGAGAAGCAACCTGTAAGTATCTTGCGGTATGTACGTCTTGCGGCGCATCTTACGGCGAACTTTTGGATCACTCCTATACCGAGAAGAAGGTCGAAACTATTTTCAGAGCTTCTGTGGCAACCTGTGAAACCCCCGCTACATATTATTATACTTGCGCTTGCGGCGCTATGAGCGAAGAAACGTTTGCTGACGGCGAGGCACTTGGTCACGATTATCGCTACGTTCAGACAGAAGCGGGAACTCACGTTAAGTTCTGTGCTAACGAAACTGACGTTACCGGCGGTACTTCGGAGCAGTGCTCGGGCGGCGAGGCAACTTGTACAGACGAGGCTGTTTGTCAGTTCTGTGGAAACCATTACGGTTCTGTTCTCGGCCACGCTTGGAATGCAGGCGAAACCACTCCCGCAACTTGTATTGCAGACGGTAAAACCGTTTACACCTGTAAGATTTGCGGTGAAACAAAGACAGACGTTATAGTAGCTACCGGACACAGCTTTACAGCAACCAAGACCGTGGAGCCCAAGTGCGTAACCGAAGGTTACACTGTTTACACTTGTTCGGGATGCGGTGACAGCTATAATGCAGACAAGGTTGTCGCTACCGGTCACGCTTGGGAGGGTGTAGTAACCTGTGATAGCGGACGCGAATGTAAGAGCTGCGGTGAGAAAGAGGCTGCTTTGGGTCACTCCTACAAGCTTACCGTTACCCCTGCAACCTGTACTACAGCTGCAGTAAATAACTACAAGTGCGAAACCTGTCAGGATACGTATAGCGAAACCGTTGGCGGTCCTCTCGGACATAGCACTGTAGGTGTTACTCCCACAAAGCGCGTTATCAGCGTATGTGAATACGTAGAAGTATTTGTTTGCGCTAACGAAGGATGTAGCGTTGAAATCGACGGCGATACCATTTCCGAGCATACTCACGTTGCAAGCATTACTACCGCTGCAACTTGTACAACTGCCGGCGTAAAGACTCTTGTTTGCTCGAAGTGTAATGACACCAAGACAGAAGAGATTCCCGCAAACGAAACCGGTCACTCTTGGACCGAGGGCGCAGTTGCAAACGGTGAGCGTACCGATACTTGTGCTAACTGCGGTACTACAAAGAAGGTTACCGTTTATACCGGTAACATTACCGACGCTACTAACGCGAGCGACCTTAAAGATAAGGAAATCCAGCTCGATAACGCTAACATCAAGCTTGATGACGGCGTTGTTGACGCTATCGGTGATAAGAAGGTTACAGTTTCTGCAGACATTGCAACAGACGATGATTTGGCAGACCTTAACATCGACCCCGATAAGCTTGCTCAGGTTGGTAACAACCCCATTTACAACTTCACCATTAGCGATGGAGATGCAAACATTTCCCAGTTCGGTGAAATGAACTTCGTTACTATCACACTTCCTTACACCTTGGAAGAGGGCGAGGACATTGATAGTATTGCAGTTTGGTTCATCAACGATAAGGGTGAGCTTGAGTCTATCAAGGCCACATATAATAACGGATACGTTACTTTCAAGACCAACCACTTCTCTTACTATACTGTAACGAGATTGACTCCCAGAGAGAGATGCGATCTTTACGGCCACAACCTTAAGGTTAGCACAGTTGTTGGTGACTGTCTTACTGACGGATACGTATTCGAGCTTTGCGTACGTTGCCATTATAGCAACAAGACCACAACTTCTGTTGGTGACGGACACGATTATACCGAAAACGTAATTGCTGCAACCTGTACTACAGACGGAAGCGCAACCTACACTTGTGTTGATTGCGGTCACTCCTATCAGGTTAAGCTCAACAAGCTCGGTCACACTGTTGTAGAGGTTGAGCGTGTACTTCCTACCTGCGAAAACGACGGATACGTTAAGTCCGCATGTCAGAATGCAGGATGCGATTACGAAAACGTTGTAGTAATTCCTAAGCTTAATCATACCTACAAAACAACCGTAGTTGCTCCTACCTGCGAGAGCGCGGGATATACTCTTTACGATTGCGTTAACTGCGATTACAGTTACACCGATAACGTAGTAGCTGCTCTTGGTCACAGTTATACTCACAAGTTCGTATGGAGCGAGGATCACTCCGAAGCATATATCGTATTCGTTTGCGCTAACGATGATGCTCATAATATTGAAAAGGCTGCAAACGTAACCGTTAAGACCACTGCGGCAACCTGTCAGAGCGAAGGCGAGAAGGTTTACACCGCGAAGGTTGTTTATAACGGCGAAACCTATACCGACGTTTATACCGAGGTTATTCCAAAGATTGATCACGGCGATGACTTCAGATGGATGTCTAACTCTCACGAGCACTGGAAGAAGTGCGATTGCGGTAACAGAATAGGCGTTGAAGATCACGTATTTGATACCTACATCGTAGTTGAAGAAGCAACCTGTAAGAAGGGCGGAGAAATCGTTTATATCTGTTCTGCAGGATGCGGAAGAACCCAGAAGGAAAAGACGGATAAGATCGACCACGTTTACGTAGAAACCTCTCGTACAGAGGCAACCTGCGTTTCTGATGGATTGATTGTTACGACTTGTAAGGGATGCGGCGATACCGTTAAGGAAAAGATTCCTTCAACCGGCGACCACGTTTACGTAGAAACCTCCCGTAAGGATGCAACGTGTGCTCTTGACGGTGAAATCATCAAAACCTGTCACGGATGTAAGGGTGAAATCAAGGAAGCAATTCCCGCTACCGGCAAGCACGTTTACGAGGAAACCTCTCGCACCGAGCCTACTTGCGCTCTTGACGGTGAAGTAGTAACCACTTGCTCCGGCTGTGGTGACGTAATTAAGGAAGCAATTCCCGCTACCGGCAAGCACGTTTACGAAGAAACCTCCCGTACCGAGCCTACTTGCACTCTTGACGGTGAAGTAGTAACCACTTGCTCCGGCTGTGGTGACGTAATTAAGGAAGCAATTCCCGCTACCGGCAAGCACGTTTACGAAGAAACCTCACGTACCGAGCCTACTTGTGCTGCAGCGGGTGAAATTGTTAAGACCTGCTCGGGTTGCGGCGATGTACTTAAGGAAGAGCTTCCCATCATCAACAAGCATAGCTATGCAGTTACAGATGAAAAGGATGCAACTTGCGGAGCAGACGGTTACGTAACCGAAACCTGTAGCGTCTGCGGCAAGGAGAATACGACAACCCGTCCCGCTACCGGCAAACACAGTTACGATGAAAAGGGAATCTGTAGCGGATGCGGTAAGTTCGAGGGCGATTGCGACCATAAGAACTTCAATAAGGTGACGGTTAATTTGGCTGATTACGGCTGCTGCGAAGGAACGTTCGTATTCGAAATGTGCGATTGCGGCGCAGTTGTTTACATGAACGATGAGCCTGATATTGACTGTGATCTTGAAACAGAGGCGTACGAAGAAATCGAAAACGAAGACGGATCATATACTGCTTATATGATCGGACGTTGCACCGAGTGCGGACTTTATATCGAGGCTTCTATGTATGAAGCAGCACCCGATGGATGCAACCGTTATTCTAAGGAAGTTTACACTATCTATGCAAGCGAAGGCGGCGAGTTGATTGTCAAGGACGCTATCATGGAGTATTTCGGAACAAATCATAGCTCTGAATACGTAAAGGTAGACCTTACCGAATACGGAATTTGTGGCGGTACTATGAGCGCTTGGCAGTGCCGTGATTGCGGTGAGTTCACAAGTTTCGGTAATCTCGATCCCATATGTACCGACGTTTCCATGGGCGAAGAAACCTTCGTAGATGCAAAAGGATTCGAGCATTACGTTCAGTGGGCTTCTTGTAACAAGTGCGGTTTGAGAATGGAGATGGACTACTATGAAGATGTACGCTCTGTTTGTGAAACCGTAATATACGCAACCGTTACTGTTTCCTGCAATGGAACGGTCATCATTGTCGATACCGAAAATGAGTACGACGACTCTCACGAATATCAGACAGAATACGTTCTTATCGGAGAAAGCTGCGAGGATGGTATTCTCGTTAAGAGACTTTGTACAAAGTGCGGCGAGTCAGGTGAGTATACCAGCTTTGGTCACGTTACCGAAGAGCAGGTAGTAAATCTTTCTGATTTTGGCTTCTGCGGCGGATATATCAGAAATCACGTTTGTAAGATATGCGGCGAAGTAACTAACTCTTACGTTGAAGATTACTACTGTAATTGGCATAATCCCGAGCAGGAAGAGGGCGGTTACGATAAGCCCGGCTATGAAAAGCCCGGCGTCGATAATCCCGAATATGACAAGCCTATTGAGGTTCTTCCCTCTATGCCCTTGGATCCCGAATATGACATAACTGTTCCCGATTACAATGTTAGCATGAAGGATACCGCTGAATACACCGACGTAAACAACGGATTTGGATACGATACGGGTGATGGCGACTTTGGATATATCGAATTACCCGGTGGATCTATTTCAGGCGGAGAGTCCGGCGGAACAGGCTCCGGAGGTAACAACGTACGCGGCGATTACCTTGTCTGCTACAACTGCGGAGGAGAAAAGCGTACCAGTACCGAAACTATTGAAGGTGATAACTCCTGCACGTATATTCAGAAAACAACTACCATTTATTATATGAATGGCGTTGAGGTTTACAATTATACACGTCAGTACACCATGGCTACTCATAGCTATGAATACACCTATGAAATGATGGGTGAAACCTGTGAAAACGGCGTTCGTGTTTACGGAGTTTGTACCGTTTGCGGTGAAACAACCGAATACTATACAGGCGGACACAACTGGACAACCGAGAGAGTATATTTTGATACTCTCGGAATGTGCGGTGGCTTCTATAGACAAAACGTTTGTAGCATTTGCGGCAAAAAAGACGTTAGCATAGACGTTGAAGACTACGATTGTAATTGGATACACCGCGAAACCGTAGGAGACACTTATTACTACTATTGCGAAAAATGCGGCGCTGAGAAGGCAGTTACAGAAACATACGGCGAAAAGAATGATTTCTGTGACTTCGAGGTATTCGTTAAACGTCAGTACATCGTTAATGGCGTTTGCGTTCTTGATGTAGAAAGCGTTTACTACAGAACCGAACACAATTTTGAAGATACTATAGAAATGAATGGTGCAACCTGCGACGAGGGCGGATACCTTATTCGTACTTGTAAGGATTGCGGCCAAAGTCATCGCGAAGATTTCTGGGGCCACTATACCGTTGGTGAAGAAATACAGCTTGGCGATCTCGGAATGTGTGGCGGTTACGCGCATATGAGCTACTGCCGTATATGCGGATTTAAAATGGACGGCTACGTAGACGATTATAACTGTAGCTGGGAGTACAACGGAATGAACAGCAGCGGCGCTGAGGTTTACACTTGCGTAACCTGCGGAACCGTTAAGCATTGCTATAGAGCGGGTGTAGATAAGGATGAAAATTGCTACGGCAAGGTTTATTACTATCAGACCTATTACTTAAACGGCAATGAAATTTACAGCATGGCAAGATTTGACGGCGAGTACGAGTGTCATAACATCGAGCTTGTTGTTGAGAAGCTTGGCGTGAGCTGTGATGACGGTATTCGTTACACTTACACCTGTAAGGACTGTGAATACAGTAATGTAGAGGAAATCTATTATCATCGTGAGACTGAATATCAGCACGTTAATCTTTCTGATTACGGACTTTGCGGCGGATATGCTTACGCGCACGTCTGCAAGGAATGTAACAGAGTTACGGATTCCTACGTAAACGATTATAGCTGTAACTGGAATTACCTTGGCAACGATGAAGGCGTTGAAATGTATCAGTGCTTGAATTGCGGAACGGTAAGACATACTTACAGAGAAATTACCGAAAAAGACGCTAATTGCGTATATCAGGAAATTAACAATGCAGTTTACTTCGTTGGTGAAATAGAGGTATATCGCCATCAGAGAGTTTATTATTACGATGATCATAATTACGGATATAGCTTTGTAATGAACGGCGCAACCTGCGGTGATGGCGGTACAGTTACATCCACTTGTAAGGATTGCGGATATAGCTATGATAGCCAGTTTGAGAGTCACTTTACCGTTGAGGAGCGCGTTGACTTCTCCGATCTCGGAATGTGCGAAGGCGGATACGGATATATGTACGTTTGCCAGTGCTGCGGCGAGATTACAAACGGCTGGTGGAACGGCAACTGCAACTGGAACTTCAAGGAAACCACCGATGCAGGCGTAGAGATTCACGAATGTATGAATTGTGGCGCTGTTAAATATTGGTGGCACGAGCAGACCGCAAAGGATGCTAACTGCCAGTATAAGCACATTTATCACAACGTATTCTACGTTGGCGGCGTTGAGGTATATCATCATTATGAGGTAAACACCAATACCGAACACACTTACGAATATAGCTTCGTAATGAACGGCGCAACCTGTGACGAGGGCGGAACCGTAACCTTTACTTGTAAGGATTGCGGATATACCTACGATACTATATTCAGCGGACACTATACCGCAGAAGAGCGCGTTGAGTTCGTTAATCTTGGAATGTGCGGCGGCTATGCTTATATGAGCGTTTGCCAGTGCTGCGGTTGGAGTAATTACGGTTATACCGATCACTATTCTTGCAACTGGAGCCATAAGGAAACTACCGAGGCAGGCGTTGATGTTTACGAATGTTCAAATTGCGGTGCAATCAGACATACTTGGACTGAAAAGACAGAAAAGGATGCGAACTGCAGCTATAAGAACATTTATCATAACGTTTATTATATGAGCGGCGTTGAGGTATATCACCATATGCGTACAAGTACCTCTACTTCTCATGACTACGAATATAGCTTCGTAATGAACGGCGCAACCTGTCAGGAGGGCGGAACTGTAACTCGTACCTGTAAGGCTTGCGGATATAGCTATAACGAATACTTCAGCGGTCATTTCACAGCAGAAGAGCGCGTAGAGTTCTCTGATTTCGGAATGTGCAACAACTGCTATGCTTACATGTATATTTGCCGTTGCTGCGGTGAAATTACAAGCGGCGGTATGAATATCAGCTGGTGCAACTGGAATCACAAGGAAACTACAGATGCAGGTGTACAGATTTATGAATGTACAAAGTGTGGTGTTGTTAAACACTATTGGAATGAAACCACCGCAAAGGATGCTAACTGCAGCTTCAAGTATATTGAGCACAACGTATTCTACGTTGGCGGTGTAGAAGTATATCACCACCAAAATGTAAATCGCAACGAGGCTCACGTATATGGCTATAGCTTTAATATGAATGGCGCAACTTGTCAGGAGGGCGGAACTGTAACCCTTACCTGTGAGGATTGCGGATATAGCTATAATGAATATTTCAGCGGTCACTATACTGCGTATGAGAAGGTTAATTTCGTTGACCTTGGTATGTGTGAAAACGGATACGGTTATATGTACGTTTGCCGTTGCTGCGGTGAGATTACAAGCGGCGGCACTAACGAAAGGTGCAGCTGGAATCACAAGGAAACCACAGATGCAGGCGTTGATGTTTACGAATGTTCAAATTGCGGTGCAATCAGACATATTTGGACTGAAAAAACCGAAAAGGACGCTAACTGCCAGTACAAGACTGTTTACCACAAAGTATACTATGTGGGCGGCGTTGAAGTATATCATCACCAAAATGTAAATCGCAACGAGGCTCACGTATATGGCTATAGCTTCAATATGAATGGCGCAACTTGTCAGGAGGGCGGAACTGTAACCGTTACCTGTGAGGATTGCGGATATAGCTATGATAGCAACTTCAACGGTCACTACACGACTCAGCAGCGCGTAGAGTTTGTTGACCTTGGAATGTGCAAGGGCGGATACGCTTATATGTACGTTTGTCAGTGCTGCGGTGAAATCACAAGCGGTTACTGGAGCTACAATTGTAGTTGGAGCCATAAGGAAACAACAGATGCAGGCGTTAAGATTTACGAGTGTACGAAGTGCGGCGCTTGGAGATACGCATGGAGCGAAACAACCGAAAAAGACGCTAACTGTCAGTACAAGGTTATTTCTCATAATAGCTTCTACGTAAACGGCGAGGAGGTATATCATCTCCAGTCTCCGAGCTACTATGATGCTCACAATTATGAGTATACCTTCGAAATGAACGGCACTACCTGTGCTGAAGGCGGAAAGGTAACCGTCACTTGTAAGGATTGCGGATATAGTTATAATGATACATTCAGCGGACACTATACCGCAGAAGAGCGCGTTGAATTCGTTAATCTCGGAATGTGTAACGGCGGATACGGATATATGTACGTTTGCCAGTACTGCGGTGAGATTACCGGCGGTTATTGGGGCTACAATTGTAGCTGGAGCCGCAAGGAAACCACAGCTGAAGGCGTACAGATTTATGAATGTACAAAGTGCGGCGCTTGGAGACACTACTGGACCGAAACAACCGAAAAGGATGCTAATTGCCAGTATAAGAACATTTATCATAACGTATTCTATGTAAACGGTGTTGAAGTATATCATCATCAGGAAGTAAGCAATAACAGCTCACATACTTACAATTATTCGTTCGAATTGCAGGGAACGAGCTGTACTGACGGTGTATACGTAACCTACACCTGTAAAGATTGTGGATATAATTACAGAAACCACAGAACTTACCACGAAAACTTCATCGTTGAGCAGTATGACTTAACTGCATACGGCGCTTGCAGAGGCACTTATTACGTTCGTTCTTGCCCATGCGGACAAAACAAGAGCTGGAGTGCAAACTTGTGTGACACCGCAAGCTCTGCCGATAGCACTTACTTGGACGATAACGGCATTTTGCATTACGTAAGACTTTATACTTGCAACACTTGCGACATGAGAATCCAAGAGGATAAGTACACTGTTCGCGATAAGAGTATATGTAAGTCTGTAACCTACTATAGCATTTCCGCTGTAGTTGGAGCAAATCCCGTAACCTTGACAGAGTACACCACAATGCAGGATGCTCACGATTATAAAGTGACGGGCGCATTTATGGAGGGCGCTACCGATTGTAATGACGGTGTAATTCTTACCTACGCTTGTAAGGATTGTACGTATTCTTATACAAGCAACACGTACAGCCATACTCAATTTGAGATCAACCGTTACGATCTTTATCAGTACGGCGCAGAGTGTAAGGGATATCTCGTTGAAAAGTCTTGTCTTTGCGGATATTCTCATAGCATAAGCATGGATGAAATGCTTTGCAACCGTGATCAAAAGTGGTGCAATAACTGGATTTCCGATGCTCTCAACGTACATAGTAGTTATCCTTACTTCTACTACTCCACTAACTCGTATATCTATACGTGCTCTGTAACCGATCCTCAGTGCGCATTCAAGATTCGTTACGCAGAATACGCGCTTAAGGTTGCCGGAAAGTGCGCGGCTCAGTGGCATCAGACGTGGCAGATAGGATATAATCCCGAAACAGATACCTGTCTTCTTGAGATTACGTTTGCTTACGGTGACGAACAGATTTACCATCCTTACGTATCAACTACGGTTAGCGAGCAGATTGATGCTAATAACAGAAAGAGCGAAACTGTTTATGAATGTCCCGATTGCGGAACATACTACAGCCAGACTTGGTACTATACTAAAGCAGCCGATGGATATGAATGGGAAAGCAAATACGAGCTCATTTATGAGAATAAGCTTAACAATGGTCAAAACAAGTTTGTTGAATACTCTCGCGAGACTATTTATCACAAGTATCCTAACGGAAGTTATAACACTTACAGAACTCTTGAGCGTGAAAAGGTTGTGCGTGGAGACGGAACTGTAAGTGAATATCAGTATCTCTATGAATATGACTTCAATTACGTAGCACCCTTCGGAGATTATGCTTACGTTCGCACTACTACCTACACTTCCACAAGCAGTAGTGATTGGAAGCGCGAAGAAGCATTCGTTGTATATAAGGGACACACGTTTGAGCTTTACTACTACAATATCAGCAATTACGGCGCCGCTAACGAGTCGTGGGAGCGCAGAGATTATACCTATGACTTCACAAACGGATGCCAGAGAAGCTACGTTTACACGAATAGCAACGGCGATAGAGTTGAGTATGGATTCACAAGCTGTCACCCCGGTTCGTACAATTACATAACGCTTAAACCTTCAACTTGTACACAGGATGGAGCTTACGCTCACAAGTGTCCTGTTTGCGAGCAGCATATCCGCGAGGGTGTTATATCACCCATCGCTCATAGCTGGTATCAGCTTGGTGATTCTCATTACATCTGCAGATACTGCGGTCTTGAGAATGCTAACGGAGCAAGCGGTGAAATCGTAATTGAGGATCTTACCTCTAAGTACGGTAACGACGAATACTACGTTCTTGGATACTGGAATCGCGGCAGCGTTAAGTTTATGTACTACGTTTCCTTGCTCTTCGAGGATGGATATGACGAATTCATCGACATTGAAATTATCGAGATGGATGGAATCAGAGCGTTTGCTATAAGCAAGGCAGAAATTCTCGCAATGGCAGAGGCTCTTGGCTATGCAGAGGGTACTTATAACGTAATGTTCACCTTCGTTCCCGTAGGAGCAGACGGAAGTGACGATTATGCGATAGTATTTACCGATGAAGAGCCTGAAGTTACCGAGATCAGCGATAGCGCGGCATTCACAAAGATGGTTTATGCCGACGAAACCGTTACCATCAAGGTTATCGCTACCGAAACTGCAGTTTGGACGTTTACGTCTGATGCTGAAGCAGGTTACACCGGCAGCCGCGATACCTACGGTTATCTTTACGATGAAAACGGAAATCTGTTGGCAGCTAACGATGACTATAGAGATAACCAGTTCTTTATCACTTACACTCTCGAAGCAGGAAAGACCTACGAGCTTCGCGTAAGATGGTTTTCAAGTGATAACTTTGGACCTATCCTCGTTATTGCAACAAAGGGATAAGGCTTAATAGTTAAGCGTTATTCGAACGAATATTTGTCTTAAAATTAAATAAATATTCGCCTTAATTAAGGCGGGCAGAGGTGCTCTAAAAGTTGCCTCTGCCCGTTTTATTTTGGCGCGTATTGCCTAACGCTGAAGTATCTTATCTTGGATGAGCGATTACCGCATCGTTTGATATATCTTCTTTTTCCTATACTCATTTCAACATAAATCGACAAAATTCAAAATGAAATTTGTTAGCAAATCCTTGATTTGCCGTCGAAATTCAAAATATATCCTTTATGCAAGCACTTTTGTTGTTCAAATTGCGCATAGAGAGAGAAAAATGTCGGGAAAAATTAAAAGAAATGATGAAAGTTCAAAAAAAACATTGAAATGCTTGACAAAAGAAGGAAAATGTTGTATAATTTTTACTGTGGTTAGCATATGCTAACTGTAGAATATATCAGTATCTGCGAGGTTCTAGATGAATTTAAACATAGCTGAAGAGGGTATAGAATATACCGTTAAAAATGTAAATATTGATGATGAGGAACTAAATTCCTTTCTTTTCTCTCTCGGTTGCTATAGCGGAGAGCCGATAACTGTGATAAAAAGAAGACGCAGCGGCGCAGTTATAGCCGTGAAGGATGGCAGATACAGTATCGACCGTCAGCTCGCGGAGGCTATTGAGATTTGCTAATTCGCCATAAGCGAGATTGGTGTGGAATATTTTAAATTAAAGGATGAAAGTCCTTTTAAATACGGCCTTCGGTTAGCCTATGCTAACCGACTGCTTTTGCGTTTTGGAGAACGATATGTTTTTGTGTTTTCCCTTAAAAAACGTAATAAACGCGACAAAAACGCCTTATATAATAAAGTATAGTATAAGGAAAGAAATCGGAGGAACTTTTTGATGAGAATTGCTTTGGCAGGCAATCCTAACAGCGGAAAAACAACAATGTTTAATGCCCTAACCGGCAGTAACGAAAGAGTTGGAAACTGGGCGGGAGTTACCGTAGATAAAAAAGAACGCGCGATAAGAAAAAGTATTGCGCGCGGCATAGATGAGCTTATTGCGGTTGACCTTCCGGGCGCATATTCAATGTCTGCGTTTACCTCGGAGGAGAGCATAACCAGCTCTTACGTCAAGGAAGAAAATCCCGACGTTATAATCAATATCGTTGACGGAACAAACCTTTCAAGAAGCCTTTTCTTTACAACACAGCTTCTTGAGCTTGGAATACCTATGGTTGTGGCGATAAACAAATCTGACGTCAATAAAAAAAGAGAAACTAAAATCAATATAAAATCGCTTTCCGAAAAACTCGGTTGCCCCGTTTTTGAAACCGTTTCCACCTCTAATGAGGGACTTGCGGAGGTTGTTAGCGCTGCGGTATCTGTTGTGGGAAAAACACAAATTGCCCCTTATGTCGAAAAGCCGTTTGATGTAACGGATAAGCGTCTGGCAGAGCAAGCGGACAGAAAGAGATTTGCGTTCGTTAACGAAATAGTTAAATCGGTTGAAAGGCGTAAGTTTTTCACTAACCGCAAAAACGTTCAGGATAAGATAGATTCCTTCCTTACTAACCGTTGGGCGGGAATACCGATATTCGCAGCAGTGATGTTCGTAGTTTTTTGGCTATCCCAATCAGGACCTACGGTTTGGTTTGCCGACCTTCTTACAGGCTGGCTTGAATCAGGGCAAGAAGCTCTTGCAGATTCGATTGGCTCCGATAGTATATGGGTGTCTATTTTGATTGACGGTATTGTTGGTGGATTTATAGCTATAGTAGGATTTTTACCGCTCGTAATGGTAATGTACTTCCTTATCGCGCTTCTTGAAGACTGCGGATATATGGCAAGAGCTACCGTAGTTCTTGACCCCATATTCAAAAAAGTAGGACTCTCGGGCAAGTCGGTAATTCCGTTTATAATCGGCACGGGTTGTGCTATCCCCGGTGTTATGGCAAGCAGAACCATAAGAGATGAAAGAGAAAGACGCGCAACTGCGCTTCTTGCACCCTTTATGCCTTGCGGAGCAAAGCTTCCTGTAATCTCTCTTTTTGCAGGAGCGTTCTTTGGCGGTTCGGCTTGGATCGGCGCGGCTATGTACTTTATGGGTATAGCGGTTATATTCGTTGCAGCGTTGATAATTAACACGGTTACGGCTTATAAGAGAAGAACAAAGTATTTTATTATGGAGCTTCCCGAATACAAAGTTCCGAGTATCACCAAAGCGGCAGGCGCTATGTGCCAGCGCGGTTGGGCATACATAGTTAAAGCGGGAACTATTATTCTCGTATGTAATTTCGCAGTGCATCTTATGCAAAACTTCACGTGGAATTTTAACACGGTAGAGGAGGGAATGGCTCATACGTCAATTCTCGCGACCATCGCATCACCTTTTGCATACGTTATTGCGCCCATAGTAGGCGTTGTAGCGTGGCAGCTCGCAGCGGCAACGATAACGGGATTTATCGCTAAAGAAAACGTTGTTGGCACTCTTGCGGTTTGCTTCGGTATAGCCAATCTCTTCAATCTTGACGAGCTTTCTATGGTGGACGGAGCATCAAATGCGGTTGCGGCAACCTTTGGTATTAGCGGAGCTGCGGCTCTTGCATTCCTTATGCTTAATCTTTTCTCGCCCCCTTGCTTTGCAGCGATAGGTGCGATGAATGCCGAGCTTAAAAGCAAAAAATGGCTTTTTGCAGGTATCGGACTTCAAATATCTATGGGATATACTATAGGATTTATAGTTTTCTTCTTTGGAACAATTTTTTCCGGTGGCAGCTTTGCAAAGCTTTGGATGCCCATCCTTGGTTGGTGCATCGTCTTGGCGATAGTGGCAAGCTTCGCGGCTTTGGCGGTGTTTAACCGTAAAAACCTTGCAAACCAAGCAAAGTCTAACAAAAAGGAAACTGTTAACGCTTGAATCTAACGCTTAAACTTGACGTTTGAACCAAATGCTTAAACTTAACACGTTCAAGCACTAATCTATATAATAATTTAGAACGGAGTTGCTTTTATGGGCATCGGTGATGTAATTGCAATAATATTAATAGCTTCGATTGTAGGCTCGGCATTCTTTTATCTGATAAAAGCCAAAAAGAAAGGTCAAAAATGCATCGGTTGCCCCTACGCATCTTCTTGCGGAAAAGCAAACAAATCAACGTGTAATTGCTCCGAGAAAAGAGAAGAAAGCGGCGAGCGGTAGAAAGTGGTTTTTAAACTCTAAAGCAAGTATAAATACTTGAATCTAAATAGAATGTGTTGTTTTGCAAACAATAGTTAGAAATATTGGGATTTTTGTAAAGAAAAAAGAACGCTTTGATAAAAATAAATTTTATATATTATAATCAATAAAACACAAAAACGCTTGTGATATGCGGCAGTAAAAAATGCATATCACAAGCGTTTTTTGTTATTCGTTTATGCGTAGCAGTTTGTATTATTAGACTGCTACGCATAACTTTTAGTTGTTTTGCGAGAAATTGGGATTACTCCTCATTCTTTTTCTTTTTTGATTTGAGAATGAAGAGAACTGCAAATGCTATAGCGCCGAGAGCTACTGCAGTAGTAGCAGTGCCCCATACCCAAGGATTTGAGACGAAGCTCTTCTTGATAACCATATTTGAAGAAGCAACACCTGTAGTCGAAACTATCTCAACGGTGTATTCGCCGTTCTTGAGTGTCTTAAGATATTCGCCTGAAATCTCGATGACAACGCTTCCCTCGCGGAGCGTGTAATACTCTGGGGAGAGAGATTTGCCGTTTATCTTGACTTCGACAAAGTCTTCGAATGCCGCATTAGAACGGAATACCGCAGAATCCTTCTTTGACCAAGAAGTCCACTTTTCGTTGGATACCTCGGTAACCTTTGGAGTGAGCTTGGGAATCATCTCGAGCTTAACGTTACCGCAAGAGCAAGTGTAAGTTTTAACGCCTTCCTTACTTGCCGAAGCTTCAAGAGTAACCTTTCCATTATCATAAGCGTGTGCGGTCATCTCAATGCTGCGAGAAGCTGTTGTAGCATCGCAACGCGAGCAGTGCCGTGATTCAAGACCGAACGAATGGCATGTTGGAGCAGTGTCCGTAGTATAGTCATTCGCAAAATCGTGATCAAGAGCCTCGATGGATTTGAGATTGAAGTGATCGCAGTTACCGCAAGTCTGTTTTGCCTGTCCCGCGCTCGTGCAAGTGGGAGCCGATACTTCTATCCATTCACTCATATCATGACTTTCCGTAGGAATTACTGCGTATTCAAGATAGGTGTGACAAACCGAGCATTCCTTGTGCTTGCTTCCTGACTTGGTGCAGTCGGCATCAATGTCAATAATCCAATCGGAAGGAGTATGAGCTATAGCGTCGGTTTTTGTATCAACGTATGTGTAGTGGCAGTTCTTGCAAACGTGGGTTGTGTAACCCTCGCTCGTGCAAGTAGGAGAGATAACCGTTGAAGTGTATTCGTGATTAACCTTCTTCGTGATGTCATCTGTGTAAGTGTTTTTACAATCCTCACAAACGTACGTAGTATAACCCTCTGTTGTGCAAGTGGGAGCAGTCACTGTAGTTTTGTAATTGTGAGCTGTTTTAGCAACGGGTGCGTCAACGTAGGTGTGATTGCAACGAGTGCAAGTGTGAGTTGTATAACCGTCTGCCGTACAAGTGGGCGCGGTTGTTGTGGAGTTGTAAGAGTGATTAAGTTTAGAAACTTCGCTATCGGTATATGTGTGCGAGCAATTACGGCAAACGTGTGTGGTATATCCGTTCGCAGTACAAGTCGGGTCTGTAACCGTAGCGGTGTAAGAATGATTAAGAGCTTTGATAACCGTATCGCTCTTGTTGACGGTTTTGGTGCAAAGCGCATCGGAGAAGTAGTAACCGCAGCTTTCGCAGAACCAGTACTCAATATTTCCGTCTTGTTCGCAAGTTGCAGGCTTTGCAGAAACATGAAGCACGTATCCCTCATGGGCGGAAACTGTTTTGGTTTCGGAGACAATCGTACCGATATAGTCACCGATTCCTACTACTGCAAGATAGATTTCCTTTCCGACGTCGGAAGCGAGGATTTTGTAAGAGCTTCCGTAGTGAACGTCGTTGCCAACGTACCAAACGAAATCAATCGAGTTATTTCCGCTTGTCATTGCTTCCGTGTTCGCTACGAGAGTTTGACCTACGGTGCTTGAGCCATCAATTGAAACGCTTCCCGAAAGCTTTAGGTAAACCGCAACGTATGTGGTGTTTTCGTCAATTGCTTCGATTTCATCAGCTATGCCGTCACCGTCTTTATCCCAGCCTTGAATTGTAATTCCGTTGTAATTCGAAAGAGGCGCAAGCGGTATATCGCCCGATTGAACGCTCTTTGTTACCTTAACACTGCCATCGGGAGAAACTATCCAGTTAACAGTGAGAACTTCGGTTGCTTTTTCGAATATTGCAACGTAGGTTGTGTCTTCGGTAACAATGGTTATTTCGTCGGCAATTCCGTCGGAGTTGGAATCCCAACCGATGAATTTGTAACCCGCCTTCGTGGGAGCAGCGTTTGTTGAGGGAATTGTGTACTTAACGACAGTTCCTGAATCAACGGTTTCTCCGTCAACCACCCACGAAACGTTAATATTTTCCTCTTCGGGAAGAGAAGCAGAACGAACGTTAACCGTGAAGTAAACGCTTTCGCTATTATCCTCGGAATCTGTGAAGGTAACCGTGAACGTGTACGTTCCTGCCGCAAGCGTGTTAAGTTTTGCAGGAGAGATAACGAATTCGGTAAAGTAGCTTGATATTTTTGTTGAAGTATAGAAATCTGCAAGATGCGAAGAGGTTATTGTAGCAGTAACATCTTTACCGTGTGAAGCTGTAACAATAATTCCGTCTTTGGAGTTGATAAAGAAATCGTTAGCGCTTACGTAAATTTCGGAGTTTTCCTCACCGGGAGCAAACGAGCCTGTAACGGTTTGAGAAACCTCGGAAAGATAGAACGCGGAAAGATTGTCCTTCTTGCAAGAGTCAGGCTCATATCCGCTCTCGTTTTCGCAAACGTAAAGAGAAATTATACCTGTTCCGGTGGGAAGTGAACTTTCGTCAAGCGAGATTTCGTAGTACGCGATTCTTCCCGCATCAATGGGAGAAATATCAATTATCGCGATAGCGCCCGAAAGAATAGATTGATTTATTCCGTCAAGCTCGTTGGATTCTCCGCCCGTTGCAGTGCCGGGAAGAACGTAAAGCTTCGATGCGCCCGATACGTGATTTCCGTAGTTTCTGATAGCTATAAGCATTGAGTTGTTTTCGCCTATTACTATCTGTTTGGCAAGAGGCTTTAAATCTGCATATTCGGTATTTACAGTGTGATAAACTGTCGAATTTGTAGCATAAGGTTTACATTCTGCGTAAATTGTGTTAATTTGTTCGGTAGATTTAGCTGCCATAGCAATTACAAATTCTTCCGAACAACCGGAAATGATTTCCTTTGTTACATCCGCTATTGTGACGGAGATTTTAGTTGCGCCGCCGTTGGTTACGGTATATGTAACGGCTTGCGCAGTGTAGTCAATTTCGTACGTGTAGTCTAACGAAATCTTCGCCAAATCGTAAGAGTTCGGGTAATCGCGGGAAATAGAATTTCCGTTTTTGTCATTAAGCTGAAGAGTGAGTATAAGAGAGGTTTCCGAAAGCTCTGCATCGTACGAGGTAATATAAACGTCTGCCTCGTTCGGTGAATAAATTGCCACAGGCTCACCCCATACGCCGTCTTCAAGGAATACCGCGTAAAGAACCGAGTAGCTTATGGAATTTTCTTCATCTATCTTGTCTGTTTTCGTTGCGGTGAAGAGTATAGCGGAAATTCTTCCGTAAGCATCAAGAACGGTCTTATATCCGTTATCCAAATAGGAGCTATCGGTGGGGAGAGTGATAGAGCCGTCAGTTGATTTAAGGCCTAAATCGTTTTCGTTGGTACTGTAATAAGTGAGCTTGCCGCCGTTTGCATCAACGAAAGCAACACCGTCTGCAACGAGTGTGGGCTCACTTTCGGCTGCATTTGCGATAGGTAAGGAGTAGAGCGCGCAGTCACTGCTATCAGAAAGGTCGCCGTCTTTATCAATTATATAATAAACGTAACCGTTTGCGATTTCGATATCCATTACTGTAGAAAGGTTGTCGAGTACGCAAATTTCCGTACCGTTGACAGAGAGCCAAAGCGAGTTTGCGCTCGTTTCGTAAACGTAGTATTCGTATTCAGCGTTAGCGCCGCTGCCGATTTGCTCACTGCGGTTTTCGGGAGAAACGCCGAAGATGTTGTTATCCGAGTTTTCCGCCCAAGCAACAACTGAGCTTCCAAAATATTCTCCGGCGGTAGCAAGATATTTATAATCGCTATGCTCGGCGCCGTTTACTATCTCAATGGGAGCCGTTGCGTCAATTCCCGAAGATATGTCCATAAGATAGAGGGAAAGCCCCTCTGCCGCAGCGTAAGTATCTTGTGCCGTTTCTGCATTTAACTTCTTTGTTTGCTCTGTGAATACAAGGTATATTTTTCCGTCCTTTTCGTAAACGGAGTATGCCGCATCGCCAAAGCCGTTGTCGCAAATGATGGTGTAATCGTTATCGAATTCTCCGATTTCTTCATTCCATCTTGAATATACAAGCTTCGTTGAGTTGTATTCATCGTAGCCTTCGCCTATAACGTTTTCGAAGTAAATTTTGAAGTAATCGTCACCTATTTTGATAACTGTAGCATTTTCATCGCAGTCATCGGTAAATTCATACGTGTTTGCCAAATAGAGTGACGCTGTGCTATACGATTTACTTGCCGACTTAGTCCAAAGTCCGTCTTTGATAATGTAATGCTTGCCCGACCAAATTTCGAACGTCTTTTTGTGCCAGAGAATCTTGTAGTAAACACCGAGATTTCCGTGCACTTCCCATTCTCTTACCATGAAATCGGGTTGAATGTCGAGAATGAATATCGTACCTGCGCTTCCGTAAACGCCGATAGAAGCTATAACGCAGCCGTAACCGATGTTTGCTTCGATTTCGGCTTTGAGAGTGAGAGCGAGCTCGTCAAGCTTGACATCATCCTCGGTGTCATCAAATTTCAGCTTAAGAGTTATATCTCCGCCGAGCGAAACCTCGATGTCCATAGTAACGGGTATAAATCCTATTACCATCTGGGAGTGATGCTTGTAGGAGAATTCAAGGTATCCCTTAAGCGAGCTTGAAGCGAGGTGAAAGGCTTGGTCCTCTCCGTATTCGAAGACTATCTTACCTTCGAGACCCATAGTGAGCTTCTTCGTGCTCGAATACTTATCTCCGTATTCGTCAGATGGAACGTATTTTTCCTTGGTGAGCTTACAGTTTTCCGTCTTGAAATAACCGTTTTGAGCCTTTTCGAAGATATAATTTACAAGGTCCTGATCTTCGTCGAGAGCAATTTCACCGTATATCCATTCGCTGAGCTCCATATAAAGCTGAAGAGCGCGCATAGTAACCTTTGAGCGTCCCTGTCTTTTTGCCTCAAGGCTATTGAGGTTAAGACCGCCGTAAACAGTACCCTCGTCACCCTGAAGGAATACGTCATCGTAATCCCAACCGCCGTAAACGTAAACCTTATAGAATACGTAATCGTTAACATCGGTAAGAGCAAATCTTATATCGTAGGTAAGAATTCCGTCTGAATAGAGGAAGAAGTAGTGACCGTACTTGTCATCCGACTGCTCCCAGCCTTTCTTATAATCGGTTTTAACGCCCTTGAGGAAATCGTCCTTTTCGGCGGTAACCGTTATGGTTGCGGTGCTATCGGTGATAACGGTGCTGAGTGAAACGTTTTTGCCAAGCTCAATATCAAAGCTTGCCTGACCGAAGAGCTGCCGGAAAATCTCGGGTGCGCCTGATAAATCAATGCTCGCATCGTCCATTTCAAGATTTACGTCTTCGGAGCTTATTGAGAAGGTGAATACGTTAACGTTGAGAATCTTGATTATTGAAAGAGTATCCTCGGAATTAACGTCACCGCCCTTGTAAACCGTCATTCTGACTTCAAGGGGAGTGTTGTCGGTAAGATATTCCGCAGAAACGGTGAAAGTGCATTCCGAGCCAATAATTTCAAGAGATTGAACGGGAATCACCGCTCCGTTTTGCACAAGCTCGAAAACGGGGTTTCCATACGCTGTGTCATAGAATCCCAAAACCTTGATTTTTACGTTTTTCCATAACGTCTTTTGGGTTGTGAATCCGTTTGCGTCCGTGTAATCGTAGGTTTGGCTGTATTCCGCGCGGTTAAGCTTTGCGGTTTGGCTGTTAATATCCTTGCCCTCAAGAGTAACACCGAAAACGTCGGGTTCTTTTGTAAGAGTAAGATAAGTAATAAGCATTTCCTCGTCAAGCGCAAGCTCGCGGTCGTAAGTGAAGTAGCCTTCCTTTACCGCGTACATATGAACGTCGGAGCGAACAGTGATTTCTTCACCGCCTGTAGCATCTGCAAGGGTGGAAAAGGCTATTCTTCCGTTCTCATCGCTTGTGAGGTAGAATTTATGCTCTACCCAAACGTCTTCTCCGCTTTCGAGGTCGGTAGTGAGCATATAAACCGTAACTATGACCGAAACGTCTTCGAGAGGAGTGCTTTCGGAATCCTTGAATATAACGAGATAATCGTTTGTTTTAAGAGTATCGTTCGGAACGTCGGTAACTATATCGTACGAGCCAACGCTTCTTTCCGAGAAGAGAGCCGTGGGATTTGATGCGTATACCGACCAACCGAGAGCTTTGTATTCGGATTTGTAAAGCGTTTTGAGTGTCGCGCTCGTGTTATCGTAAATCTTTTCTCCCGCCGTGGGAACGTTTTTACTTCCGTAATATACCGAGCCGAGAGAAGAGCAATCTCCGAATGCGCGAGAGCCAACGTAAACCGATTCCTCGGAGCTTACGGTTATCTGTTTGATATGAGTGTTTGCGTAGAATGCGGAATCGTAAATCTTGGTAACCGATGCGGGAATCGTGTAGCTTACTCTGTCAATACCCGCGGGATAGCAGTAAAGCGTAGAGCCGATAGCTCTTTCGGCGGAGCTTGCATCTCTCGAATAGAGAACTCCGTTGCTATCGTTAACGAAATACTTGTTCTCGGGGTGAACCTCGATGTACTTAAGCGAGGTGCTTAATCGGAAGAGATCGTAGCTGTAAATTCCGTAGCTTTCGTCGGTACTGCTTCCGTAGTATGATTTACCGATTGTAACGCGCAAGAGCTTCGGACAGTTCGAGAACGCCTCGCTTCCAACGATTACCGTCGCGTCGTTCATAATGATTTCGGATACGTAGGATGCGCCGAAGAATGCTTCTGATGAAATCGAGTAGGTGACGGGGATGCTTGCGTTAGTCATATCATAAACGAAGAGCTTTTCACCGGAAAGTCCGTCCGCAGAGGCAGGGAATTGCATAAGATTGTATCCAAGCTCTCCGTTACTGTACAACGCGCCGTAATCGTCGGTGGTGTACTTAAGGTGAGAGGTGGACTTCTTATCGGCAGACGAAGCGAAGTCGCGGAACTTGAATTCGGTTATTCCCGCGCATCTTGCGAACGCTTTTTCACCTATAAATACAGTGTTATAATTTAACACGATACTGCCCGTAAGCTTCGTGTTATAGAAAGCTCTTGTGCCAATAGTTGCAAGTGCTTCGGTGAAGGTTATCGAGGAAATATTAGAGTTCTCGAATGCCGAGTCGCCAATATCGTGGAACTGATATGAACCCACAATTTGCTCGAGATTCGTGTTGTAGAATGCGTGAGAGCCGATAACTGTGACGTTATTGTTGATTACAAGCTCGGTCATATGCTTCTGACCGGCAAACGCGTAGTTCTCAATAACGGTTATCGTGCAGATTTCGTTGTTGTAAAGGTTAACAGACGTAAAGTTTGCGTCCTCGGGGCATTTTATAAGTCTTGTATAAGTTGCAACGCCCGATTCGTCGGTGAGAGGACTACCCATAAGCATGCCCTCCGTGTGAATATCAAACGCAGTGTAGTAGTATGGGTTATTCTCGGTTTTGATTGATTTAAGCGACTCTGTAGATCTGAATGTGCAATCCCAAATTGCAGGATTGTTTTCGGTCTGTCCCTCGCCTATAAAGCTTCCAAACTCGATGGTTTGTAAAGTTTTGTTTCCATAAAATGCGTATCTGTCGAACGAGGTAACCTTGTAAGGCGCTCCGTTATATGTAACGAAGTTGGGAATTTTAACGTTCAAAATGTCCTTTGCACCCGATGTGTTGACTGCGTTATCCTCGACCTTCGACTTCTTACCGACCATCGCGGTTTTGTCTTCGAGATTAACAGTGTAATAAATTCCACTCGAATCCTTGTTGTCCTGAAGAACGTTTGATTTGTAAACTGTAGCTCCGCCGAATACCTCTATCCAACCGCTTGTGCCATCGTTAACTATGATGTAGCTTCCGCCTGCGAATGCATTCGAGGGAGTTGAGATAGCGTTACCGACGAAGTAAATCTCTGCCGTACAGCTTGTAAACGCGCCGTTGCCTATTACGGATATACCCGTGTGCAATGAATCGGCAGTGTTTGAATCGGTGTTAATGGTGAATGTAAGATTTCTGTGTATAACCTTTGAGTTTTCGGGGTTCAAGGAGTTAACTGTGGTTACGTTGTAGAAGTTTCCGCCTTGAAGAATTTGAAGGGGTATCGTAATCTCGTTATCAAGGCTCTTGTCGGGGTCAAAGCCTTCAACTGTCGCGGTCTTGTTTTCGATGTTTACCGAGTAATGAAGTCCGTACTTATCGTATCCCGCAGAGTTAACGTAGCTAAGTCCGTTTGACGCGTCGATTTCATAGTAATGCGCTTCATCGGGAATTTCGGTAGAAAGACCTGCGCCTTTAATGAAGCAAACGTAAGGCAATCCGTTTTTCTCCCAGCCGAGAGCATTGGTGTCGCGAATTATCTGCACCTTACGCGTTGAGCTGATAGCGTCCTTATCAATAGAAGGGCAGCTTCCCTCGAACGCGATAACGTCAAGAGAATGGATTCCGTTACTGATAAAGAAAGCGTCCTTTGTGATGCCCTCAACGCTCTCGCCAACCTGAATGGTGGTAATGTTCGTAAGTCCTTTGAAGAGATTGGGATTGATTTTCGTTATTCCGCTATCTATCTCGGCAGTGTAGAGGAGAAGATTTCTGTAGGAGTTGAATATAGGAGCGATTTCCTCTTCTATTGTCGGTCTTCCGTCGGAGTAATCGTACGTTTCACCGCTTCCGTATATGAAGAGCGTAGCCGCAGAGCTTGACTCAACGTCAAGGTCGGAATCGTAGATGATGTAATAAGCGTTTTCGCCGCACTGTCCATCGGTGATAATTTCAAAAGATACATAGTTATCCGGAATCACAGTGCTTGCATATTTATAGAAGCGAACGTTTTGACAGTTTACGAATGCAGAGGAAGTCGTGCTTCCTTCAGACATGAAATTGCGGTTTTCACCGAGAAGTATAATTTCACCGCTGCAGTTATAGAAGGGGTATTTATCGTAAGTTATATATTCCGGAATCTCTATAGCATTTTCGAACTTCGTGTTGTAGAACGCGTAATCCTTAATGCTTTCTGCGCCGGATTCTCTTATTGATGTGGTACTGCTTCCGAGAATAAGTATCTTTGTTTGCACGTTCGTAAGCGCGTTACCCTTGGACGAGTATTTGGGGTTTTCGGGGTTTACCACGATTTCTTCAACTGCGCCGCATTGATAGAATGTGTTGGAATAAATGGTTCTTACGTTCTTCGAGATATAAATGTTCTTTAGAGAAAGACAACCGCAGAACGAACGGTCGGAAAGCACCTCAAGACTCTCGCCGAAATCAAAATATTCGAGTGAACTGTTTTTGAAAAATGCCGTTGCTCCTATAGATTTTACGTTTGAGCGACCTTCAAATTCAACTCGCTCGAGCTTCTCGGCTTGATAGAATGCGGAGTCTCCAATCTCGGTTACAGTGCTTGGAATGTAAACAGAAGTTAACTTTTTATCGTTTGCGAACGCTGCATCGGATATTTTTGTCACTCCCTTAGGGATTTTAATACTCTCAAGAGAAGAGCAATGACTGAATGCGTATATACCGAAATGAGTGAGCGAGTCAGGAAGTGTGAGGTCCTTCAATTCGGAGCAACTGTAGAATGTGTAGTCGCCAATGGTCTTAAGATTTTTCGATAGCTCTATAGCCTTCAGCGCCGTGCATTTATAGAACGCGTACTTTCCAATGCCTTTAACGTTGTCGGGGATTTTAATAGTTTTAATTGCTTCGCAGCTCGCAAAGGCATAGGAATAGATGAATTCCGTGTCCTCGTGCATTTGGCAATCCGCAATCGAAGCGTCAAGTCTGCCTATCAAAATAGCGTAAGGATTGTCCGCAGTGGATAAATAAAGAGCGTTATCGTAAGGTGTAAGTTCGCTTTGAGAATATTTTGGAACGTATTTGGTGAAATCGTCAAAGTATAAATCAATAGTTGCTTCGGGGGTGGAGTAACCGTATGTTTTTCCGTAGTAGAGCGCAGGACTTTCCACGGTCTTTGACTCAACGTCTTTTTCGCTTATATATGCCTTAACGAAGGTGTTGAGATTGTCATTCCATAAGCCGTCCGTGCTAAGGTGAGCGTAAACCTCTTGCGACTCTGCAAAGCTCGGTTCTCCTTCGCCCCAGTTTGTATATACGCCGGGGTTGTTTTCTTCGAACTCTGTGCCGTCTGCGAATACCCAAATGTAAGCATCGCTTTCGTTACCTGTAATTACGCTTTTTCTTTGAAGACCTATCCATGCGTGTCTATTTTCAACTAATTTTTGAAGCTCTGCGGCAATTATCTGCTCTTCAGCGCTGTTAATCGAAATAAGCTTCTCTCCCTCAGGAAGAGCCGCCTTTGCATCATCGTAAGAAATGTCCGCACTGTCAGGAGTTTGATATACGAAGTATTCCTTGCCGTCAATCTCGGCTTTAGCTTTCCAGTTAGCGTACGGAGTGGGAAAGAGTCCGTCTTTTGCAGTTGAAGCATCTTGCGTATTTATGCCGCCTTTTCCGTTTGATCCGGTTGCGCCCAAAATTTGATACACGTTACCGCAAATGGTGGATGCAGATATTGCGGCATTCGCATTTGCCGCATCACCGCCTCGACCGCCTTCTCCATAAATGGGACCACTCATCCAGCTCGCTACTATTCCGTTACCGCCGTTACCACCGTTACCGCCTTTACCGGAATGAGCAAAGACGGGGGAAAACGCAGATACACCTTCTGCCTCTATCGCAGAAGCGCCGTTACCGCCGTTACCGCCTCTCTTACCATTTGAGAAGAAAGCACCTTCACCATCTCCACCGTTGAAACCGTTACCGCCGTTACCTCCGTAAAGATGTATAGATGCTGTTGCCGCAATTGTAAGATTTTTTGATACCAGTGCTGGTGCTCCTTTTGAACCGTCTTTGGCGTTCGGGTAAATGTTCACCATGGGATCATATTTGTTTTTTAGAGCACCGTCTATACCATTTCCACCGTAAATATAAAGCGGAGCATCGCCTAAAATGGTTATGTTACAGTTAGGAAGATTGAAGGCTGTATTTTCGTTTTTGGCGCGGAGCGTGTTAGATTCTCCACGGCTTATTATGTAAATTTCTTTCGTAAGTTTATCCGATGTAAACGTGAAATTATTAATATTAGCATCCTCAAGGAAGATGTAATGCGCGCTATATGCGCTTTCGCTGTTTGCGGTTATAGTAAAGTCGAGATTGTTCGTGTTGTTGTCCGCAAGATTACCCGTGATTTTTATAGCCGCGCCGTTTATCGCAACTGCAGGAGAAGTCGCTATATCATCCTCGATCCAATCGTTAACGTCATAAGAATCACGAATAGAAATAAACTCATTCTTTTCGAGAACGAAGTCAAGAGCGTTATCCGTGTCAACTTTATACTTAAAATCGTCCGAGCAACCTATAATCTTGCCGCCGTTATATCCAACGAGATTGCCCGCGTAGCAGTATGACGAGCCAATAGCTTCCGAGGGGATGCTTCCAACGCCCTCTATCTTAAGGTCACGAATCTGTCCATTATTGTATCCGAAAAGACCTATGTAATAGCATTCGTTAGACGATGCTTCGGGAAGCGCGCTTATCGTCATACCCGAAATGGTGTTGCACGCGCCAAGAAACGTTCCCACGAACGGCTCGTCAAAGTCACCAATCGGTGTCCAATCCTTGCCCGAGAGATCTATATCGTTCATCAAGATGTACGTCGCGTCAAGATCATTTCTGACGTTTTCAAGATCCTCTCTCGTGTAAATGTATTTCAGCGTGCTTGGGCCCGAAGGCTCTTTTCTTCCGAGCCCCGCAAGAGATTCGGAAACAGCCGCAAAAATACTGGTTGGTATCAAAAGAAATACCATAACCACCGCTAAAATGAGCGATGTTATTCTTTTTGATGCAGTGTACTTCATATTTTTTCATCCTCTCGAATAAAAGAAATTTGGAATTCATTATAATTTACGTGTAAATATACTATCCCAGTATTATTTTATACCAAGATTCGCCAAAAGTCAATAGAGAACGCCACGAGAAAAGCGGAGAAATAGTGAAAAAAACAAATATTTTCCAATTTATGTTGACAAAATGTTAATGGTGTGTTAAAATGTTTCTACCTTTAAAAAATAAAATAAAAAGGAGTTTTATTATGGTAGGATCATTTTGGGCGTTTACGCCCGCGATTATCGCTATCGTTCTTGCGCTCGTAACGAAGCAGGTTTATGTTTCCTTGTTCTTCGGTATATTCGTTGGTGCAATGATGTTCGCAGGCGGTAATCCTTTAGAGGCAATGTATACGCTCTTTGAAGTAATGAGCGAAAAGGTAGGCGCAAATACGCCTATTATCGTATTCCTCGTAGTTCTCGGAATTATCGTAGTCCTTATGCAGAAGTCAGGCGGAGCAAAGGCTTACGGTGATTGGGCAGGCAGAAAAATCAAAACGAAGAGCGGAGCGCTTGCAGCTACCGCAGGTCTTGGATGCCTTATCTTTGTAGACGATTATTTCAACTGTCTCACAGTTGGTTCGGTTATGCGTCCCGTAACCGATAAGTTCAAGATTTCAAGAGCAAAACTTGCGTACTTGATTGACTCGACAGCAGCACCCGTGTGCATTATTGCCCCCATTTCGAGCTGGGCAGCAGCAGTTGCGGGCGAGCTTGAGGGTGACGGTCTTATGGTATTCATAAGCACCATTCCTTTCAACGTTTACGCTATTCTTTCAATCATTATGGTATTCGCTCTTTGCTACTTCAACTTCGATTTCGGTAAGATGAAGAACAATGACCTCGTAGCAGAAACAACAGGTGATTTGCACGCAGGTATAGAAAACGCAGAGGAAAGCTCCGAAGAGGTTGTTTCTAACCCCAACGGTAAGGTTCGTCATCTCGTTGTTCCCGTTGTTGTGCTTATCGTCTTCTGTATCGCAGGTATGCTTTACACCGGCGGATTCCCCGAAACTAAGCTTATTGATGCGTTCTCTAACTGTGATGCGGGAATGTCACTTGCAATCGGTTCTACGTTTGCTCTTATAGTTATTTCCGTTTATTACATACTTACCAACGTTGTTTCCTTCAAGGAAGTTACAGGAAGCTTCACTCAGGGCTTCAAGGCAATGGTTCCCGCGATCCTCATTCTTACGTTTGCATGGAGCATTTCGGGTATCATGGGCGCAAAGGGCGGTTATCTTGACGCTCAGGCATTTGTTGAAACAAACATCAGCAATAGCTCCTTCCCCACGTTCTTGTTCCCCGCAATCTTCTTCATCCTTGCAGGCGCTATCGCGTTCTCCACAGGTACTTCTTGGGGTACGTTTGGAGTTCTTGTTCCTATCGCAGTAACCATTCTCGGCGGTTCGGGAGCTCTCACTCTTATGACCGTTTCCGCAACGCTTGGCGGCGCGGTATTCGGCGACCACGTTTCTCCCATTTCCGATACCACGATTCTTGCATCTGCAGGCGCTAACTGCAACCACGTTGACCACGTAAACACCCAGCTTCCTTACGCAGGCTTGGTAGCGGGCGTAGGCGTAGTTGCATATCTCGTTGGCGGTGCTTGCGCATCTCTTGGCGGCGTTGTAAGCTGCCTTATCATGTGGGTAACCGCACTTGCTCTCTTCGCAGGCGCAGTTGTTCTCATCAAGTATCTTTCGGCGCGTAACGCTACGAAGAATAACTAATATTTGAATAAAGAAATCCTCCGAGGGCTATTGCTTGTCGGGGGATTTTTTTATGAGTGAAAACTGCAAATTGTTCGTTTTCTTCATTGTGCATTCGAGATTAAGTTGATACAATTATGAGGTAAAATAGAGTTTTAAAATAGCGGATTTTATAATGTAATTCAGGCTCATATCGCTCTGAGATTACAGGTCTAATACAAAACCTAACCTTTTGTTAGTTTTTTGTGCGGTTTATGAGTGTTGCTGTTTGGAATCAAAAAGGGATAAAACCGATGAATTTGCCATCGAAAAACGCATAAAATGTTAATATTGCACAAAAACAAATGCACTATTTTGTAAAAGATAATCTTAAAGTACAAAAAAATCAAGTGAGGTATATAATTTTTTTGTATTGAAAACTTTAGCCTAATACTATAAAATTATGATAAATATATTTTTATGTAATAAGGAGGATATTATGAAAAAGAACAAAAGAATTCTGTATGCGGTTTTGTGCATCGCGCTTGCATTTTGCATCATTGGCGCAGTAAGCATATTCGCAGCAGAGAGCCAAGACACGCCCGAAAGCAAGGGCGAAATTCAAGTTTGGCTTATCGCAGGACAGTCGAATGCGGTTGGCTACGGTGAAGAAATTCCCGAGGATAACAAAACCGACTCTCGTTTTACCGAGGGATTTGACAACGTTATTGCTTACGGCAGACTTGCAGCTCAAGCGCAGACCGAATTTACTCCTGTAAAAGTCGGAATGGGTAAAGACAAAAATTGCGTTGGCGCAGAGATCGGTATAGCGTCGGCTCTCGGTAACTCCGGCGAAATGCATGCGGTTATCAAGTACGCCGTTGGCGGAACGAAGCTTCATCCGTTTAACGGCACAACGTGGACCTCACCTTCGTACATAGATGCGGTTCAGAACGATGATGACACAACTAATGACATTAACGCAAAATGGACCAAGGTAGGCGATTACTACGAAGAGTTTATGAACACTCTCGAAGAAGGACTTGCTCTTCTTGTAGCAGAGGGTTATACTCCCGTAATCAAGGGACTTTGGTGGATGCAGGGCGAAGCGGAAACAACTCTTGAAAACGATTGGGCTCCCGAATACGAAAAGCTTCTTACCTATCTTGTTGACGATATGAGAAGTGATATTGCCAAAATAGCAAACGATGCATCTCTTAAAGGTGAAGATCCTATGCCCTTCGTTATCGGTAAAATCAACCGCAATCCCGCGAATACCGAACAGGCTCAGCAGGACAAGGTTGAAATAGTAAACGCGGCTCAGGTTGCAGTTTCGGGCAAACGCGCGAACGTTTCTATTGTAGATGCGAAAAATTCTTATAAATATTATCAGTACGATTCTTGGCATTACAACACCGAAACACAGATGTATCTCGGTGAGCAGTTCATTGCAAACGTACTTAAAGCAGAAAACAAATATCTTGTATATGCAGACGGACGATATGCAGGAATTAATACCGGTATGTACACTGCAGGTGATAGCGTTAATGTTACGTTTAAGACGGCTGACGGATATAGCATTACGAATCTCACTATGCAGGTAGGTGATTCCGAACCTGTGGCTATTGAGCTTACAGACGGAAAATATACGATTGACTCAATGCCCGCGAGTAACGTAAGATTTATGATTACCGCAAGCGCAGAGGACGTAGTTACCGAATATGGAACGATTCCCGGTGAGTATTATGAAGCAGGCGACTATCCCTTCGCTATTTTCAAAAACGGTGAGTTTATCGCCGCAGATGACCATTTCACAACGGGCGCCGTATCCATTGCTGCAAACGCAGGTGACGGATCTGTAATTCTCGTAAGACGTGATTACGATATGTCAAATGAGAGCAACGGTCAGAGCAATCTCTCCAACCTTAACGGAACTATGACTATCGACCTTGGCGGTAACACCATAACCATGGGCGGTAAGTCCGGTGGATTTGACGGAATGCTCAAGTGCGAGGCTCACGTTCTCGGAAACGTTACAAACGTTGTAATGACTAACGGAACCGTTATTTTGGGTGAAGATCCTATCGTAAGAGTATCCGGCGCGAAGGACGAAGAAAGAACCTCTACCGCTTACCTTGAAGGCTATGCGGCAAATCCCCAGAAGTTCACAGTGACCTTCGACGGACTCAATATCAAGTATGACGAAGCATACTCGGGCTTTGAAAATACGCTCTTGTATTCATATGAAAACCTTGACGGAAATCATCCTAACCTTAGTGATACCACGCTTATAGTTAAGGATTGTAATCTTGATTTTGGAAACAATTCCGGCGCATTCGGTATATTCCGTACCGGAAATATCGCGGTTAAGTCCCAGCTTCTTGGCGGAAGCATAAAAATTGACAACCCCTCGCTTATGACGATGGTTAGCGGAAGCGGAGCAACCGTTGCATTCGGCGCAGGCACTGATGGCGAATATACAAAGCTTATACTTCCCGCTACCGCAGAATATCCCACAAATACGTTCAAGAATGCTGACGGTAAGGCTTGCGGATTTGAATTTGTTGCAGCAAACGCTGAAACAATCGAGTATAAGATTGCAGAGGGAACTGCAACGAAATACGGATTGATTCCCACCGAGTACGCTTCCGCATCTTCTTATCCTTGGGTTATCTTTGATATAAACGGTAACTTCCTTGGAGCAACGAAGGTTTGGGCAAACTATACTAAACTTGACGTATCTGCTACCAACATTGCTTCTACAGCAGGTGTTGATACTGTTATCTTGCTCCGCGCAAACTATAATACAAAGCAAAGCGGCACAAACAACACTAATCTCCGTTCAACCTTAAGCCGTCACGACGGTACTGTTACGATAGATCTTAACGGTTACACCGTAGACAATACCAGCAACACCAGCGTTGACGCTTTCATCAAAGGAGAAGCAAACAAACTCGGCGCTACTACAAACATAATTCTCAAAAACGGAAAGTACATTACAACAAGTAACGCTATGCTCAGATTCTCCGCTGCGGGAGATGAAACGAGAACAAGCGCTGCTTATCTCGCAGGTTGTGCAGATAATCCTCAAACCTTCAATGTTACATTTGAGAATCTTAATATTGTTATTCCCGAAGGAACTGCATCATACTCAAGAGGTGTTATATCATACAGTTCAATCTCGAACGCTTCGGGCGTAAAGGCAAACTGCAACCTTATCGTAAAGGATTGTGATGTAGATTACGGAACAGATAACGTAATTAGCCCCTTGTTTGGCGCATCAAAAGATCTTCCCATTAACGTTACCGTTGTAGGAAGTACGGTAAAGGCAAATGATTTGTCTTCGTTTGCGTACACAGCCTCAACCTACGTTACGTTAAAAGTATCACAGAATGAGAATGGAAAATACGTTCAGCTTATAGTTCCTGCAGGAACAACGGCATCTTCCGGAACGCTTAAGGATGCAACGGCTTCTTCAATTAAAGATCTTCAGTATTTCAAGGTTGGTACAGACGGAGATTATGACGTTTACGAGCTTCAGTCACCCACTCTTATTACTCCTTACGGAATTATCCTTGCTAAGTATTATTCCGTAGCCAACTATCCTTGGGTAGTATTTGATAAAGACGGAAAGTGCGTGTTTGGTACTAAGCTCTTCACGACTGAGGCTGCTGCAGCGGCTTGTACCGCGGGTGACGGCTCGGTTATCTATCTCCGCCGTGACTTTAATTTTGATACCGATAAGCAATCCGGTGGAACTCAGTCCATGACTAAGATTGACGGAACTATCACTATCGATCTTAATGGCTTCACCGTAACTATGGGCAAGGGCGGAAGCGCAGACGCCCTTATCAGATGCGAAGCCTTTGCATCCGGCTATACTACCAATATTATCGTGAAGAACGGTAAAATCATAGCAGGACAGGATCCTATAGTAAGATTCTCCGCTATTAATACCAGATGGCCCGAGGGTTATGATACCAATACCGATCCCGAAAAGGTTCATAACTTCTACGTTACCCTTGAAGATCTTGATATTAGCATTGACGAGTCTGCTGATATGCAGGGCAGCTATGTCGTTATGTTCGGTGCGCCTACTTCCGGATACTCTATCAAGCTCACTAATAATAACGTAACAGTCAAGAATTGTAATATTGATCTTACAAATTCCGTAAAGGCTACTCAGATATTCGGCTCGCCGTCCACTATTAAAGCAAACGGTTATCTTGTCGGAGGAAGCATTATATTTGCTAATAACAAGCCTGCGGTTTCCGGTATTTACGGCGAAACCTTCTATCTTGATAAGGAAGAGGGCGGAAATTATACAGTATTTAAGTACCTCAAAGGTGATACTGCGCACAGCACTTCGTTTAAAACAGTATCCGGCGGAAAGGTTAGCCTTGCGATGATTGGTCAGGATGGAGAATATGATATCTACAGACCTCGTCCCGTTGAGATTTCCAATATTGACTATAGCCCAAAAATCAGCATCACTCTCTATAGCCAACTTGTGATGAACGTATATATTCCCCTTGAAAGCACACAAAAGTTTACATTTAACGGTGAAGCTTACGAAAATCTTGCCGAATTGGAAGATAAAAAGGTTGCTATAGACGGTAAGGAATATTACCTTATCAGCGTAGCTCTTGAGTCTGCAGATGCAGCAAAGGATATGGCTCTTGTAACCACGGTTTCTCTCGGAGAAAAGACCGCAAGCGCAACCTTTACTGTTTCTATTCCCAAGTACGCTGAAAAGGTTCTTAACAATACATCTGCAAAAGACGTTGAAAAGACTCTTGTAAAAGACGTTCTTGCATACGTTCAGGCGGCATACAATTACTTCGTAGATTTCAATAGCGAAGAGGAAATTGCAAGAGTGAACGCTCTTATAGATTCTATGCTTGCAATAGGCGGAGATTACAACGGTGAGCCTACCTCTGTAGGCGCTACCGCAACAGTCGCTCCCGTAACTGCAGTAACTCTCAACCTTAACGATAAGCCCTCTATCCGCTTCTACGTAACCGATACCGAAGTAGAATTCTACCTCGACGGCAAAAAGCTCGATACAGTATCAGGCACTGATGATAACGGCACATACGTTGAGCTTGACGTTTACGCATACGTTCTCGCAGGAACAATTACCTACGGTGAAGGCGGAAGCTATCATATTTCGAACTTCCTCGAAAATTCTGCGGGCGCAGACCACGAAAACCTCGTAGCGTGCTTCATTAAGTACGTAGAGAGCGCGAACAATTACAGACTTTCTGTAATCGGAAAGTAATAGTTAAAAACGAAGAGGTAAAGTTATGAAAAAATATATTAATCCCGAAATCGAAGTTGTAGAAGTTATGGCTTCGGATATAATAACAAGCTCACCTGGAACCGAAACTCCTTGGTATGAGGAGTCAGATGGTATTTGGGAGTTAAACATAGGTTAGTAACATTACTAATCCCCCCGACCATTAGCGTGTTTGCCGCTTGGGTGTTTGCTTTGTACTAATTGATTTTGTTCTTGATATATTAGCCAATATCTCCAAGCTGGCAATATTCGATGAATGCGTGAGCTGTCGCCTACGCAAGTCTTCGGCTCGGCTCACTCGCGCTCTTGGGACTTCGCTTCAAAAAACGCTTATTAACCGTTTTTTTGTGCGCTCTCCTGACCACTTCCGTGTCACGAGCTATCGTCTGCGTATACTCGACTCTGCTCGTTCGCGTACGTGGGACTTCGCTTCAAAAAACGCTTATTAACCGTTTTTTGTGCGCTCACCCGGAACTAATATGTATAATTAGAAACGAGCATAATGATTAATCTCCTTAGAAGGTTTAGTGGTACTTACTTTCTAACAGATTTTAATCTTTATGCTCGTCTTTTTTTGTTTTTGTTGAGCATTTACCTCAACATTTATTATAGAACCGTTTTTATTTTTTGGATATAGAATGTAAATCTTTATATTTTTGCGGGGTTATACCTGTGTGCTTTTTGAAGACTCTGTCAAAGGTTCTTTGGCAACTGAATCCGCATTCGAGGGCAACGCAAAAGGTACTCATTTCTCCGTTGGCGAGAAGGTTTTTCGCATAGTCAACTCTGAATGAATTTCGCAATTCACTGAAGCTTAAATCTATTGATTTTTTGAGATTGTGCGAAATATAGCTCTCACTATATCCTATTTCCGATGAAACCTCGGAAATGGTTTTGTTTTGATAAAAGTTTTTTGAAAGATAGTTTATAAGCACTGCCACTACGTTGCTAGTGTTGGCACGTTCATCCACGGTTGGAACGTTGGATATGTATTCTTCAAAGATGGCGTATAGCAATGCTTTGATTTTTCTTGTGTTCGAAGCGTTCGGTTCAATTCTTTGCTCGTTGGTGTCGAAAAACTTCGGCTTTATAAACTCGGTTAGCTCACTCGAGGGAGTAAACACCGCGCTTTCGTACGTATAATGCATATAGTTGCTCATAGATATATCCGAAAGCAGATTGGCGGAAAAAAGAAACATCCATAGCTTAACCTCATTCCCATCTTCTGTGTAAAAGCCGTGAGATTGATAGGGGGGAACTATTATTAAATCTCCCGCTTTGGCGATGATTCGTTTTCCGTTTGCGGTAACGCGCAATTTCCCCTCTAAAACGAATACGATTTCTGCAAATTGATGGATGTGTACAGCTTTTCTATATCTTGAGTGGTGGAACGTGGCTCGAACGGATTCCGTCATACTGAAGTTGTATTTTTGAACAAGCGGCATAACATTCTCCAAATAGACTTATTTTGTCTTTTATTATACAGTATTTGTCTAAAAAAGTCAATACTTTTATGATATACTGAAATAGAGATATAGTATCTCAAGTAAATAAATACGGAGGAATTTATGAAAAAGACATTTAAAAGAATTTTAATTTTGATGATACTTGCTTTGCTATTTGCAGTGGCAACGATAGGCGCTTTTGCGTCATCATCGCCTGACGGTATCACCTTCAGCAGCTCAAGCACTGCTGATAAGTGGCATATGAGAAATCCTCTTGCCGACGCGCCATATTCGTTTGAAACTTGGATAAAGGTTCCTACAACGATAGCGGATGATAAAAGAGTAGGATATTTGTTCAGTAACTATGACGGCGGTTCGGGAACAAGCACGTATTACGGAAATGAAACCTATACCAACCGCACCATATCTTTTGAAATTTTGGCAGGCGGCTATCCGCAACTTGTATTTGGTGCGAGCAATAGCTCGGGCGGTCTTGAAGGAAGATCTACCGTCAAATTTGATCAAATAGACGTTAGAACCGGTGAGTGGATGCACCTCGCTATAGTTAAGGAAGCAGACAGAGTGGTATGCTACGTTAACGGTGAGGAAAAGCAGTCTGTTGCAAATAGCAAAACTTACCACAAGGATAACCTTCTTCAGCCCTATGCTTTCGGCGCGGATAACAGATCGAAGAATACATATTACTTCCGCGGAGCAGTAAAAGGCTTTACGGCATATAAAGACGTAAGAAGTGCTGAGGAAATTTTATCTGCGTATAAGTACGGTGTAAAAACCTCTGACGTGAATATGATTTTGCACTATGATCTTACTACGGTAGCTTCAGATGCGCTCGTCATAAATGACCTCAGCGGAAACGGATACGATTTGAAGAAAAAGGCAGCTGACGGATACACGCCTTTGCCCGAGCATATAGGCGCAAAGGGGACGGGGACTCTTGGAAGCGGCGCTGTTGAGGATGTGCAGAACTACGATTATTCCTTTGCCGTTGTTGGAGATACACAGTACATAACAAGCTGGGATACCGCGTATATAGACGGTGTTAAAAACGAGAACACGCATCTTAATTTGCTTTACGATTGGATACTTGCAAATAAGGATAAGAAAAACATTAAGTACGTAATGGGACTTGGTGATATAACAGATAAGTATAACGTTAATTATAACGGAAGCACCACGGGTGCTTCTCATGATACCGCTGCTGAATGGGCGTGGGCATATAGCCAGATAAGCCGTCTTGACGGCAAGATTCCTTACTCGGTTGTAAGAGGAAATCACGATAACGAGGGATACTTCGATCAGTATTTTGCAAACGATGCATATAAATCGCAGTTCACAGATCCCGATTATGCAGATAACTCTGCTTGCTTCTTTGAGGAAGGAAGCGTTCTAAATGCTTACACGAAATTCACCGTAGGCACTGAAAAGTATTTGCTTCTTCTCCTTGATTACACTCCGAGTGATGCGGTGCTTGCTTGGGCAGAGGACGTTGTTGAAAGAAACAGTGATTACAGAGTAATAATCAATACTCATAGCTATCTTAATGACGATAAGACTCTTACCGACGCAGGTGATGCGATATGGAAAACAATCGTAGAAAAGCACGATAACGTGGTTCTTGTTCTTTGCGGTCACGTAATCACCTCGGATATTGTTAAAAACGAGAGGGAAGGCGGTAATTCGAACGCGGTTACCGAAATTCTTATAAATCCCCAGTCCCGTGACGGTCAGTATAAGTATGACACTAAGGCGGGAATGGTTGCAATGCTTTACTTCTCAAACAACGGAAAGAACGTTCGTGTTGAATATATTTCAACAGTTTCGTCCACTCCCGATAAGGACGTTTACGCAAATGCATCTGTTAATAACTTTAGCTTTAATCTTATGAATACATACTTTGATACTAAGTACGGCAGAATGACGAGCGAATATGCAGATGCGAACAAATATCCCTTCGCGGTATTCTCGAAGGACGGCACATTCCTTAAAGCATATGCATCGCTTTTCGACTGTGTTTCTTCATATGACAACGATGGCGCTATATATAGAGCAAAAAACCATCTTGCTTCAAACGTTTGGAGCGACGGCTCGTATGGTGACGATCCTAATATGGCTATTATTTGGGTGAGAAGCGATTACGCGCTCGCATCAAATGAAACTTATAACAATATGGCGCAGACGAAGGGAACTATAGTGATAGACCTTGACGGTCATACCTTGACTGTTAGCGACAGCAGAGCACTGTTCCCCTCTACCATCAAGCCTTGGGGCTCTGAATATGAATACAGAAGTGAATTTTCCGTTATAAACGGAAGCATCAAACTGGGAGCAAAGCAGTTAATATCGTTTGGCGCGAGCAACAGCAGCGGAGCTTACGATATGACTAAAAAAGAGTACGTTCATACGTTTACTAACGTTAAATTTATAGCCTCCTCTAATACTACGAATTTCCTTGCGGGATATTCGAATTCTGTTGCAGCAAATCCCGAGGTTATATTTAACGAGTGTACCTTTGATTTCTCTGAGGCCCCAAGCGGAATGACTTGGTTCAATCTCGGTAACAGTTATATCCACACGAACGTAACCGTAAACGGCGGTGAGTTTATTCTTAACGGCGAGAGCTTTACTCTTTCAAAGAATGGCACCGGTACGAGCAAGCTTGAGTTCGGAAAAACGGAAAACGGCAACTACACAACCTTTACTATGATAGGCGGAGCTGAACTTCCCGCAAAGACCATAAACGGCGGAGAGCTTGTATTCGTTAAGATTTCAGAGGCGGACGGGAACACAACTTATAGATTAAAGCCCGCGGCTTTGGCGGACATAGCTTACTCTCCAAAGATGAGCATTACTCTTGCAAGTGAGCTTGTTATGAATGTCTATGTCCCTGTAAATTACACACAAAAGTTTACATTTGACGGCAAAATTTATGATTCTGAAAACAATTACGGAGAAAACATCATAGAGATTGGAGAAGATAAATATTATCTTGTAACTGCGTCTCTCGGTTCAGCAGAAGCTGCGAATGAACTTAAGCTTGAGGTAAATCTTTCCGTTGATAGCACTGATGCCGTAGGAAAATTTACATTCTCAATTCCCAAGTATGCAACAAAGGTTTTAGGTGATACTAATGCAACAAGAGTTGAAAAGACGCTTGTAAAAGACGTTCTTGCATACGTTCAGGCAGCGTACAATTATTTCACAGACTTCAATAGCAAAGAAGAGATAGCAAGAGTTAACGCTCTTATTGACTCCATTCTTGTAATTGGAGGCGATTACGACGGCACTCCCGTGTTAAGTGGTGCAACCAATACCGCTGCTCCCGTAACCGCAGTTACTCTTAATCTTGAAGCTAAACCTTCGATTAGATTCTACGTTACCGACACCAACGTTTCCTTCTACGCAAACGGTAGAAAACTTAACACGGTAAGCGGCACTGATGCAAACGGCACATACGTTGAGCTTGACGTTTATGCATACGTTCTCTCGGAAACTATCACCTATGGTGACGGCGGAAGCTATCATATCTCCGACTTCCTTAATAAGTCCGCAGGCGCAGACCACGAAAACCTCGTAGCGTGCTTCATTAAGTACACCGAAAGCGCAGCCAACTATCGCAACGAAGTTATGGGAAAATAATGCATAATGCAGAATTCATAATTCAAAATGCAGAATGAGAGGAAACGAAATGAAAAAA
>JAZRDI010000019.1:0-15682 GCA_045660185.1 Eubacteriales bacterium | reverse complement strand
GTTCTCGTAAGTCTCAGCTTGTGCCTTCTCCAGTGGGAGAAGGTGTCAACTCGGTTGACGGATGAGGTGTACAAGAATCAATTTCGAGTTAAATTAGCCCTGAGTTTTGAGAGAGTTCTCGTAGCTCTCAACCATCTTCTTCGGAAGAATATAAATGTAAATTAATTGTCCGATAGGATGCTGCGCAGTTAGTGGTTAGAGAATTTGAACGAGTTCAAGGAAGGCGTTGCAGATAATACACACGTATTGTCAAAAAGCGTGACGAAGAAATCGAGCAAATTATCAATCAATAACCAATTAAGCTTACGTTTATATTCGACGTATCTGACCGCCAACAGAACCTACCTGCTTAGAAGCAGGGAATGCTAACACAAAGAAAGGCTACCGAGCATAGCCCGATAGCCCAAAGGTATTAATTAGTCGAAATTAACCGTTAGCCTTGAGGTTGTTCTCATAAGACTCAACCATCTTTTTAAAGATGAAACCCATAAGAACTTTGAGTTTCGAGCGTACGAGCAGAATATTGGAAGGGCATAAAGTGGTACATACATACGAGTTCAAGCTAATGTTATAAGTACTTTTGTGTACTTAGTATGGGAAACGTTATTTTGTGTATTTAGGTGCAGATAAATAGAGGATTGCATTTTTTCTTCCGGAAAAAATGTTTTCGAAAACATATTCTTTGCGGAGTAAACAAAAGGCACATTAAAATAGAGCCGTTAAGTATTGATGATATTGAATGCGAATGTTGCGGTTTTGCTCATTTTATTATCGGTAAACGCTTTTCATTAGAAATTGCGTGTGCAAGTGTGGAAGAATCCGAGTATCCGCACTTTGCCGCTGCTTCTTCAAGTGTTGCACCTTCGTTACGCAAAGCATTTGCAGTCCTTATTCGTAATTGTTTCAAGTAGGTATAAGGTGTCATTCCCAACGCGTTTTTAAATCGGCGAATAAAACCGTAGTACGACATAAACGATTGATCTGCTATTTCTTTTATGGAAATATCTTTTGATATGTTTTTATGCATTTTTTCAAGAGCAGAAATCACAATTTTATCATCAAGTGTTTTTACTTCGGATTCTGTCATCATTTTTTTAACCAAGTAGATAACAGTTGACTTGAGGTAATATATTTCATCTTCTTTAAGATTGTACATTCTACATTTTGCGGATTCTGAAATCTTATCAAACATAGAGAATGCAATTTCAGCCATAGGATCGTTATGAGGATTATATTCGATGACATCTTTTGTAATTATAGGAGGTATAATCTCAAAATTAACAAAGCAATGGTTAAGTACGCTTTCTTCGTTTTCATAAGAAGACCAAGTTGGGAAATCGTTATATGCAGGAAGAAGATACAAATGATTTTTCTTGAATTGAATCTTTTTACCTTGCTGATAGTATCCACCGACCCCATCAATAATGTAATAAAGTCTGTTCATACCTCCATCTATATTGTTTATCCATTTTTCTTTGTTAGGAACCTTAGCTTTGCCGGTGCATGAAATAAAGCAGTATGGATTCATAGTATACCCCTGTGGATTTCTTACAAATATTTTATGATTATAAACATAGCAAAATAATTAGCGAAATGGTATAATTAATGTGCTGAATTAGTATATCATATAGAGTGATAAATGTCAATAGTGGCTTTATGTTGGTCGTTTTATTTTAAAAACATACTATATTGATGTTTAAATTAAAAGAATACAAAGTTGATTTTTAGCACAATAAATTTAAGAAAAGGAGAATTACAAATGAAGAAAAAACTAATTTCAATCATCTGTATACTCATACTGCTGTTTTCTTGTTACAGCTTTATGATACCTGCAAATGCACAAGAAACGATTGGTGAAATTATTGAAGGAGGTAACATTTCATTGCGTTTACATTATGACGAAGAAGCACCTTATGGGAATGAAACTACATCAAGCTGGCCAAAAGCTTCTGTTGATGACGGTTGGGAGAGATGGTCACTCCCGATCGGAAACGGTTATTTTGGAGCTAATGTTTTCGGAAGAACCGAAACCGAACGTATTCAAATAACCGAAAAGACCCTTGCCAACCCTTACTACAGATATGAAGAAGATGGCACAAGACATAGTCTTGGTGGACTTAATAATTTTTCAGAAACCTATATTGACTTTGGACATACAAATTCTGCGGTGAGTGATTATTCGCGTTGGCTCGATCTTGAAACGGCTATATCCGGAGTTAGTTACACTTACAATGGTGTAAATTACACACGAGAGTATTTTACATCTTATCCCGATAAGGTTCTCGTTATCCGTCTTGATGCAGACACTTCTGGAGCACTTAACTTTACGCTTCGACCTACCGTTCCTTATGAACAGACGTACGCAGCTTTTGAGGGAGATGGAGCTTCTAAGACAGGTACTGTTACCTCCAAGGTCACTGACGGTGTAGGTGAAATAGAGCTTTATGGTAAAATGGGATATTACGATATAGATTTTCTTGGTCTCTATCGTGTTTATACTAATGGAGGAATTGTAAACGCATCAACCGCTCAGCATACATACACCGATACCGCGGGCATATCGCACACGGATACTGACGGAACTATCGTCGTGAATGGAGCCACAAGCGCTTACATATTAGTTACTCTTGGTACCGATTATGAGCTTACCAACGAAACATTTACTGCATCAGATACTAACAAACCTACTTTTGAAACGACTATTGAAGATACGAGAGTTAAGGTTGAGGGCGATATGAACGCAATCCTTGATAAGATCAACGGAAAGAGTTTTGATGAGGCTTATAATGACCTTAAGAATGCTCACGTAGCAGATTACAGCGAGCTTTTCTCAAGAGTAACGCTTAATCTCGGAAGCATTGAAGATGCAGCACTGACCACCGATGAGCTTTTGGAAAAGTACCAGAACGGTGAATATAGCACGTATCTTGAAACGCTCTATTATCAATATGGAAGATATCTACTTATAGCATCCTCTCGTGAAGGAACTCTTCCAGCCAACCTTCAAGGCGTTTGGAATAGATACAATTTTGCTCCGTGGTCTTCGGGATATTGGCATAACGTAAATGTTCAGATGAATTATTGGCACGCATTTAACTCTAATCTTGCGGAAACTTTTTCTGCATACGTAGAATATGCAAATGCTTATATGCCCGCAGCAGAAGCAAATGCATCTGCCGTCATAGCTCAATATAATTCGAGCAAAAAAGGGTTAGATGGAGGAGACGGTTGGTGTATCGGTGTTGGAGCTTTTCCTAACGAAGTTGCAAAGGACAGATCTGCGGGAAATCTTGGATTTACCACTCAACTTTTCTGGGAGTATTACGATTATACACGTGACGAGGCTATACTTGAGAATGTGTACGAAATACTTGTTAATGCTGCAAGATTTATAACGAAAACAGTTGAACTTGACGAAGAAGGTCACTATCTCGTTTCCTATTGTGATTCTCCTGAAATGTATGTTGATGGTGTTTGGTATTATACAACCGGAACTACTTATGCCCAAACCTTTGCTTACGTAAACAATTATAATGCACTCGCGGCAGCAAAAGAGCTTGGCATAGATATCACCGACACATCGCGCGAAGATTATGCAATTCTCAACAGAATTATTGAGCAAATTGATAAATACGACCCAATCAATGTTGGCCTTTCTGGGCAGATAAAGGAATTCAGAGAAGAGGATTATTACGGCTCTGTAGGCGACGAGCCTCAGCATAGACATACATCACAGCTCGTTGGACTTTATCCCGGAAACATAATCAATTCCAATACTGAAGCCTGGCTTGATGCTGCAAAAGTCACACTCAATGAAAGAGGAGATAAAACTACTGGATGGGGGATTGCCTTTCGTCTTAATCTTTGGGCAAGAACAAAAGATGGAGATAGATCGTACATACTCCTCAACAATCTTCTAACAACTTGTACTGCAACAAATCTTTGGGATCTTCACCCGCCGTTCCAGATAGACGGTAACTTTGGCGGAACTGCGGGAATAACCGAAATGCTTCTTCAGAGCCACGAGGGATATATAGAGCCTTTGGCGGCTATTCCTTCTGCTTGGCAGTCAGGCTCTTATACAGGTCTCGTTGCAAGAGGCAACTTTGAGGTTTCTGCTAAGTGGTCAAACAGCGTTGCTACGGTGTTCAATATCACCTCGAATGCGGGTGAGCGAGCTTCGATATTCTATAGCGGAATATCGAGTGCAACCGTAACCACAGCTTCAGGCAAAAAGGTTAAATTTGACACGGACGGCAAGGACCTTATTTCATTTGATACCGAAAAGGGTGAAACATATATTATTTCGGGCTTTACAGTGCCCGCAGAGGTTGAGAACGTATCCGAAATCAACGCCGAAAGAGATGTGCTTGGACCTATAAGTATTTCTTGGAGCAAGGTTTCCGGTGTTGCGGGATATAACCTTTACGTTGCTATCGACAACGATGCAGATTACACTCTTTTGACATCTACCACATCTAATTCTTACGTTTACACGCCCGATGAAGAAAATATAAATTCAAGATTTACCTTTAAGGTAAAGGCACGTGACGGTGAGGATAACGAGAGCTGTGGCGCTATATGTTATATGAATCCTATTGATACTGAATCTGAACTTCTTAGTTATGAGGCGAATGTTTTTCTTTCGGGAGAGCTTCAGATAATAATAAAGGCTTCAGATAATACAAAAACATATAGACTTTGGAGAAAAGCTATTGGGGATACGGATTATAATCTTGTTCTCGAAACAAAATATCCTATCATCGTTTATGAATATTATCTAGAAACTGACAAATATGCAGTATCCTTGGTAAGCGATTTGCTTAACGATGAGACCGAGCTTTATGAAATCAATAAATATAATTCAGAAGTATCGATTTCTCAGGACAATAGTGTAGGATGCTCATCGAATTTGTTAGACGGCTTGGAAATAATCCCAACAGAAGAAGCTGCTCAACAAGTATATAAAACCTATACTTACGCAAAGTTAACTGACGGAAAATATAACAAAAATTCAGATGGAACAACTAATAACCATAGTTACAGATTAGCTACGTCTGACGTTGCATCGTCATTTGTTGATGGAAGTGTTCGGTTTGATTCTACTTACCTTCTTTCCGAAATAAGACTTTACGATTATACAGCTAGTACTACCGCAACAAGATGTGGTGAGCAAATAATTGTCTATGCATTATCTTCCGGAGAATGGATTGAAGCTGCAAGACTTAATAACAAATCCGAGGTTTTGTCTCATAAATATAAGGACAGCAATCTGTCGCTTTCTTACATATCTATAAAACTTGGTTACGTTGCAGCAGAAGGCTTAAGGATAGTTTGTAAAAATCCGGAAACCAATACTCAGGGAATCACTATGTTTGAAATAACATGTTCCGGTGTGAAAATCCCGGACGAGTCGCTGGATAAAACTGTTATTGATAATGTATTTTTAGATAAAACCTTTACAGGCGATAAAAACCCCTATTCTTCATCTTATGGATATGATAAACTGAACGACGAAGATTATAAGACTGGTACAGGTAGATTTGCTTTGGCCGATGAAACGTATTCTAAAGTAACTATTGAGTGCGATTTGGGCTCTTTGTATGAACTTTACGATTTTAAGCTTTACGATTATTGCGATAGTGGAACGCCAAGAATAACAGAGTTCACGATCGAATTGTATTATTGTGGAGAGTGGGTAACTATTATAGATGCTGCATCTCCTCCTGTGTGGTCGGATAGAGTATACGAAAGTATCGGTCGTGCTAGTACGTTTTCATTGGGAGGAGCAAAAGGCGAAAAAATTCGAATGACCGCGTATAACGGAAGTGGAACAAAAAAAGGAATTTCAATTTTTGAAATAGTCTGTTCCGGCGTGAAATCGATTGATGAGAGTGCAGAAACAAATGCATTCAAAGATAATGTTAAATCGGCATCCTTGTGTGGTTCAAATGTTACTGCTTCAAATCCGCTTACGAATGCTTTCGACGGTCAGCTTAACACAAGATATGAACTTTCTGACAACTCGTCTGCATACGTTCTTGAAATAGAGCTTGAAAAGGTTAAGCAGCTCTATACCCTTAATATTTACGATTTTAGAAATCCTACAGATCTAATAAACGGTGTGAAGGCAACGAGAAGCAATAAAACCTATATAGAGCTTTATATAAACGGAGAATGGGTGAGAATCGTAGAGGACACACCTTTGACGGTTGATAAATCTTACACGTCATTCTATCTTTATGGTTTGTCGGCGTCTAAAATACGCATCGGATTTAATAACACAAGAGCATTTGATGACGGAAGTCAGCCCGCTGCATCTATTTATGAAATAACTTGTTCCACAGCAGCGGATATTGCAGACAGAAAACCGATGCTTGAAATATACGAGAAGCTTGATATGATTGCCTTTGGCGAAGAGGATCACGAGGAAAAAATGAATAAATTCTATTCATATCTTTCCGATTTTGATCTCGATGCCGAAATGGTAGCAGAAAGAAGCGCAGAAATGAGCGCTTACTATGAAACTGTTAAGAACAACGTTATTTCTTACGTTCCAAAAACAAGTATAACGCTTGGTAGTGAGCTTTCTGTAAACGTATATCTACCCACGAAAAACCTGCAAAAGTTTACATTAGACGGTGTAAACTACGGAAATCTTGAAATTTTGAACGATAAAAAGGTTATTTTGTCGAATGGAGAAGAATGCTATAAAATGACTATTCTTCTTCCTGTTTCGGAGGCGGGCAGGGAAATCAAGCTTACGGCTTACGTTTCATCGGATGAAGTAAATGCATCGGTAACCTTTACAATAAGCATTCCTGAGTATTCCGAAAAAGCAATTGAAAAAGGAACTGACGTAGAAAAAAACTTAATAAGAGACGTTCTTTCTTACGTGAGAGCAGGATACGTATTCTTCAAAACGGATGCAAGCGTAATAAGCGCAATCGATTCAATCATCGGCGCAAATTACGATATCACTTCACCCTACACGCAGGAGGGAAGCACAGACGTGCCGAGCATCTTCAAAGCTGCTACCTTTAATCTTGACTCTACTCCGGCTATAAGATTCTATCTTAATGACGGCGAAAATGTCGAGAAATGTTCGTTCAAAATCGGAGGAGCAACTAAATCCTTCGTAACGAATAGTGACAGCAACGGAACGTTTGTTGAAATATCCGTTTATGCATACGCTATGTGCGAATCGATAGAGTGCTATTACGGTGGCGCATACGTTGGAAGCTACCATATAGCAAGCTATTACGATTGGGCGGTTAAAGAGGGTGACGCAGAGCTCGTTACACTCGTTGAACGCTTCTGGAAATACTGCCAGAGCGCACGTGATTACAGAAATAGCGTTGCAGTTCAAATCAATTACGTCGATGAAGCCGGAAACAAAATAGCTGACTCTTACGTGAACCGCTACAAAATGGGTGAATCTATAAGCGTTCTCTCACCCTCTGTTGACGGTTATTACACACGTGACGTATACGTTATGGAAACGGTTAACTCCGAAAATAACGTATTTAACGTAGTGTACAAATTGATTCCTTCGAGCATTGATGCCGATACGGTTGATAAATACCTTTCAGATATAGTTGCTTGGGGAGATTCGATAACCGCAGGCGCATTTAACAACGAAGTGACTTATGCTAATCAGCACGGAATTGACCTTGAAGCTCTTGGAAGCTCAAAAAATGGCGGAAGCTACGTGACCGTGTTAAAAAATCTCATAATTGATAGGATTTATTCCGGTATAGACGTTGCCGGCTTAGGCGTTGGCGGTGAAGCTACTTCTTCTATTGCTTCAAGAGCTGATACGGAAACATATTATCTCTATCTTAACGGCGCTGTGACTATATCTTCGGGCGCAGTTACAGTTCCTCTTACGCATTATTCGTCAGGCGGAAGAGTGGGAATACTTCGTCAAGGCGGTTCTGCTCACGTAAACCCCGTTACCATAGTTGGTAAGGACGCAAATGGTAATGAAATATCGGTTACGGGCGCTCTTACGCTTAGCTTGACGGACGATGCGCCTTCGGGCACGGATATAAGAACCTGCGATGCAAAATATCTCAAATACACCTTCACTCGCGATGACGGTAAGACAAACACCTTAAGCTTCGTCTCCGGGGCGAGAGTTGTTACTAAAGCATCTTATCTCTACGATGGACGTACTTGCATTATCTTTATGGGAGAGAACGGCGGATACAGCAGCACCGACGAGCTTATCAAGCAACAGGAAGAAATTCTTAAGGCTTGCGGAAATCCGGAATACTATCTCATAATCTCTACCACCTCGGGAAGCTACGAAAGCCGTACCGAAGTAAGAAATGCACTCGCACAGAGATGGGGCGACCATTACATCAATATGGGTGATGCGCTTAACTCAACAAGAAAATCGTATGAGTTTGCAGGCTTCTCCGAAGAAGCAATAATTTCCGTTTTGGATAATATTGCGAACGGTACTGTAACGAAGCTTCTTATCAACGATACCTGCCATCCCAATGCGGTAGGCTACGCAATAATCGGAAACCTTATATTCGAGCGCCTCTTCAAGCTTGGCGCGTTTGATGAGCTTTTTGATTACTACGATAGACTTAGCACGGTTACAACCGAAACCTTTGAATTTAACGGCTATACCGCAACGGTTGTTCGCCCTGCAAATCCTAACGGTAAGTGGATATGGAAAACCGAATTCTTTACTGCGTTCGATAAAGCGGAGCGCACTCTTTTAGATGACGGTTATACACGTGTTTACTACCAGATTTCGAATAAGTACGGAAACCCAGAGTCTGTAAGTCTTATGGAAAGCTTCTATCATGAAGTTACAGAAAGATACGATTTAGACGATAAATGTATCCTCTTTGGATTCAGCAGAGGCGGTCTTTACGCATTTAACTTTGCTCTTGAGTGCCCTGAATACGTAGATAAAATCTATCTTGATGCACCCGTACTTGATCTTAAAACATGGCCTACGAAGAGCAAGAACCCCGGTGAATTCAGCGGAATGCTTGCCTCTTACGGTCTTACCGAAGAGGAGTTCGCAAGCTTTAAGGGAAGTCCCATTGATAAGCTTGAGGAGTTCGTTGCTCTTGGCATCCCTCTTCTTGTGGTTGCGGGTGACTCGGATGCAACGGTACCCTTCGAGGATAACGCAGGAAGGCTTATCGAGTATGCTTTGGCAAACGGACACGATATAACCTACGTCGTGGAGGAGGGAAAGGATCACCATCCCCATTCTCTTACCGACGTAACGCTTATCGTAGATTTTTGCAAAAGAGGAACGTACGATACGTTAGTCACGGATCCGTTGACGAGGAAAGACCTCTCGGGCAAGACCATAACCTTCCTCGGAGACAGTATAACCTACGGTGTAGGTGCATCGAGCACTGCGAACAGATATTCATCTCAGGTTGCATCATCTCTCGGTATGACCGAGATTAATATGGGCATATCCGGTACGGTAATGTGCACAGGCGGACACAGAACGTCTCGCCTCGACGATATTCAAAAGATAAGTCTTGATTCCGACTACGTTGGTATTTTGCTTGGTATAAACGATTTCGATCAGTGCAGAAACAACGATACCTCAAAATACTACTCGCTCGGTGAGTTCGGAAGCACCGATACCACGACCGTTTACGGAGCACTCAATAAGATGTGCGCGGATCTTGTTGCAAGATTCGGCAAGACCGATACGAAGATATTCCTTATGACCCCCGTTATCACAAGCTGGAACAATTCCGTTTCGGGTACTCGCGATTGGGATCAAAACAAGGAAAATGCTTGCGGATACACGTTAAGAGAGCTTTGCGATGCAATCGTAGAGGTTGCAACGTATTACGGTATTGTGACTTTAGATCTTAATGCGCTTTGTGAAATGGATTCTTCGGATTTCTCCGACGGTATTCACCCTAACGATAACGGAGCAAAAAAGATCGCCGATACCATCGAAGAATTCTTGCTTAATAATTATTCGTTTGAATAAAAATACTGTTGAAAGGAGAAGTTTTATGAAAAAAAGAATTCTAACGATTATCCTTATGATTATGCTGATGGTAACGTGCGTAATTTGCGTTGCAATTCCATCAGCGGCTATTACATCTACCGCTACACTTCCCGAAGCAAAAGAAGGAGAGGTTATTGACGTTTGGCTTATCGCAGGGCAATCCAATGCCATAGGAGATGGAATAGTTGATGAATATCCTTCCGATGAAGCGTATTCAAGTGATAAAACGCTTTTAACGACCGGCTCGGAAAACGTATGGTATATCAAAAACGCTGAAACTTCGTTTGCACCGACCGGGTTCGGACAGGCGAGCACAGGAAAGTCCGGTCCTGAGATTGGTATTGCTACTGCATTGAATAGCAGTACCAATAAGAACGCAATCATTAAGGTTGCTTATGGAAACACGGCGCTTTATGATAACACCACAAGCTCACCGTCCGTTACCCATGGTACGTGGACTCCTCCGTCATACATAGAAAAATATAATCTTAATACTTTAGGAAACAGAACCGGTGACTTGTACCTTACGTTTATAGCTAAGGTACAAGCCGGACTTGAAGAGCTTATTGCTGCAGGATATACTCCAAATTTGAAGGGAATATGGTGGATGCAGGGCGAGGCTGATACTCTCGTTGACGGAACTACCATTGAGCGTTACGAGGAACTTCTCAGAACGCTTATTTCCGACATGAGAAATGATCTTAGTGATGTTTCAGGATATAATTGCAGTGAGCTTCCTTTTGTGTATGGTCGTATTTTAGCGAATCATCCTGCAGTAGGTATGGAATATCCCGTTGCTCTCACGAGAGTTCAGACGGCGCAGGATAACGTTGCCGCGGATAACTCTCTCAAAAACGTGTTTATGATAAACACCTCAACCGATCTCGTTGATCCGGTTACCGGTGAGCACAGATTGCCTGTCCAACAAGATCAGTGGCATTATGATGCGCTTTCGCAACAGATGATAGGCGAAAAATTTGTAAGTATTGTAAATGCAAATGAAACCAGAACGCTAACTAAATACGGATATTTGCCAACAACTATCAGCTCAAATTCATTCGCAGTGTTCGTAAGAAACGAGAATGAGTCTTATGTATTTAGCAATAGCTACAATTCTTGGAAATCTGCATTTGAAGCTTCTGTAAAGCTTACAAACGGCTCTTCTACTGCTTATGATGAAGCTGTAGTTCTTATGCTCAATGATAGCGTAGAGACCGGTATTCCCAGCAATGCATCGCAAATATGCGGAACTGTTTCTCTTGATCTCAATGGAAAAAAATTAGAGGTTCAAGGTAGCTTTTTCAATACTCAGCTCGTAAAAAATAACGGTCCTATTGCAACTGTCAACGTATTCAATGGAACTCTGCGTACTATGAAACACGGTCTTGTATATGGAGCTGTAGGAACAACTTACGAAAGTGGCGGCCAAGAAAAAACGATTAACATCAACTTTACAGACGTTGTTATCGGTTTTGCAGAGTATTCCGGCGGAACTAATTCAAAACTTCTCGCAAATGCTTACAGCGGAAGCGGCACTCTCAATGCAGTTATAAATATGAATTTTGAGAGTTGTACTCTCGATTTTGTAAACAATGCACCTGACAGCGCAACGTTAGGTGAAGCCAAAACCAAAACGGCTGACTCTAAAGAAACAAGTACGATGGATTATCATTTAATGTTCCTGGATTGTGAGTTCTTGCTTCAGTCAGCTTCGCAGTTGAAACTTTCAACTATGAGTGCTACCGGTGATAGTGTTACATTTGTAAAGGGCGAAAACGGAAAATTTGGTCAAGTCCAAATTTCAGGAACCACTACCACCGGCACGTTTGTCGGAGTTGATGATGGTTATGACGTTGAACTTAGCCTGAAGGGCGCAGACGGCGTTTACTATCTTGCTGCGAATGCGGACGTTGAAACTCCGTACGGAACGATTCCAAAGGCGTATTCGGATTCATCTGCATATCCTTATGCGATATTCAAAAAGATTGACGGTGTATACACATTTGACAGTGCTAAGACAAAGAGCGGAGATGCGTTTACACAGGGAATAAAGCTTTTGCACGTTTCGACTGGGACTACTGACGACGTTGTTATTTTCGTTAGAGAATCAATAGGCGCAGATAGAAGTTTCCCGTCTAACGTATGCGATATTAAGGGTACGCTTACGCTCGATCTTAATGGGCATACAATTACTCCCTCGGTAACTCTTTTCAGAACAGATTTTGATGATGACGGAGTTGTCGATGGCGTTCAGAGCAAAACTACGGTTAATATCAAGAATGGTGGTATCGTGGTTAGTGAATACGGTGTGATATATGGTACTGTTTATGCAAATTATACAGTTCCTAAAACACTTGATGTAAACATAGATAACGTTATGTTCAGCTTTCTTGCGGGAACGGAAGCTCAAACGGCTTCGTATAAATTTATGGATCTTCTCGTAAGTGATAGATCAAGAACAGGAAATCCTGCTTCCACTACCGAGGCTTATATAAACGTCAAAGCAACGAATTGTACCTTTGATCTTGTAACAAATGCGCGCAGCGAAGCAGTGATAGGAACCCTTGAATGCGGTACGAAAGATCAGGATACTAACGACTACAATATAGAGATTATTGGCGGTACTGTTATCACAGATAATATTCCAAAGATGAACTGTGGAATGAAAGGCACAGGTGACACGCTTACATTCAAAAAGAATTCGGACGGTGAATATACGAGAATTCTTATGAGACAGAATCTTGCAGAGCCCGATGGTACGAACTACCGTAACGGTGAAAACGGAAAAACCGTTACATTGGTTGAAACCGATGAGAAAGTAGGAATTTATAAGGTTTACGAGCTTTCTGAAGATTATATGACTAAGTATGGCAGAATTCCTATGGCAACCGCCGGTGTTAATCCGTTTGCGCTGTTTATCAAAAACAATGACGGCAGTTATTCTCTTTACAATATGTACGGTACTTATCCCAACGTTATGAATGCGGCAATAGACCTTACGAAAATATCTCTAGCTTCTCCGGCGTCAGAGGTTGTTATATTGCTAATTCGTGATTATGAGGGTACGAGTTTTCCTTCTAATCTCAGCAGTATCGCCACTACAGTCACCGTCGACCTCAACGGATATAGTTTAGGAGCATTTGAATCCCTTGGTAATACAAGTACAGGCGGCGCAGCATCAAACGGTACCATAAACTTCATAAATGGTAAAATACTTCTTAAAAGGCATCCGGGACTTTATATAGCAAGCGGCACTACATACAATGTTGATTCATCGAAAACGCTTAATGTCAACTTTGAAAATGTTTATATTGGATTCGCTGCAGGCGCTAATGCTCCTGCGCTTCTCGGAAGAATAGCAAGTACTACGGCTGCTATAGCGGATTTCAACCTCAAATACAGCAACTGTACAATAGATATGGTAACAAATCGCTCCAGCAATTCTTCTCTTATGTTGGGAAAATGGTCCCCGGATAGCGGAACTGACAGAAGTAAGGTCACGGTTGACTTTATCAACTGCAACTTTATCGGACTCAACGAATCAGACTTTGTTGCCAGAACCACCGCAGGACAGGACGTTATAAGGTACTCGAAAACTGATAATAACCATTACGCAACTCTTACTCTTCCTAAAGATGCTACAGCTCCTACAGGCACTTATTCTATCGGAAACGGAAATGCTAAATTCGTTAAGATTTCCGAAACAGAAACAACGATTGTTTACGCACTTACACCTGTTGAAGTTAGTAGTATTACCTTTACACCCAAAACAAGCATTACTCTCGGCTCTGAGCTTGTTTATAACGTTTACGTTCCCGTAAGCGATATACTTAAGTCGTTCACCGTTGACGGAAAGACTTATGCAAATGCGAAAATAGTAACACTTGATGATGGAAATCAGTATTATCACATTGCAGTTCCGATGGTTGCTTCTGAGGCGGCAAGAAATGTAGTTCTTAAGGCGACCATAACAGTTGACGGTAAGGACTATAATGGAACTTGGACAATGAGCATTCCTAAGTATTCGAAGAAAGTTATCGTATCCGATGCAAACTCAACGGAAAAGACTCTTGTTAAAGATGTTCTTGCATACATCAAGGCAGCTTACATCTACTTCGACGCAGATAACAAGACGGAGGTTGTAAATGTTATCGACGAAATTCTTGGCGATTACAACAATACCTTTGCTAAGGTTGAAGGTAATACCGATGCAGATGACGGTCTTTATGGCGTTGTAATAGTACTTGAAGAAAAGCCTGCTATTCGCTTCATTCTTCCCGCCGGCGCAACTGCAGATAATTATACGTTCAAGTCAGGCAATACAACTCTTAAGTATACAGTCGGAACAACTACTGTCGATGAAAAGACTTATTACTATGCAGAGGTATCTCTATATGCTTACCAGTTGATAAATGAGATAACGTACACTAATGGCACCGAGAGTGGATGCTATCATATCAATAGCTACTACGATTTCGTTACTACGGATAGTGAGCTTGAGAATGATGCAAACCTCATAAACCTCGTTGAGAAGCTTTATAACTACTGCAAATCCGCAGAAGCTTACAGAGCTTCAGTAACGAACAAATAAGAGAGGTAGAAACAATGAAAAACTACACTAATCCCGAAATCGAGGTTGTAGAAATCAACACCTCCGACGTGCTTGCTACCTCTCCCGGAACCGAGACTCCTTGGTATGAGGAAAACGACGGAATATGGGATTTGAGCATAAACTAATAATATACGGTTTATCGTTTTCTTGTTAATTGTTTTTTTTATTTTATATGGAATAATGTATTGACAGAAAACTCTAAAAACAAAAAAGGTCTGCCATGCGTTTTGCTGACAGATCTTTTTTGCATTGTAGCCTTGAGCGAAAATAAAAAGGCTACCGAGCATAGCCCGATAGCCCCATAATTATTGGTTAGCTAAAATTAGCCGTTAGCCTTAAGGTTGTTCTCGTAAGACTCAACCATCTTCTTTACCATCTGTCCACCAACGCTACCTGCCTGCTTGGAGGTGAGGTCACCGTTGTAACCCTGCTTAAGATTTACGCCAACTTCGCTTGCAGCCTGCATCTTGAAGTTTTCAAGAGCTGCCTTTTTTTCATTATTCTTAGCCATAAGAAATAATCTCCTGAATTTTTAAAATCTATATTAATCGAGCCTGCAAGATTAGAACCGTTGTTGCAGGCTCTTTCTCTTGGACTCTGATTTTATTTTGCCGATTTTTTATCACTTTATTTATGCCAATTTTTGTATATCAAATTAAGGGAGATGCCTTTTGTAAGTCTATAAAGATATGAAAAACAGCAAAACGTAAGCGATTTTTGCATTTCCTTCATTTATATATTATATACGAATTTTCGTTTATAAATTTGTTTGTATTTTTTTGTTTTTTGTCACATATTCATTTTATTTGCAAAATGTTGTGCGTTTTGTACTATAAAAACGAATAAAATAGTGCAATTTTTAGTAAAACAAAAGAAACAATAAAAAATATTAAAAAAATCCCAAAAAACTATTGACATTTTAAAAACATTGTGATAGAATAGTAAAGCGCAATTGCGAGGGGACAAGATTTCCGCGTGAAGCGCAAGATTGATTTTAAACATCAATCACTTGATCATTGAAAATTGAACAACAAAGAAATTTCTTAAAGCACTGAAAA